>WQSI01000105.1 GCA_009787945.1 Defluviitaleaceae bacterium
TGCGCGCCCGCTGTCGGGCAAGCGTATTTTTCATCAACATTACGTTTGCCGGATAACGGGCGCGCAATGCGCGCCCCTACCAATCGTCATTGCGGGCTTGACCCGCAATCCCATTAGTTGTCACTAGCCCACTATTGTAGGGGCTTGTTAGTGCTGATGGGCTCCCGCGTCAAGCGCGGGATGACGTTGTGGGTGGTGCGGGATGGCGTGGTTTTTAACCGTCATTGCGGGCTTGACCCGCAATCTCATTAGTTATTTAGAATTTAAGCAAACAAAACAAAATCAGCAAAAAGGACAATAACCATTAGTATGCTGATTAGTATACTAATTGCCCGCATTTTTGTGAAAATTTGCCGAACAACTTTGCCTTCGCGGTATTGTTTGTAAGTGACCCAGGTGGAAAACAGCAAAAATACGAGGGATATTGCCATTAGCGCGTATATCATCTTGTTAGCCCCATCCCTTCTAAAATTGCTTCTTGTTTGGCAAACATTTCGGCTTCTGCGGCTTTTGTGTCGTGGTCGTAGCCTAAAAGGTGCAGGGTGGCGTGGACGGTTAAAAAAGCCACCTCCCGCCGTGTGGAATGACCATATTCGTGGGCTTGCTCCCTTGCCTTTTCCAAATTGATAACAATATCCCCAAGGTTCACGTAGATGCCCTCGTGGTTTGCCCGCAGAATGTCCTCTCGGCTCATTAGAGGGAAGCTTAACACGTCTGTTGTTGCGTCTTTTCCCCGCAATTCTCGGTTTAACTCGTGCATACGCTGGTTTGACACAAGCTTTGCGGAAACTCCAACGGAAAACACAATATTTTCATGGCGCAGGGTGGCAAAAAAAGCCTCCTGCGCCAATTGTTTGTAACGGTCGTATAGTGGGTTCATGGTTCTCCTTTATTATTTCTCCTTTATTTCTTGCTTGGGTATGGCACACGCTCGTGGTGCATACCTTTGAAAACCCGCATAAATGCGCGGGTGATGGTTGCCAAGTCACTAATTGTCAGCTTAGATGCATCCAATTGCCCGTCATCCAGTTTATCTTTAATTAGCTTTTTTACAAATGCTTCCATTTCGTCAGTGGACTTGTCACCTTTGCCAAAAACAGAGCGTACAGCCGCCTCGCAGGTGTCTGCCAACATAACCACCGCTGTTTCTGGGGATTGGGGTATGCGGTTTTTGTATCTATAATCTGCGTCGTCCACCTTTAGAATTGGGCTTGCTTTCTGGGCTTTGGACAAAAAGAAGCTCATGGTGGATGTTCCGTGATGCTCAAAAATAAAGTCGCTTACAATTCCTGGAAGCTTGTGTTCTTTTGCAAGCTCCATGCCGTTAGAAATATGGCTGTTTAGCACCTCCACGCTTTCCAAGGGTTCCATGCTGTCATGGGGGTTAAAGTCTGTCTGGTTTTCGGCAAAATACTGGGGATATTTCATTTTGCCTATGTCGTGATAATAAGCTCCAACCCGCGCCAACACGTGGTTTGCACCAATGTCATAACAGGCGGCTTCGCTTAAATTGGCAACAACCAGGGAATGATGGTATGTTCCTGGGGTTTCGATTAGCAGACGGCGCAACAGGGCGTTGTTAGGGTCTGTCAGCTCCAGCAAAGTGTTTTGGGTGACAACTTGGAACATATTTTCCCATAGAGGAAGCGAACCATATGCCAGTGTAATGGTCATAACGCCGCCTACCATGGCAAGCATAGCTGACATTAGGGTGTACTCGCTAAACCCACCTGCGAAAAGGAAATAATTTGCAAATACCGTTAAGGCATTAACAAGTATGAACACCCCTGCCGCCAAAAGCATATTGGAGCGGACAACAATGCGCTGTGCTATCATGGCGGCAAAAATGCCATTGATGACGGCGTAAGTGATGAACATTGTGTCCATAGGGTTCATAACCAAAGCTATAAGGGCGACACCCACTGTCAGCACGGCAGACAGACGCATGTCAATTAAAATTGACACAAGCATGGCAAAAAGCATAATTGGTGTGAAGTAGAAAGGCAAAAAGACCATTAGGCGCAAAAGCACAATAACCATCATATATAGGGCGAAAAGCAGGGTTGTCTGCTTTCTGTGGACAACGATGTCCTTTTTGAAAAGGTAGATATAGAAAATAGATATTAGGAAAACCAATGTCACCGTTAGCAGGCTGCCTGCAATTCCTGTGATTATCGCCCCAGCACTAATTCCTAGATAGCCAAGCTCTAGCAAACCCAGATAGGCTTCTTCGTCAATTATAGAGCCTTGCATGACGATGGTTTGCCCCATTTGAAACCATATAATGCCAGTTTCGTCACGTGCCACCTGGCGCAGACGTTCGGTTTCTACCTCATTTGGCACCATGTTTGAGCGCAAAAATTCGGAAGCTACAGCTCTGCCGATGCCTATATATTCTTCGTCAAAATTTAAAATGCCCAAACCAACTTCAATGTCGGCAATGGAGTTTCGGTTTTCGTATAGGCTTGCACGTATCAAATCCGTCAGCTCGACATAAAAAGACGCAAATGTGGAGCTGTCCCCCGTTATCATATGGCTGAATTGGCTGTTGGTAAGCTCCACCCCTAGGCGTGCCATATCTGGCAGGGGTCTGTTTTCATCATAATCCATCACAGGGTCGAAGGGGAGCAAAATTGGCATATATTCGCCCCGCAACATGCTTGCATTTATGAAAAACCTTTCTACATTAGCCAAAACTTCTACGGTTACGGTGGGGTCGTATTGTTCAAGGGTTTGCACGGCAGCCGCCGCTTCTTCCCTTGCGATATTTGTCAAATAAAAATTTTCCACTTGGCGGTGAGCCTGGAAGTGGACGGGGGAAACCGAGCCTACGGTCAAATCGTCATGGGTGTATGGCACAATGTAGTCAAGCCCTGCCAGTGCTAGGGTAAGGATGTAAGCAATTGACGTAAGCACCACGATATAGGTGGGCAATCTGCGCCTTTTTCTCTTGTTTGGTGTACTCATTAGACCTCCGCGGGAATTGGCTTTCGCCAGATTTTTGAGGCAATTTACGATTTTGCAAGGGGGCAGGTTCTGTGCGAACCCATAGGTTCGTGCAGGTTCTGAACCCGCTCAGTAGTTTGCTTCGCAAACCGCATCTTTGATGCGCCCGCCTTCTTGCGGGTACGAAGTCAAAATTGGAAATTGACCAAAAAGATGGTGGAATGCAATTTCTGTGGAGGTCGCTAACTACGCCTCCTAGCAACCAATCGTTGTTTTTTTGCTTCTCTTTGGTTGTCCTGTTTTTCGTAAGCTTCGATAATTTTTTGCACAAGAGGGTGACGAACCACGTCTTTTTTTGTTAACATAGATATGCCTATGCCCTCAATGCCTTTGGTTATCTTTAAAGCTTCGTTTAAGCCCGATTGCTGACCGCTTGGCAGGTCTATCTGGGTAATATCCCCAGTGATGACGGCTTTTGAGCCAAAGCCAATGCGGGTTAGAAACATTTTCATTTGGGCGGGGGTGGTGTTTTGAGCCTCATCCAGAACTATAAAGGAGTTGTCCAGGGTGCGGCCGCGCATATACGCCAGAGGGGCCACCTCTATCAGCCCTTTTTCCATGTTGCGGTGGAAGGCTTCCTGCCCCATAATTTCAAAAAGGGCATCATAAAGAGGGCGCAGATATGGGTCAACCTTCTGCTGTAAATCACCTGGCAAAAAACCTAGCTTTTCTCCCGCTTCAATTGCGGGGCGGGTCAGGATTATGCGGGCAACATCCCCCCGCTTAAAAGCGGTTATTGCCATTGCCATAGCCAGGTAGGTTTTTCCTGTGCCAGCAGGTCCAACGCCAAAAATTACAGTGTTTTTGTTGATTTGGTCAACATATCTCTCTTGCCCTAGGGTTTTGGGTTTAATGGCTTTGCCCGTGGTGGTTATCGCTACTGCGCCGCTGTTTTTGCCTAATTGGGCGATTGTGCCGTCTGACTGGCTTTCCAGCAGATATGCCACGGTGGAAGCGTCAATGGCCTCACCATCCTCTGCCTTTTCTGCCAATTTGCGCAGGATTTGCAAAGCCCGCTCTTTATTATCCCCAGTCACAAACAACTGCCCGTCACGGTTTACAATGCTAACGTCCAGGGCATTTTCAACGGCTATTATGTTTTCATCAAGCTTGCCGAAAATTATTGGCAAGTGGTTTGGATTTATCATGTAAAAGCATTTCTCCTTGCTTCAAATTGTTCTCTCAAGTAGATTATACCCTTTTTATGTATTTTCGTCAAGGGCGTGTTGAATAATGAAGAAATTATTTGTTGCCCAGGCTTATTTTTTGTGGTATAATTGTCCTAGAGGTGGATGGCATGTCACAAATTCCTAGAAAAACAACTCGGCGCAGACTTCGTGTAGAGGTCTTTTTTGCCTTTGTTTTGTTGCTTTTGGGGGTTTATGTGGCAGGGTATGTTTACACCCATGTATTGCAGGCTGATGTGGAGCAAATGCGGGTGGAAGTTGGGTATACCGACCCGCCAACGGGGTTTGCTGGGGTTATAATCCGTGATGAGGCGGTTTACCGAGGTGTGCGGGGCGTTAATTTAAATTTTCATGTGGAAGAGCTTAGGCGGGTGCGGGCTGGGCAGTTGGTAGCCAGCGGGATTGTAGCGAGCCGCCCTGGGGTTGTTAGCTTTCATGTTGATAATTTAGAGGGGGCGTTTACCCTCGAAAATATGGATAGCATCGCAAGAAATGCCATCCAAGTCCAGATGACTGAGGATATATATGAAGAAACTGAAGAGTTTTATGAAAATGAATATGATGAAATCGCCATCCGTGATGCTTTTAGGGTCGTTCGCGGAAATGACTGGTTTATCGCCGCCTATGTGCCTTTGTCCTACGCGCAAAATTGGTTTGTTGAGCTAAATTTAACCATATTTCTGCAAGATGGCGGCGACCTTGTACCTCTTCGTGTTATGGTTTACCGCCTGTTACGTGAAGGTGATGATGTTTACGTGGTTTTCCGCACAAATTTTGAGACTCTTAGGTTTATCGACCATCGCTTTGTCACCTTCCAACTACAGCAAAATCCAGTGCAGGGGCTGAAAATCCCCTCTTCTGCCTTGGTGGAGCTAAGTACCTTTCCTGTTCCGCGGGATTTTGTGCGGGAGCGTTACCAAATGATGACTGTTGACCATTACATAGGTAACGGAGAAATTGTTGTGGAAGCCGTTGCAGGCTGGGTTTCCAGCGACGGAACAACTTTTTACATATTAGCAGAGGGAAGCAATTTAAGGGTGGGCGATGCCATTTACCATGATGAAAACCCCTTTGTTCTTGATTTTATCGAATCAATAACAGGTGTTTTTGTTGCTAACAGAGGTCACGCGGTTTTCCGCCAGGTTGTTCTTCCATTACAATTTGGTTACAGACCTTCAGAATTTGTAATTTTAGACGTGGCGCAAAATCCTTATATCCGTCTATTTGACTGGATTGTAGTGGATGGTCAAAATGTCGATAATCGCTTGCTGTTAAATTAAAAACAGCCTTGACAAGCCGCCCAATGTATGGCATAATTATTGAACAACAATTTTATAGGGGGATAAAAAAATATGGCATTTTTTCAAAAAGTTAAAGACTTCATCTTTCAGGCGGAAGTGGAAAGTGACACCTACGAGGAAGTAGTGGAGCAGTATGAGTACCCTACAGGTGACGACATTGAAACCATTGGCTCGTTGCGCAATGCCAGAGAAGAGCGTCAAAAAACTGGCGATACCAGGGCAATTTCACCGAGAAAAACCTTCAACAAAGAAGAGGACGGCGTTCTTTACACTATAGGTCGTGATGATGTATCAGAAATTCTTATGGCTTACCCGCAAAGCATTGAAGATGCTGCGCCATTGTCTTTAAACCTAAAAGAAGGCAAGGGTATTATTGTAAAATTAGAGGGTTTGGAAGCACCAGATGCACAGCGCATTATGGATTTTTTAAGCGGTGTTGTCCACACCTTAGACGGCAGGGTTTCGGAGGTTACGAACCGCGTTTTCATGCTAACCCCAAAGGGTATGGTGCTAACCGATGCCCACAAGGACACTTTGGCTAAAAA
>WQSI01000106.1 GCA_009787945.1 Defluviitaleaceae bacterium
GTGCAGCTCCTCCTGCCGCTTAAAATCTTCTTGAACCAAAATTTTCTTCGCCCGAGGGTCATCCACAACAATGTCATAGGCGAAAAGCAGTGATTTTATCACCTCTTCAGCGGCTGACACATATTTGCGCTCTACAGGTAGCCGCGTCCCAGAGATGCGGGCATCCACCATAAATTTATATAAGCTATAGTAATATTTGCCATATAAATGCTGTTCCAAACTGCGGCAGGCAAATGCCCAAATGTCACTGCNGATTTCTTCCATAATTTCATCATGGCGACCGCCGAGAGCCCCCTGTACCACCAAATGATAGACGAAAGGGCGCATATCTTCGGGGATTTCCCCCTCTTGCTTGATATATTGGGCTAGGGCATAGCCGCTAATGTCCTCATTGCTGTTTTTGTGGGCAGAGCGCAGTAAAAAGTCGTACAATTGGGGGAAGTTAAGCTGGCGAGCCTCTGCCTCGCGGTAATAATTAAAGGCAATGTCTGACAAATCGTTGTCAATCATATGGGCAGTGACGATAATATGCAATGTCCAGTTGGCGGGATGGTGATTGTGGAGGGCTTCTGCCGCTTTTGGTCGGCGGCGCAACAGGCTTTCTGCTAACATTTCATTTTTTGTTATAATATTGTCAATATAGCAGCCGCTGTTTAAAGCCCATGAAATCAGGGGTAGTAGCAGTTCGCCTTCTGCAATATTGGGCTTTGCTTCCCCGAAGGCACGGGCAAGGCATAGAAAGAACAAAGGGCTGCGCTCCCCGCTTTTATAGGCTTTATGAAGGAATTGGAACGCCAAGTCATATTCTCCCATCACCAAATTTAAATTGGCGAGGAGCAACCTGGCACTGGCAACCTTTGCCTGCTGATAAAAGTCCTCTAAAGCCCGATATTGCTTTGTTGCGGCTCTGTCCTTCCCTCTTGCTAGGGCTTGGAAGCAGGTGAAATATAAATAACGTGCGTAGGAGGTGGGGTCGTGGCTTTTCATGGCGTTTCTGCGGGATTTCATCCCTGCCAACAGCTCGTCCAGCAAGTCAAAATTTTCCATTTCACAGGCAATAAAACAATGGGCGAAAGACATGGTTAAATCCGCCCCGAAATCCGCCGTTTGCAGCACAAAATTAGCCTTATGAAGCAAATCCTTTTGCCCTGAAATGCCATAGCCCATATAATAGGTCAAAGCCATTGCCAAGGTGGATTTTGCATCATGCCGCTTGTTAAAAATCCTCTCAAACCGCAGAATTTTACCTATTGCTCTATTCGCCACAATTAGCCCCCCCACAATGTTAACGGCAAACGCCGACCGTAGCTTTTACCAGAATCTATCGCAACCACGTGAATGTGGCTTTCTGCGTACATTTGCCGCTTGAAAGCCAGGCTTGCCGCCTTAATGCTTCCATATTTTATCTCAAAGTCAATTTCTGCTGTGCGCCCAATGTAAAACCGTTTGGCTTCAAATTTTATGAAAGGCTCACAGGCAATGTCAATCATCAAATCTTGCCCTGTATTGTTGGTTATTAGCAGTTTTCCGCGGTCGTCAAAAAAGAAGGTTTTTTTGTCCAGGCGGGCATCAAAAGCCGCGGCAGATGTGCTGTGAATGTGTATTTTATGCTCTTGGTCCCCTTGGATTATTACCGTGGCTGTGTCCCGCCCGTCGCTTTCGGCAGGCAAAATCATATAGTGGATTTCTGCGGCGTTCTCACTGTCGAAATCTGCTGATGTTATCTTGTTTTTGGACAGTTTGAACCAATCGCCCCCAGCTGTAACCTGTAAGGTGGCTTCGGCATAGCCCCAAGTGGTTTTCCGCAGGGCAATAGAGCCTGTTACCGTGTCCTCCCACATGCCTATGGAATGGGCTAAACTGGTGGCTTCTGGCACAATTTTCGCCTTGTATTTTTTGCCGCTAAACACCAAAAAATTGTCCACCGCCCGCTCTTTGTTAGGGTCTGCGGCAAAATGCTCGTAAATGTCCATATTTGGGTAGTTCATGCCCATAAGCCACGCCATAAAGTCATGGCGGGTGAAAAGCTGGCGGGCGGCAATGGGATGGGTTTTTACATATTCTGCAAAATCATCCAAACCTGCCAAAACCAGGTCATCTTTGGTTAGCACATCTGGAGGGTTGACGGTTATGGTAAAGTCCACGGTTTTTTCGCCGCCGTTGGTGGTTATCACCGCAGATGTGCCAATTTCCCCAGACAAACCCACCAAATCCAGAGTGTATTCCACCGTTATTTTGTTTCCCACAAACTCGCTAGGTGAAAAGGTGATAAAATCAGCCATTGAGGCGACTTTGCCAACCAATTCCCCCTCGGTTTCGTTGGTTATTTCCAATGTGCCGTAAATAATGCCAGCCCCCTTATGGCGCACGTTTGCGGGGCTTACGGTTAAGCGGGTTGGGGGATATTGCTCCAGAAGTTCTAAAGTTTTGTTCCTAATCATCATCTTCACCGCCTTTCAAAAGTGATGTTAAAATGCGGTTTGTTTGGCGGTTTTGCTCGGTTAGCTGGGCGAAAATTTCCTTCACCTCTGCCAATTGGTCAGCATTTGCAGACTTTACCTGTGCCAAGTTTTCCCCTATGCTGTCAGCAATTTGGGTGTTTGCCGCAGACATGTGATAAGCCACGATTTTGCCCATGGCATCCCCCATTTGGGCTGTTATGTCTTTTAGTGAGGCTTCATAGGCAGAAACGGATGCCCCCAAAACCGTCTGATTTTCCCGAATTTGTGCCAAGCTTTGCTCAAGGACTTCGCTGTGTTTGCCAGAAAATTCCATGCGCTCTGCCATGGCTTCAGCGGCTACCCCTAACGCCTTAATTTGGCTTGCCGCTTCGCCCACGCCATCATGGCGGGTTATGGCGTTTAAGGTGGCTTCTACGCTGTCTGTCATGGTGGCAACATTGGATTTAATGGAATTTACAAACTCTCCGTTAATTTTTATTAAAATATCGCTGTACATGGCGGACTGGCGGGCTAAAAACTCCTTTAAATCAGCCCCCAGGGTGTAGACTGCCCCTGCCGTGTCTTGCGGGAAGAATTTGCCAACGTCTTTTGCTAAAATTCGGGCAAGAACTGTGATATAACGGTCTTTTGCGGTGTTTATATCAAAAATTGCCCCGAAAATGCGCAACAAAATGAAAACGCCGCCGAAAAGCAGGGCGAATTCCAGCTGATTGGATATGACTATGACAACAAGGATGGCGATAGGTACAAATGCTGTTTCTAAGTCTTTTATCAGCCGTCCTAGGCTGTTAAAATTAAAAAACAACAGCCGATTGGTGTAAATTGAGGTTTTGGCAAGCCCAAGAGCATCCACCTTTGCCCCTGCCTGTGCCAGAGCCACATATTCCTTGGCAACCCGCCCGAAAGCCCCATTTGACAGCTTTTCCACATCACTTTTCACTTTAAGGCTTTTGACCTGCAAACCCGCAAGCCCAATGGCGGCTTGGTAGCTGATGGTTAGCCCAATGCGTAGCAAAAAGCACAGCAAAAACAGGCTCACAACACCTGCGACACCAATTTGCTCATTAATGTTCATTTGAAAAAACAGGTTAAAAATTTCCATAATCTAATTATAGTCTAAAACGGGAAATAAATCAACTTAAAATTTATTTGTTGCGTTTATCAAATTGTTGTGTTATAATTGTCTGAAATTTAATGGGGGTGATGTTGTGGCAATTACAAAACCCAAGGGCACAAAGGACGTTTATGGCGACCAGGCAGCCCTTTGGCAATATATAGAAAAAACGGCGCGGGAGGTTGCTGTGGTTTTTGGGGCGCAGGAGATACGAACCCCCACATTTGAGCGGATTGAGCTTTTCCGCCAGTCTGTTGGGGAAGCCACGGACATTGTGCAAAAGGAAATGTACAGCTTCACTGACCAAGGCGGGCGGGAGTATGTTCTGCGTCCTGAAGGCACGGCAGGAACGGTGCGGGCTTACCTTGAAAACAGCTTGTATGACTTGCCAATGCCTGCCAAACTTTACTATATTTGTCCGAACTTTCGGGCGGAGCGTCCTCAAGAAGGGCGTTATCGTGAGTTTTACCAGTTTGGAGCAGAATATTTCGGCAGTTATGAGGCAAGCGCAGATGCGGAGCTGATAAGCCTTGCCCACCTTTACCTAACCAGGCTTGGGGTGGAAAATTTAACTCTTCATTTAAATTCTATTGGTGATGGGGAGTGTCGTAAGCGTTATAATGACGCGCTGCTGGCGTTTTTGCGGGCTAAAGAGGAAAATTTATGCGACCTGTGCAGGGATAGGATGGGTAAAAACCCCATGCGGGTGCTGGACTGCAAAAACCCTGATTGTCAGGAGCATTTAACAGATGCGCCTGTGCCATTGGACTACATTTCTGACGAGGCTCGGGAGCATTTTGAACAACTTCAAGAAAATCTTAAAATTTTAGACATATCTTTTGTGATTAATAAATCCATAGTCCGCGGGCTGGATTATTATACCCGCACGGTTTTTGAGTTTACATCTGACGATTTGGGAAGCCAGTCTACCGTTTGCGGCGGCGGGCGGTATGATAAACTGGTGGAGAAAAACGGCGGACAGCCTACGGGAGCTGTTGGCTTTGGCATGGGTATGGAGCGTTTGCTGATAATCCTTAGAAACCAAGGGAAATTGCCCGCCATAGACAAGGGCATCGAGCTTTTTATCGGCCATATGGGGGATGCGGGGGCGTTAAAAGCCTTGGAAATGGCGAATTGTTTGCGTAAAAAAGGCATTTCTGTTATCACTGACCTGGGCGCGCGTGGGGTGAAAGCCCAGATGAAATACGCCAACAAGGCGGAGGCGAAATTTGCCGCGATAATTGGGGATTCTGAACTGGAAAAAGGAAGGGTTACTGTGAAATCCATGGCAAGCGGCAAAGAAACCGAGATTGAATTGGATGGTTTGGTTTCTTATTTTGGAAATTCGCAGAAAGCTAAGGGTTTTACTTGATATTTCCGCGTTAAGTAATTAAATTTAATAACGGGGGTGTGCCTGATAACCACCCCTCAAAACAAAAAACAGGAGGTTTTTTTATGAAAATTTCAACACGTTCCATGGTTTACATGGCTGTGGTGGCGGCTTTGTATGCTGCTATCACCATCGCCCAAGGGGCAATTGGTTTTGGGGCAATTCAGTTTCGGGTGGCAGAAAGCCTTAATTTGCTGGCTTTCTTTAATCCCATTTTCGCGCCTGCGGTGGCTTTGGGTGTGTTTATCGCAAACCTTGTAATGTCACCTTATGGGGTTTTGGATGCCGTCCTGGGCACATTGGCGACAGTGGTTGCTCTTGTGTTAATCCGCGTTACCAAGCGGCTTTTGGACAATTTGCTTGTGGCATCTATATGGCCCACATTGGTCAACGCAATCGTTATACCATTGGTTATTTTGATTGCAGGGGGCGGCATGGATGCTGTAACTTGGGGGGCTTTCGCGCCTATCGCCCTTTCTGTGTTTATTGGGCAGTTTGTGGTGGTTAATGTTTTTGGATACCCCATTTTCCGCTATTTAATGGCAAAGCATCAAAATTTTATAAAAACTTTGGAAGAAATTTAAAAAAATCCTTGACAATGGTCTGCCAGTATGGTAGACTATTTTGGTATGAAGAAGAAGCCCGCTTCTCACCTCACGCTAACGCTCCTGAGGTTATCAAAGATTTGAATGAAAATTCGCAATCTTCGTGGGCTTTTATTGCCCATTTTTTATTAGAACTGTTCCGAAACCTGCTTTCGTCAGATTTTTGAGGATTTTTGTTGAAATGCAAGGGGGCAGGTTCCTCACATACCCATAGGTATGTGAGGGTTCTGACGCTGTAGCATTTCGGCAAAAAGACCAAAAA
>WQSI01000107.1 GCA_009787945.1 Defluviitaleaceae bacterium
ATATTATGCGCCCGTTATCCGACAAACGTATTGTTGATGTGGGGTACGTTTACCCGACAGTGGGCGCGCAATGCGCGCCCCTACCACAATTATAGGAGGAGATATTATGTTTAAAAGCAAGATTTTGGGGGTTTTTGCGGTTTTGACCCTTTCTCTCTTGGCGATAACCGCCAGTGAGGTGCAGGGGGCGACAAGCCGTGTTATAAACCTTTCCACGGTGCAGCCTGGTGATTCTTATGGCAATCCCGTGCAGTGGGAGGCATTTGCGGATGGTGGCGGTGGAATTTGGGTGGTTGTGCATAGCGGAGCAAATGTGGAAGTTATTGGCAGTAGTGCGGGTGTGCATATAGAGACTGCTCCAAATTCAAATATAACACTAAACAGTGCAAGTTTTTTTGCATTAAATGCAAACGGTAACCTAACTTTAACTCTTTTAGGCAATAATACCGTGAGCGGCTTCCTTGACTTTCGGGGCAACACAACAATAAACGGCGGGGGCAGCTTATCAACTAATCAGATTGGAGGGATGCAGCCTGCTACCCTTAACCTAGTCGGCGGACACATAACCGCAGATATAATCGCCCCAAACCTAACAACAGTAAGCGCAGGCGGCAGTTTAACAGTTGGCGGCAACCAAATCTACCCCACCATAACCCAAGCAATGGATGCCATACAAAACGCCATAAACACCATGCCAGTGACAAATGCCACAACGCAGGCGCAAATAGTATCGGTGATAAACAACGCAACAACCAACCAGCAATTTTTATTTGATGTGTGGGTTGTCTTTAACCTTACCCCCTCTACCACATCGGGCACAGGAACATTAATAGCAACCTTTGGGATGCGCCATGTGGTTACAGGAAGTATGCAAACCATGTTTATAGATAGAACCATAGCGCAACTGCTGCCAGATGGAACACCGCCACCCATAGTAATTCCAACCCCTCCAGGGATAACCCCGCCAACACCACAACCTGAAGAACAAGACCAAGAGCCTGACTGGTGGATGACCCTAACCCCAAACCAAATAACCTTTGACCGCAGAAACCCACAAGACATAACCGTAACAATCGGGGCTGATGGCCCTAGCGCAAGAAATGTGCGTCAACAGAGAATAGAACAGGTCTTTCAAGGGGTTAGAACCCTAGTAGAGGGTGAGGATTGGTCGATAGAAGGCAATGAAGTAACAATTTACGCAGAATTTTTATTAACATTACGAGAAGGTCGTCGGTTTATTAACATAGGCGACGGGCAAATACGTGTTGATGTGATTGAAACAGAGCCAGCACCTGCGCGCAGGTTGTTATTCTTGCGGGGGTTTGTTTGGTTGATGAACCAGTAAAGTACGGAGGGATTAGATGATTAAACCATATGGAGATACATTAAACGACGGCAAGGTGCAGTTGTCCTTTACTTTGCCTGTTGCTAATGACGATAAGGGGCGGGAAGCCGCCAAGATGTTGGCTAAGAAAATGGGCATAGCTGACCCTAATGTGGCTCACAGCGGGGCGTTGGACAGCGGGTTTACTTTTTATGTTGTTTATGGCGGCACTGCCCATGATATAGATTATGACAGCATTGTGGTGCAAACCGTGGATGGTGATGTGATGGATATGGGGGAGGTTTCTGCCTATATCCGCGAAAACATTGGGCGGGATGTGGTGATAATTGGCGCATCTACAGGTACAGATGCCCACACCGTAGGTATTGACGCTATTATGAATATGAAAGGCTTTGCAGGGAATTATGGGCTGGAGCGTTATGAGGGTATTGAGGCTCATAACCTGGGCAGTCAGGTGACTAATGAGGACTTTATCGCCAAAGCTAAGGAGCTTAAAGCGGATGTGTTGCTTGTTAGCCAAACTGTGACCCAAAAAGATGTCCATATCGCCAACATGACAGAGCTTGTGGAGATGTTGGAAGCGGAAGGTCTGCGCCAGGATGTTGTGCTTATTTGCGGCGGGCCTCGCATTTCAAACGAGCTGGCAAAAGAGCTTGGTTATGATGCGGGCTTTGGGCAGAACAGCTTTGCCCAGCACGTGGCTTCCTTTGCCGTGCAAGAAATGGTGCAAAGAAACCTAAAATAATACCGTAGGGGCGCATAATATGCGCCCCTAATGCGTGTTGCGGGAATTGGTTTTAAACCGCCTTATCTTCTTTCTGCTTACCATCAGCACAGACAGCAAAATCAAAAATAGGGATGTTATTTTTGAGTAAAGGGGAGTATCTCCATGCCAGGAAATTGCGCGGGATAAAATGGGGTGCAGGGTGGCGTATATGGCTAGGGCTATGCCTGCAACGGGTATGGGCAAGCCTAGGAAATGGTCGGTAAAATCTGATATATTGAAACGTGCAAGGCGATATGCTCCTGCCCCAATAAAAACCATGGATGTAAGCCAGATTAGGCTTGACGAAGGCTGCCCTGCATGGATATGGTTGATTAGGACGATGGGGGCAACGCCAAATGTGATAATGTCCGCAAAGGAGTCTAGCTGCTTGCCCATGTGGCTTACTGCGTTTAGTTTTCGGGCAACAAGCCCGTCAAAAAAGTCGATTAAGCCGCCTAGCAAAATGAAAAGGGCGGCTCTGTGGAAGTTGCCAGCGTGGATTATAAGCGAGATTGACCACATCCCAAGAATAAGATTTGCCATGGTCATTAAATTTGGTATGTGCTTTACCATTTTACCCAACGCCATCACCCTTTCTTCTGATTTTGTAAGCACCGATAAAAGCCAGCCCTAACAGCATCACGAACCAAAAGGTGGCGAAGCGAAAAAAGATGGTTATTATGGCGGCATCTGCTATAATAAATCCCGCGGCGACCAAAAGCCCAGACATGGTTGCCTCGAAGCCGCCAAGGCCGCCTGGGAAAATTGGCAGCATTGCCACCATGTAAGCAGTGAAGGTGATTGCGGCGATTTGAGCCAGATTGGCTTCTGGGTAAAATTGAATTGCTATCAAATACATTCTGGCGGGATAAAGCAGCCATATGAACAGGGATAGAAGGGCGAGTTTTGCACAATGCCCTTTATTTTTGCGTACGCCTTCCAATTGTATGAAGAAAGTTACCAAAAAGCCCCGCACTTTACCGCCTTTGCCTTGTAAACGCTCCTTGAATTTATGGGGAATGGCAAAAGCAACGACAAAAGCCGCTAACAGCAAAATGACTGCAACATAGGCAACCGAGCCCATAAAACCGCTTGCCGTAAAAAGCACCACGAAAAACAGCGCACTTAGGCTGAACATCTTTTGAAGGGCGACCATTGCCGCCGCCCCTTCACCAGAACATTTAGCAAAACGACTGATAAGAACCCCGCGGGTTATTTCACCGCCAAATTTAACCCCAGGGGTGATGCTGTCCATTAAAGCACCTTGGGAATTTATGTAGAACATATCCCAAAAGGCGATTGGCGTGCCAACAAGACGGGATATTTGAAACCATTGCAGGTTTATCAATAACTGGACAGCGATTTGCATGGCAAGCATGGCAAAAACCAGCCACAAGGGGATATGTCTAAGGCTGTACCACAAAGCTGCCCCGTCCATTTGGAGCAAGGCAACCAACAGCAAGACCGCCACAATAATTACCCATATGGTTTTCAGCCGCTTCTTCATGCTATATACAAGGCGGTGCTGCCAATATTACGGGATTTGTGGGCAACATATGGTCGGCAGGACAAGGCATTTTCGCACATATGGCAGTAGGCATTTTCCAATTGTTTTTTGGGGCGGCGCACTAAAAGGCGGGTTCCAGAGTTTGCCTTGCTTCTAACGGCTTCAAACACCTGTTCCATGGGTGTAACTTGCAATGCTATGTGTATTACGGTGTAGTCGCCATAACAAATATCGCTGCAACCGCATTGGTGCAAAACCCGCACAAATTCATCCACCCCCAGGCGGCGTATAAGGCATTTTGCTTGAGGTATACAGCTTTCATTATTGTCTATCACCGTTACCTTTGCCCCTGTTATTTGGTGAAAAAGTATGGCGGAGAAGGGGCAGATGCCGCCGCCAATACAAAGAATGTGGTCGTCAGCCGTTATCCTTGCCAACACAACCTCTTTTTGGATGATGCCCTTGTAGTATTCGCTGGCAAGCTTGTACACAAAGCCAGTCTTGGCGGCATGTTTTTCGATTTTATAGGTTAGGTTTGTAATTGTTTTTGGCATATACCGCACCCCTCTATGCAAATAACTGTCCGATTTGATTTACAACACCGCCCACCAAAATCGCCGTAACTATCGTACTTACAAAAACAACAATGGCAAAACGCACCTTAAATTCCTTTGCCAAAATACCAAAAACAGATAGACAGGGCAAGTACAGCAACGAAACAACGCCAGCCACAAAGGCTTGTAAATATGTCAAATTTAACAGAAGCAACGGGGCAACGGACATCTCACGGCGAACAATACCAAGGATTAGCGACACCACAGCTTCTTCAGGCAAGCCCAACCAACCGCTAACAACCGCCTGCACTTGCGGGTTGCTTGCTACAATATTAAGTATACCTGTTCCTGCCAACAATGCGGCAATAAACACCGCAATCATCATAGGCAATTCTGCATCTTTCAAAAAGTGCTTCATGCGTATCGCCAACTTACGAAAATATGTTTTAGCGTTAGGCAGCAGCAAATTTGGCACTTCCAAAATCAACGGGTCGGTTTTACCTTTGATGACTTTGCCAGCAATCAACGCCACCAACACAAACACCAACAAGGTAAACATCACCATCAAAATGGGCATCCACCAAGAAAATTCCCCCATTAATGCAGACAATGCGCCAATTTGAGATATACAAGGCACAGCAAAACAAACGATAACCGCAATCATTTTGCGCTCTTTTTTCGTTGTTGCGGCACGGCTTCCTAATATTGCAGGGATGGCACAGCCAAGGGCAAGGAACATGTGTATCAAACTGCCGCCCTGTACTCCTAACTTTCGCATGATATTGTCAAACAAAACGCTGACACGGGGCAAATAGCCAGAATCTTCTAAAAACGTAATGGCGAGATAAAAAGCAAAAACATAAGGCAAAATTAACGCAATTATCCATTGGAAACTAATTACAAAAATGCCGTATTCACCAATTAGAACATTCATAAACACGCTGGTCATGTTATTTGCCATTGATGAGTAAACATCATAACCCACCGATTGAAAGCCGCCGTCTACGAAGGCACGGAAACCAGTTTGAAAACCGCCATCATAAAACAAATAACGATATGTGAGTACAACACCGTCACCTGCAAAAAACCCGAAGATGCTTTCAAAAATGTTGCGGAAAAACGGGATTATCAGATTGTCGGTTAACATAATAAGCGGCACGCGCAACAACCGCCCACCAAAAACCACAGCACCAACCAACAACAGCATAACAAAACCAGCAATAGGCAAGCCTGGCAAAGGCTTTACCATTTTATCCCCTAATTTGTCTAAAAAGCTAAACCGCCTGCCCTCGGCTTTGTCGTCGGGGATGTTGCAAGAACGGGAGCAAATGTCCTTTGCCGCCGCCCACGGGCAACCTTCGCACTTGTTAGGGGTAACGTATGGTGTGTTTTCCGCTTGTTGCAACATGGTTTCCAAATGGCTAACCAGTTTATCAAAACCCTGCCCCTTCACCGCAACAGTTTCAATAACAGGCGCGCCCAGCTCTTCTTCTAACTTTTTTATATTAATTTCTACCCCGCGACGTTGTGCAACATCCATCATATTAAGGGCGTAAACCGTAGGTATGTCGTGGAGAGTAAGCTCCATGGCAAGGCGCAGATTGCGCTCCAAA
>WQSI01000108.1 GCA_009787945.1 Defluviitaleaceae bacterium
CGCGCCCGTTATCCGACAAACGTAATGTTAATGTGGGGTACGTTTGCCCGACAGCGGGCGCGCAATGCGCGCCCCTACCAGTTCGTGTTGATGCCGCCCGCTATGGTCGGATTATGATTATACAACAAGGAGGAAATTATATGAACGGATTAACAATGGAGCAAATTAGCGTGGGGCAGTCTGCCAGCTTCACAAAAACCATCACCGAAACAGATGTTTACATGTTCGCGGGTATAACGGGAGATTTAAACCCAGCCCACCTAAACGAAGAATATGCCAAAAACACCATGTTTAAAGGGCGCATCGCCCACGGTATGCTTGGCGCAGGGCTAATTTCTGCGGTTTTGGGCATGTATCTGCCAGGGCCAGGCACAATTTACATGAAACAAGAGCTGAAATTCCTTGCTCCTGTGCGGTTTAACGACACAATCACTGCCACCTGCACCGTTAAGGAGAAAATTGAGGATAAGGGCAGGCTGGTAATTGACTGCGTAGTAACAAACCAAGAAGGCACGCAGGTTATTGCTGGCGAAGCCCTTGTTATGCCGCCAAAATCATAATGGAAAAGGCAGAAAACCTTTTAAAAGCTCCGCCCACAACAAGGCTGCGGGAGGCAACTCTCGAACGGCTTTGTTTTGCGGCGGAGCAGGTTTTTATGGAGAAAAACTACTACAACACAAGCATCAACGACATTGTAACCGCCGCCCAGGTGTCCATAGGAACATTTTACAATTATTTTCCCGATAAAATAAGCATGTATAAGTATATTGTTTTGAAGCATGGGCAGCAGATACGCCGTTTTATTGCAAAGGGTTTGTCGGAGCGGAAGCTGCTTAATAGGCAGGAAATGGAGCGGGAGGGCATCAAGCTTTATTTGGATTATTGCGTGGAAAACCCCCATGTTATCAAAATTATATGGCAATCCCATTTTGTTGCGCCAGAGCTGTTTATCGCCTATTATGACAATTTTGGGAAGCAATACGAAAAACAGCTGCAAACAGCCGTTGACGCGGGAGAAATGCACCCTGCTGATTTGGAGATTGTCAGCTATATTTTGATGGGTACATCAAATTTTTTGGCCATTAAATATGTGGAATTTGGGGATGTTGACAGCCTTACGGATAAGCGGCTTTATGATATTGTGGATGAGGTTATGGCGATTCTTAGGCGGGGGATGTTTTTGTAGGGTGCGTTTGTCGGACAGCGGGCGGGCAATGCCCGCCCCTACCAGGTTACGTTGACACCATCCGTAGGGGCGCATATTATGCGCCCGTTGTCCACCCGTACACAACAAAAAGCAGGGATGGACAATGTCCGCCCCTACTTTTTTGAGGTAGTATTATTAGATGCGTTCGTCCAGCCCTTCAAAAAGGCTATCGGCACTTACGTTTAGCGCAGTGGAGATTTTATGCATTTCATACCCCCCAAAGCTTTTGACACGCAAGCCATTTTCAACACATGATATAAATGAGAGGCTGAAACCTGTTGCTTCTGCAAGTTCTCTCATGGACATGCCGATTTCGTTACGTTTTTTGCGAATGTTCCCACCAACGATTTTGTTTCCTTGGTTTCTGCCCATTTTAATGCCTTCAAAAAAGCTGTACTCGCTGGCATCGTCTTTAAGCATACGGAAAACTTCATCTTCACCCAGTTCTTTTAGGCGGTAGAAGCCACGGCTGATAAGGTCGTCATCTTGATAAAACAAACCTTTTCGGACATGTAGGGCTGCTTGATGGGTTTGCAAATTCAAAGCAACGCTTATCTTCATGGCTTCATCAAAATACTCATTAAAGGTAGCTTCTAGCTGTTCTGACGGCACAAGGTCGTCGGTGTCAAAATACTTAGCTCTTAAAAAGCGACTTGAAGCGTTCATGTAGATAGCTAATTTGGTATTCTCGTATCGTTCTTCATAGGAATAGCTCTCAAGCTTTGTCAAAAGTTTTTGTGAAAGCTCATAGACTTCGTTGTATGTACCTACACAATCAATAACAATGGCTAAAGTTTTAATGTCGTTAATATCCCATTTACTCTCATCTTTTAACAAGTTTCGTAGTATTGGGTCAGCAAGGTCACAACTAACATCGAAATCATTGTTATTTGATTCAGAAAGCCAAATTTCAACAATTTGCAATGCATTTTTAACCTGGGTATCATCGCCATTTAATTGGATATAAGACAAAAGTTTTCCTCTTACAATCTCAATTTGGGCGATATTATCATTGTTGAGAGCAAAAAGCTCGTTAAGTAAAATGGTCTTTTGCACCTAACACTCCCCCGTCGGTTAGCAGCCAACTTTCCATGTAAGCGGGCCGATAATCCAATCATATTTGTCGCATAATTGGGAAGCGACATACAGAAAATATAACATACTTTTTCCTCCCGCACAATACTTATTATGTTTTTTAATATTAGCAAATTTCGACAAAGTTGTCAATAGTTTTTTTATTGTTTTAATAACATTATTTTTCACAAGCTACAAAAGCCAGTAATTTAAAGGTTTTTTCAAAAAATTTAAAAATATTTTGACAAACCCTCCAAGCCCGTCATCCCGCCCCCAAGCAACGTCATCCCGCGCTTGACGCGGGAACCCACCAGCACTAACCAGCCCCTACTATATTGGGCTAGGAATGACATATGGGATTGCGGGTCAAGCCCGCAATGACGACCAGGAGGTTTACATGTTTTTTGCAACCTCAAACATTCTATTTATATTCAAAATACCTTCTGTCACCATCTTCCCTGTCAAGCTTGGATGCTTTACCGCGCTGGATAAAATGGCGTTTTTTATATCCAAAGCAGACATGTCTGGCATATGTGATTTTAGCAATGCCGCCGCGCCAGCCACATGGGGCGCAGACATGGAAGTGCCGTTTTGCACGCTGTACCCATCACGTAATCCCAAACTTAAAATATTTGTTCCAGGGGCGGCTATATGGACGGTTTTTGCTCCGTAGTTTGAAAAGGCGGCAAGCTCGTCATCAGGGGTTGATGCGGCAACGGATATGATGTTTTTGCTGTCATAAGATGCGGGATATGTAGGGTCTGCGTCATTATCTATCCCATCATTTCCAGCGGAAGCTATAAACAGCCCGTTATAATTGTCGATGGCAAATTTTAAGGACTGAGAAAAAGTGCGCTTCCCCCAGCTGGCGTTAATTATGGGTATCTCAAACACATTAGCAAAGTCGATAGCCGCAATGGCGGAAGCAATGTTAAACCCAAACCTCATAGATACAACCCGCACCGACCAGGCTTCCCCCGTAATGCCAAGGGAATTATTTCCAACAGCTCCTATTGTGCCCGCAACATGAGTTCCATGACCATTTATGTCCATAGAATCGCGGCTGTTGTCAGCAAAATTCCATCCATCCAAAATTTGCCCGCCTATAGATGACCACATATTAGCCTTTATGTCTGGGTGATTGTGGTCTATTCCGCTGTCTATTATGCCCACGGAAACATTTGCGCTTCCTTTGCTATAATCCCATGCCAGTGGCGCGCCTATCTTTTTAAGACCCCAAAGTTGGTCAAAAAGCGGGTCGTTAGGGATTATATGGGAATCTTCTAAAAAGTCAGGCTCGGCATATTCAACATAGGGGTTTTTCGATAATTTTTCTATGGCTTCCATAACAGCGAACCTGCTGTTTTCCTTCAAAGTAAGCTGCGATAAAATAACACCTCCTTTACACCTATAGACAACTTCAATTTTTTCATATGGTATCTCCCCCAAAATTCGGCTTGTTTCGTAGGCGGTGGCATTTGCAAAATCAAAATCCTTTTTAAAAGTCACAATCACTTTTCCCGCTCGGCAGTCATGGTCATTACGCATAGGCATTGCCTTCCTCGCTAAATATTTAATAATTAAGTATATGATTACATTTGCTAATTTTTACCGAATATAGATTACTTTGTTGCGCAGTGCATATTTACCTTGATGTATCCATAAAATAAAGCTTGACGAAGTTTGGAATTTATTGTATAATATATATGATGAAAATCTGAATGAACCTTCATATTTTGAGAAGAGGTGACATATTTGGAAAAACATGTGGGAATTGCGGGGGTTGGTACATATATACCCCAGACATTTATGACGGCAAAGGAAATTTCTGATGCCACCAAAGGCATATGGAGCGAGGATGCCGTTATAAACAAGCTTGGTATTGTTAAAAAGCCTGTGACAGATACCGTTGGCACGCAGGAAATGGGATATTTGGCGGCAAAGGCTTGCATGGAAAACGCAGGGATTTGCCCGACGGAAATTGATGTGATTTTGTGCATGGGGGAAGAGTATAAAGAATATCCTTTAACCACTTCTGCCCTATATGTTCAAGACAGACTTGGGGCGGTTAACGCCTGGGGGATTGATGTTCAGAACCGTTGTTGCACCGCCGTTTCTGCCATTAAAATGGCGAAAGATATGTTGATGGCAGATGAGGATATAGACACAATCCTTATTGCGGGGGGTTACCGAAACGGGGATTTTATTGACTATACTGACAGTAATGTTTCTTTTATGTTTAACCTATCGGCAGGAGGCGGGGCGATATTGCTGCGCAAAAACCTCGGGAAAAATTTGGTGCTTGGAAGCCATATAATTGCAGATGCAAGCCTTAACCGCACGGCAGGAGTGGAAATTGGCGGGCAGGCAAACCCCATAAATGCCGAAAATTTTCAAGAGGCGCAGAAGTCACTTAGGCTGATGGATGCGGAAACCATGAAAAGCCGCCTAAACGCCGTTTCTATGGATAATTGGCACGCCTGCATTAACCGCGCTTTTGAGAAGTCAGGGTTGCCGCGGTCTGCTATGGACTATCTGGCTATTTTGCACATTAAGCCCAGCGGACACCGCGGGATGTTAGCAGATTTGGGCTTGACGGAAGAGCAATCTATATATTTACAAGATTATGGGCATATTGGGCAGGTTGACCAAATTTTATCTCTGGAACTGGCTTTAAAACAGGGCAAAGTTAAAGATGGCTCTGTTGTGTGCATGTTGTCAGCAGGGATTGGCTACGTATGGGCGGCTTCCGTCATACAGTGGGGAGGGATGTAAGTGAGCATTTTCGTACAAATCCTTTTTAACAGCTTGGAAACAGGGGGCATTTATGCCCTGGCAACCCTTGGTGTAATTCTTATTTTCCGCACATCATCGGCTTTTAACTATGCCCAAGGGGTTATATCTATGTTTTGCGCCTTTATTGCTGCCAGCTTCTTGCACTCCACTGGGGTAAATGTGTGGCTTGCCACCTTGTTTGGCTTGGCTTCTGCTCTTTTGGTAGGCGTTGTTATTGACAGG
Source organism: Defluviitaleaceae bacterium (assembly GCA_009787945.1). Lineage (GTDB taxonomy): Bacteria > Bacillota > Clostridia > Lachnospirales > WRAX01 > WRAX01. Next base: position 5,300 of record WQSI01000108.1, read on the forward strand.
GTGATAATTTCCCGAACAATAAACCTTCATTCTATTTCAAAACAAATTATTACCCTTGGCTTGGTTATTGTGTTTTTGGGGCTTGCTCCCATGCTTTTCGGTGTTGACCCAATGACATATCCTCGTTTTGCTCATGGTGCTGTTTCTGTGGCAGGGGCAAATATTACTTACGGAGCTATAATAAATATTTCTATTGGTGTTGCTGTGGTTGCTGTTTTGTTCTTCGTCATCCAAAAGACAAAATGGGGCTTGGCTGTCCGTGCCACTGCGTCAAATGGTGGTGTTGCAAGGCTTATGGGCATCCCCACCCCTGTTGTAACCATGGGAGCTTGGGCAATTGCGGCGGCTCTTGGCACAATGGCGGCGGTTATGCGCTCTCCAGATACTATGGTAAATTTGACTATGATGGACAGCATCCAAATC
>WQSI01000109.1 GCA_009787945.1 Defluviitaleaceae bacterium
GAAACCCCCTTGACAAAAAATGTCGGGGGGGGGGGTATAATTTATGTATCCTAGGATTGCAAAAGGCGACGCGGAACTGCAGACCGAATGTTGCCGCCAATGTGGCAAATGCCACCGACAAAATACATAAGAAAGAGAGGAAAGGAAAATGAAAAAGACAAAATTAAGGATTACTGCAATGGTGATGGCGGCGTTTATGGTGTTTATGGCTATGCCTGTTAATGCTTCTGAGAGAAGACCAACTACTGACTTATCTCCATATCCCGAACTTTCATTAGAAGCAAACGGGGATATAACATCAGTTGACACTTTTGAGTTTGAAGGTATGCATTTTACTTTGAGAACCGTTGAAACTCCAACTGGAGATAGGTTTTTCTATGAATATCATGATGGTGTATTGATTAATAGGGCTGCGATTTATGCCAACCAAGCAGACAGAATAATGCATACAACTTTTACTCAAAGCGATAATGCTGATAGCCGAGCTATTGAAACTGAAAATACAGTTATTATGCTTCACGAACTCGGGGAAGTGCATAGCGAGGATGTGGTTGACCCGCTTAATGTACCCAGTCCTGGCGACCTAATTTCTGGTGTGATTTCATTTAGACATGAGGATTCAAGCCCGTGGACACAGCATCAAGTTCGCTTAAATACTTCAAGTGTATTTTTGGGCACGACTTCGGTTAGAATCAGAAACCAAACAGCTACATTGGCTACTTGGGGAGCGACAATCACATCAGCTTTAGGGTTAGCCGCTTGGAAGGCTGGTGCAGTTTCTGGTCTTGTCATTTCATCTATTGGTGCAGTATTCACAGTTGTGGGCTGGTTTGTTTCTCACATGGATGTGTCAGTAGATGTAACTCGATTCACTTATAACCTCACTTACTTGGGACGTCCTAATAACAGTGTACCTCTTATACTAACACGGCATCGGGTTAACGACTTCATGCAGCCCCACTTGATGGGTATCACATTCTGGACAGGTGGCTCTCCGTGGTCTATAAGGTTACAAATGGATTCTTTATGGCGTCAATTTGCCTTTGCAGAAATAGTTCACTGGCAAGTGTTCCGTGGAAGTCCGTTTAGATGGTCTGTTACAAGTTGGCTTTAATGTTGTAGAGGTTAATGGTTATGAAAAAATGGGTTTTAATAAGTATTGGTTTAGGTTTTCTTTTTTCTGTATTGGTACATATTGCCTTAATTAGTTTAAGTGATTTTCACAATGGGCACACCATGACCTTGGCAGAGGTTGAAGCAAAAATGGATGAAAAGCCTGTGGTTAATCTTGCCATTGTGGAAGGCTCTAGGGTATACGCTGTTTACGAAGATGGAGAATATGCCCATTATGTTTTTGGGATTGGCATGTTTAGCGATCGCTATCGCTTTTGGTGGCGGGTAGAATACGCATCTTTTTTCCCTGGTAGATGGCGGAGATTTCACGCTTATGTTCAGGGGTCGGAAATAACCTACACCCCTTACGGAGTTTCTCACCATCTCACTTTTGGCACGGGCATTTCCTTCTTAACCATTAATGCTATATTTGCAGGTGTTGCGTGGCATATCATAAAAAAGCAAAAGCCAGAGCTGACATAACTCGGTATCGTAACCATTATAAATAACAAAAACCACGCCAAAAATAGGCGTGGTTTTTGTTAAACCTTCAAACTCAAAGCCTTAACCCGCTCTTCGTCGGGGGTGATGTGGGCTGTTTTGTAGTTGTCATAAATTACCATGCCTGGCTTGGCTTTGGCGGGTTTGCGCACGTTTTTGCGGGGGCAGTAGTCCACGGGGACCATGCTGCCGCCGCGGCCTTTGCTGTAAAATCCCGCTAAATTTACGGCTTCTTCAAGGGCAATGTCGCTGATTTGCCCTGCCTTTGCCTTTAAAATCACATGAGAGCCTGGGATGTGCTTGGTATGCAGCCAAATGTCGTCTTTATCGGCGTTTTTGGTAAGTTGGTCGTTTTGCTGGTTGTTTTTGCCCACAAAAATGTCAAAGCCGTCTGGGGTGACGAAATGGAGGGGTTTGGTTTGGGCGGCATCCCGCTTTTTACCCTTGTTTTTGGGCTTTTTAATGAAGCCTTCCTCTTGAAGCTCCTCACGAATTTGCATTAAATCCGCCACAGTGTCGCTTTGGGCGATGCTTTGCATGACGGCTTCCAGATATGCCAGCTCTTCTTCATTTTGCGCCACTTGGGTCACTAAGGCTTCTGCGGTGCGTTTTTGCTTATTGTATTTTTTAAAGTATGCCTGGGCGTTTTCCGCAGGGGTCTTTTGGGGGTTTAGCTCAATTTCAATGGTGGGCAAATCTTCCTCATAAAAGTTTTGGACTAAAACCATTGGCTGTCCTTGTTTTATGGCGTAGATGTTGGCGGTGACAAGCTCCCCATAAAGGCGCAGGGTGTCGCGGTCGGCAATTTCTGCTGTGGTTTTTGCCTGAATATCCGCCTTTTTCACACAGCGGTCAATTAGGTTTTGCACAACGCGGCGCATGTCTTGGGAGCGTTGGCGGATGCGGTCTGCTGTGTCCTTGCTACTGTAAAAATATTCCACAAGCTCCGATGGGGATTGAAATTCCTGGGTAAATTCGTCACCAAAAACACTGCCCCCGAAAAAGGCGAAGCCTTGGGGGTTTTTTGTGTTATTGTAGAGGATGTAAGGGGCAAAGCCGCCATTAATCGCCTGTTTAAAAGCCTCAAATAGGGCGGTTTTCTGCCTGTGGTCAAGCTGGTTAGCTTGGATATTCGGGTCAATTTCTGCCATTTGGCAAATTACCCCTGCGGAAAAGCTGCTGACACCTGTGTAATTATGAAAAATTGCCTTTGCCACGGTGGTTTCGCCTAAAACCCCATGAAATTCCGCTTCGTTGGTGTTTAGGGGGTCATGCTTGTCCTGGCTTGGGGCTTCTGTAAAATCCCGCCCTGGCAAAATTTGTCGCACAGCAGAAAGGCTTGCAGAAACATGCTTTGCCGCATCCAAAACAACGCCTTTTGACACCAAAATAATATTGCTGTGCCGCCCCATAATCTCTAAAATCAGCTGTTTTTCTTCAAGGTCGCCCATTTCGTTGCGCCCTTCAATGTGGATGGAAACCACCCGCTCTAGCCCTGGCTGGGTAATTTTTACAATTCGCCCGCTGCCGATATGTTTGCGCAAAAGCATACAAAACATTGGCGCAACTGCGGGGCTTTCCTTGTGTTTTGCTGTAAGGTGGATGCGGGGGAATGTGGCGTTTGCCGTTAGCAAAAGTTTGTGGTTTGCCCCCTGACTGCGCACTGCCAGTACAATTTCATCCTTTTCAGGCTGTGTTATTTTATCAATGCGCCCGCCTGTTAATTTTTCGCCAATTTCTGCCACAAGGGCAGAAACGGCAATTCCGTCAAAAGCCATGTTTTACCTCGTTATCTTATCGTATCGCTATTTTGCGTGATTTCTGTGGTGTTTAATCCAAAATATTCCTCTAAGGCGGCACGCATCACCCGCCCTGCTGTTGAGCCAAGGGGGCGGAAGTCGCTATGGGGCATGGTCACATGCATTGCAATTTGGGGGTTTTCCAAGGGCGCAAAGCCGCCGTATGATGTGTGACTGGAGCGTCCGCCTGCCACCTCTGCCGTGCCTGATTTTATGCCAACTTCCATTGGGAAACCCGCGAAAATGCCCCGACCAGTACCTCTTGAGCCGCGGGTTACCATATGCATACCTTCGTGGATGGCATCCCATGCTTCGTCAGCCACATTCATTTGATATTCCACAACTGGCTCAAAGCTTGTAATTGTGCCGTCTGCCGCCACCATACGGTCAACTAATGTCATCTCCATACGTGTACCGCGGGTTGCGATGGTTGCCATCATTTTCGTCATAGATGCGGTGGAATAGGCGTTATAACCCTGCCCAATAGACACCTGGCTGGTCATCCCTGCTGTCCAGCTTCCAGGGCTGCCCTGGGCTTGACGGAAGGCGGGAGAAGCAAAGGCAGGCACATCGTTATTAAGCCCCCAAAACATGCGGTTTTCACCAACTTGCACCCCTGTTGGCGTGCCAAGCCCAAGGGCTTCCATATAATAATTTAGCGTGTCAATCCCGCCATTTAGGTTGAAAGCGACGCGGTTGTGGAAGTAGTTGCAGGATGCCGCTGTGGCTTGAACCACGTTAACAGCACCAGGGCGCGCCATACAGCCAAGATGAGGCACGCCAGCATCACGGAAAACGCCGCCGCAACGGATTATGGTGTTAGGGGTGATGACCCCTTGGGAAAGCCCCGCGAGAGCCGTTGCCATTTTAAAAGTAGAGCCTGGGGCGATTGCCTCGGTGAAGGCGCGGGCGTTTTGGGGCTGGGTTGGGTCAATATTAAGCGCCATTATATAGGCGTTATCCCGCCTGTGGGGCAGAAAGTTGTTGCCGTCAAAGGTGGGGTAATTTACCGCGGCAATTACGCCCCCTGTGTTAACACAGCTGACAACAACCGACCCCGTGGCAGGGTCCATATTCACCATTTGAGGGGTGAGATGACGCTGTTCCGCAAGTTGAATAACAAACATTTGAGGGGTCATGTAGCGGTAAGGCTCAAATTCAATAATCCCCTGCTCTTCCATTACCTCAAACATGGTGGTTAGGCTGATGTTGCCGTTTAAAATATGCTCTTCTATAAATTCATTAAGATTGCGGCGGAAAACCTCTATATTAACATCTTCGTCTGCGTTGATTTCAGAATTTGCCAGCACAAAATTCTGCACCTGATAAGACGCAGGAAATTCCTCTGGGTCATAAAAATCCATAATTAACAAAGAGTTAATATTATTTGACGTTAGAGTTGACGCGATAACCTCCCGCGTGAAGGGCGCGCCGCCGTTGCGCAGACGGTGGAGAAGGACATTCGCCAGCTGGTCCTCCAAAATATAGTAAAGATTGCGCTGTAGGGTTGCGTCAATTGTTAGGAAAACATCCTGCCCTGGCACTGCATCTTGATGGCTGATAATGCCCACTCGGCGGCGGTTGTTGTCCACCTCTATAATGGTTTCGCCCCGTGTTCCGCGGAGTTGGCTCTCAAAACTGCGCTCGATACCCACCACCCCAAAAAGGTCGTTGGCTGTGTAGCCAAGATGTTGGTTTGCTTCCAAATCCGCAGGGGAAATTCGGGTTAAATATCCAATTATATTTGTTAAATATCTGCCCATTGGGTAATAGCGCAGATAGTCGCTTGCCACGTAAATACCAGGCATGGCGTGCCCAAATTCCTCTAATGCTGCCACTGTGCGGCGGTCTATATCTGTTGCCAATGGTATTTGGTTTACGTTAAAACGCTGTAAATACAATGCCGACCGCAGGCGCAGCAGGGTGTGCTGGTCGTCACGGCTTAGGTTTGTTGGTATCCCGAAATATTCTTGCAAAGCGGCATATGCCTGGGTTGCGGTAAGGTCGCCGTCAAGCCTGTGGTCATCTAGCCAGCGGCGTTGTGTTGCCTCGCTTGCAACGGTGAAAACCCGCGGCGTTGTGCCAGAAATAATAAACTCCGCGTCAACAAAAATTTCTTCGCCGCCGCCTTCCATAATGTCCATAAACAGTAAAAAAGCCTCATTTAAGTCAAATTCCTGCCCCCAAATTTCGCTGAAAACCGCAGAAGGGTCCATCATCACAGTAAAA
>WQSI01000110.1 GCA_009787945.1 Defluviitaleaceae bacterium
CCTCAATGCGGTCGCCGAAGCCCTCCCGCGCCTCATCAATAGAGTTGGAAATTATCTCAAAAATAGAGTGCTGACACCCCTCCAACCCATCAGACCCAAAAATCACAGAAGGGCGCAAACGCACCCTATCCGCACCTTTTAGCTGGCTGATGCTTTCGTTATCATACTTTCTTTTGCTGTTTTCGCTCATATTTCCTCCAGTGCTTTAATTACGTTTTTTTAACACTTCCACACAATTTGCTAAAACAGGTCTTGCAGGCGGCGAAATGTTTTCTGGCAAATCATCAATGGCAAACCATTGTAAATCTGTTGTTTCCTCCATATCCGCACGCAGTTCTCCAGAAAAATCTTCGCAAAGATAACTTATAGTCGTGTTGGCAACCTGGTCGCCGTTCGGATAGGTGTAAAACATTTCCTCACCAGAAAGCACACCCAAAAGCTCCAACGAATGGGCAATTAAACCAGTTTCTTCAAAAAGCTCTCGTTTAGCCACTTCTTCCATGGTTTCCCCAAGCTCTGCAAAACCGCCAGGGTCGCCCCAACATCCGTTATCTTTGCGCTTTTGCAACAAAATCTTGCCATCTTTGTGGGGGATTGCACTCGCCCCAACTAGCAACATCCGTTGCTTTCCCACGTGTTTTCGCATGTTTTTGATATATTCGCTCATATTTCCTCCAGTGCGCTAAATTCCTTCCAAATGAAACCACCACCCTGCGTAGGGGCGCATATTATGCGCCCACTGCTGGGTAAACGTACTCTACATCACCATTACCTTTGTCGGACAACGGGCGCATAATATGCGCCCCTACGGGTTGTTGTGTAAAGTTGTATATAGTTACCATAATTAAATCACTCAATCAAAAACCTCTGAACCGCTGTGTATTCATCAAAATCCCCAGGTGCGCGCCAATACATGAAGTCTTTTGCGAACTTATACTCCCCTGGGGTTAAACCTTCTTCAGAAAACCAAGTAAAATCCACATTACGCGTCTGGGTGGTGGACAGAGGCTCTATTGAATAACCTATTTCCACAATAAACATCCAGCCGTTTAAAAGCCGCCAATAATCCTGCTCACGGACATATAGTCTGTATCTCTCTCCGTAATCAAAGCGTATCTCTGTTGGATTTATAAAGAAAAACGACAGCCCTCCAGCCGCGACTTCTTCAATGTGCAACGTAGGCAAGTCTTGGGTTGGGTGCGCAAAGTGGTCACCATCCACAGGCACGCGGAAAACGGGCCCTGTGGTTTTAATAACAAACACTCCCATGTCAATATCCATTGTTGACAGCTGCGGGTGGTTTTCTATCACATTTGCAATAAATGCTCGCATTTCGTTTATGGTTTCCTCTGCATCTTCATCAGACAGCCTAAGCCAAATATAAAGTCTGTTGCCCGCTCCTGTGCCTGTTAAATTGACAGGAAAATTATCAAATAGCAAATTATCTAAAGCTCCACGGATTATTAAGATGTCAGGCTCGTTTAGCGTGGCGTTTGGGTCATAAGCGCCACTCCACACGATTTCGTCGTCAACACTACTCCACACGATTTCGTCATCAACGATAGACACGCAACCAACAAAAATCATTAACATAACAATAGCAATGGCAACCACCGAAAACTTTTTCATAATAGCACCTCTTTTACTTAGGTTTCACAACAAAATTAACAAGCTTGCCAGGCACAACAACCTCTTTTACAATTTGCTGGTCAGCCAGCTTTTCTGCAACGGCTTCTTTAGCAGCTATAAGGGCGGCTTCTTTGCTGATGTCGGCGGCGACTTGCATATCCCCTCGCAATTTGCCGTTAAACTGGATAACCATGGTAATTGTGTCGTCTATGGTTTTGGCTTCGTCAAAAGCAGGCCAAGGCTGATGAAAAACTGTGCCGCCATGCCCCAAGGTTTCCCACAGCTCTTCGGCAACATGGGGAGCAAAAGGCGCAAGCATAGCAACCAAAACCTCTAGGGTTTCCCTGTCAACGCCACTTTTGCGCGCCATGTCCGTTAAGGCGTTGGTATACTCCATAAAGCCAGAAACGGCAGTGTTTAGGGATAAATTGTCCACACGCCAGGTAATATCTTTTATCATTTTGTGGCGGATTTTCTCAAGGTCAGCGGTGGGTTTAACGGTTTTGTCAAGATTTTCCACAACCAAACGCCACAGCTTGTTTAAAAAGCGGTAAACCCCTTCCAAGCCGTTGTCCTGCCAGTCTGCATCAAGCTCTGGAGGGCCGACGAAAAGGATGTACATGCGCAGGGCATCCGTTCCATATTTTTCCACGACACCATCTGGGGATACCCCATTGCCTTTAGATTTGCTCATTTTACTGCCGTCTTTGGTTATCATCCCTTGGTTAAACAGGCGGGTAAATGGCTCTTCAAAATCCACCACACCAATATCGTATAAAAATTTGGTGTAAAAACGGGCGTAAAGAAGGTGTAAAACCGCATGTTCGACCCCGCCTACATAATAATCCACAGGGGCTAATTTTTCCTTGCTAACAAGCTCATTTGGGTTATTAACATCAAGATAGCGCAGGAAATACCAAGAGGACCCTGCCCATTGGGGCATGGTATTGGTTTCCCGCTTGGCAGGCGCGCTGCAGGTTGGGCAGGGAATATTAACCCACTCTTCCATTAACGCCAATGGGGATTCCCCTGTGTCGGTGGGCTTGTAGCTGTCCACATGAGGAAGGGTCACAGGCAAATCGGCTTCTGGCACAGGCACAACGCCGCATTTTTCGCAGTGGATAAGGGGGATTGGCTCACCCCAATACCGCTGACGGCTGAAAACCCAATCCCGCAGGCGGTAATTGGTGGTAGCAATTCCCACTCCTGATTTTTCAAGGTCTATTCCTATTTTAGTTTTAGCTTCTTCGCAGGTTAAGCCGTTGTACTGGTCAGAATTTACCAGCACGCCATCACCAGTATAAGCTTCCTCTAAATGGGATTTTGTGCCATCTGGGGAAATAACCTGCAAAATAGATAATCCGTATTTTGTGGCAAATTCAAAATCCCTCTCATCGTGCCCTGGAACGCACATTATTGCACCTGTTCCATAATCTGCCAAAACATAGTCTGCAACCCAAATTTGCATATGGCAGCCATCTACAGGATTAACAGCAAAAGAGCCTGTAAACACGCCAGTTTTTTCCTTTGCTGCCATTCTGTCAACATTGGACATAGTGGAGGCTTCTTTAACATATTTTTCCACGGCATCCCGATGTTCATCTGTGGTTAAAGCCTGTATAAGCTCATGTTCTGGGGCAAGGGTTATGAAGGTTGCCCCGCAAATGGTATCTGGGCGGGTGGTGAAAACCGTGATTTTCTCATCACGCCCATTCACTGCAAAATCAATCTTTGCCCCTGTAGACTTGCCAATCCATTCCGCCTGCATACGCTTAACCTTCTCAGGCCAGTCTAATTTGTCCAAATCTTCAAGCAAACGCTGGGCGTATTCGGTTATTTTCAGCATCCACTGGCGCAAATTGCGCTTGGAAGTGACACCTCCGCAGCGTTCGCACTCTCCCCCTGAAGCCTCTTCATTAGCCAAAACAACTTTGCAGGTTGGACACCAGTTAAGAGGCATTTCTTTCTCATAAGCCAGACCTTTTTTAAACATTTGTATAAAAATCCACTGTGTCCATTTGTAAAAATTAGGGTCGGTGGTGTTAAGCTCCCTTGCCCAGTCATACATTGCGCCAATGGCTTCCAATTGGGGCTTGAAAATTTTTATGCTCTCCTCCACCGCTTTGGAAGGGTGGGTGTTATTCTCAATCGCAAAATTTTCCGCAGGCAAACCAAAGGCATCCCAGCCCATTGGGTGGATTATATAATTGCCCTGCATTAATTTTTGGCGGCTTATCACATCGGACAGCACATAGCCGCGCCAATGCCCTACATGCAAACCCTCTCCAGAAGGGTATGGAAACATGTCCAGAATATACTGTTTCGGCTTATCTTTATTAGGCGGGTTTATGTCAATTTCCTGCCATTTCTTCCGCCACTTGCTCTCTAAACTTTTTGGGTTATATTTTTTATGTTCCATGTTAGTTTTCTCCTTTTCGTGTTATGCTTGGCATATTATAACACGTTTGGATAATTTGCACAATAGCTTGACTGATAATTCTCTTTCGTGTATAATGATTTGGTTACATATTGACAAAAAATTTAATATATGAGGAGAGATAAACTATGAATTCTGTTGATTTGATTAAAGATTTGACAAACGCTTTTGGTTGCCCAGGTTTTGAGGATGATGTGGTGGCAGTTGCCCGCAAATACGCCCCAGACAGCGTTGAAATTGTAGAGGACAGTATGCGCAACCTATATTTTTACCCAAAAGGTGGCATAAACCCAGACCTTCCAACCGTCCTCGTGGACGCTCACAGTGATGAGGTTGGCATGATGGTACAAGCCATTAAAGACAATGGCACACTAACTTTTATGACCCTTGGCATGTGGTCTGCCCCCGTGCTTCTTGCTCAAAAACTTGTTATCAAAAACCGCAAGGGGGAATTTGTTCATGGGGTGGTTGCCTCTCGCCCTCCGCATTTTGGCGGCAATGAAAGCGATTTAAAGGTAACAGACATGGTTATTGATATTGGTGCTACCAGCAAAGAAGAGGTTTTGGAAAAATATCACATTGGTGTTGCAAGCCCTGTTGTGCCTTTTGGAGAATTTGAGCATAACAAAGAAACAGATATTATGATGAGCAAAGCCTTCGACTGCCGCCTTGGATGCGCTGCTGTTATTGAGGTCATGCACCAAGTAGCGGCATCTGACATAAAAGTGAATGTGGTGGGTGCGCTGTCTGCCCAGGAAGAAGTTGGTATGCGCGGCGCAATGGTTGTTGCTAATGTGGTTAAACCTGATGTTGCCATTTGTTTCGAGGGAACGCCAGCAGATGACACATTTGCCCCAGCAGAAATGATACAAACGGCATTAAAAAAAGGCCCGATGCTTCGCCATATTGACCCTGGCATGATAACCCACCCGCGCTTTATCCGTCTTGCTCTTGACGTAGCCCACGAAAAAGGCATCCCAGTACAAGAATCTGTGCGCACTGGCGGTTTTACCAACGGTGCGGCTTATCAAGTTTCCCAAATGGGTGTGCCTAATATTATTATCGCTCACCCCTCTCGTCACGTACACAGCCCAAATTCTATCGCCTATTTGCCAGACTACAAAAACGGTGTAAAACTTGCTGTAGAAATTTTGCGCACCCTAGATAAAAATATTATTGATGGATTTTAGGGGGCATTAACATGAATCCGACTTTAGTTGTTTTGGCGGCTGGCCTTGGCTCTCGCTTCGGCGGCCCAAAGCAGATTACGCCAATTGGCAGACATAGGGAAATTATCGCGGATTTTTCTGCCTATGATGCCATTAAAGCTGGCTTTGGCAAAATTGTTTTTGTTACAAAGCCCGAAATTTTACAAGACATGAAGGATATTACCGCAAAAATCACCCAAGTGCCTGTGGAGCTTGCTTTGCAGACTGTAGGTGATTTGCCTGAGGGTTTTAGCGTGCCTAAGGAGCGGGAGCGTCCTTGGGGAACTTCCCACGCCTTATGGGCGGCGCGCCACGCTGTGAA
>WQSI01000111.1 GCA_009787945.1 Defluviitaleaceae bacterium
TCGCTTGGCAGCCTTCCCTTATGGCTTCCTCCACAATTTCGTCAGTTGCGTCCAATGCCATCAAAACCTTGGAAACATCCGTGGTTTTGCGCCCAAGTATAAGGCCCACATTATCCCAGTCCTCCGCCAGTGCCACAGGAGCAAGGGTTTCTAAAACCGTCATAATTTCTTGCATTTTTACAGCCATTCCAAAACCTCCAAACAAAGTTTTATGTATTTTTCCAGCTCTGCCCTGCGTTCCCCTGGCAAAGCATCCATGTTGATATTTTCATATTTTTTCATGTCATAACGAATTAAGCTGCCTAGTAACGGATGGCGACCTTCCAGCAAAATCTGCCCAAACTCATAACCTGCATCGTCATAGGGTTCTTGCGGGTTAGGGGAGCAATCTAAAATATTGTAAAATTTACCATTATCTTCCACAATTTCTTCATTGTTAATGGAAAATCCATTATCATGCAAAAACCGCCGCAACTTGGGCACACTGCGCTGAGGTGACAAAACTAATTGTTTAAATCCCTTGGCTACGTCTGGGCTGTTTTGCAAAATCCCCGCAATCATTTCTCCGCCCATGCCAGAAATTGTACAGGTTTCATACTTTAAAGGCGTAACGCCTTCAAGCCCCGCACCCTGCTTAAAGTCTACAATATGCAAAACATCAGCATATGCGGCATTTTGGCGGCCTCGCTCTAAAGGTTCAAGGGCAATGTCTGTCGCCAACACATTACAAACACGCCCACCTTGCGCCAAATAGATTGGCAAATGGGCGTGGTCCGTGCCAATGTCTACCAAAGTAGAGTGGCGCACCATATTGGCAATTTTTAACAATCTAGGCGACATTACTCCACCTGCCCTAACAAAGGATTATACATCATAATAGCGTGGTTTTCTGCCACGATTTGGTCGTCAAATAGTTTGCCGTCAAGGATGAAAACACGCCTTCCGATGACATTATGGCGCGTGTACCCGCCCCAATACTGGCTTTGTATCAAATGGTCTTTTTCATAAATTTCATAACGAAATTCGGGCGGTTGCGTCGAGTACCATGACCCCACCAAATGACTATCTGTTAAGTATAAAGATAATTTAAATGGTTGATTGGTTTCATTTTTAATCATTAAGTCAATATAATTGTAGAAACAGGTTGCGCCGCTTCCGAAAGGCTGGGTTCGCCCTGCGTCGGGAAACACATCAAAACTGTGCCTATGACGTTCTACGACTGTCAGTGGGGTATGTAGGGTTATCCAGTAAATTAAATTGGAAAGCTGGCATAAACCGCCGCCAATCCCCATCCGCACCCGTCCTTTGTCGAGCAACATGCCAGAAACATAGCCTTTTCGGCGTGTGGGCTTGCCGATTAACCTCCAGTATGAAAGGGTTTCACCAGGGTCAATCACAACACCATCTATTTTTCCAAGGGCAATACGCAAATTAATGATTTTGTTGTGTTGTAAATACATATCAACGTCTTTTAATTGGCGCAAAAGTGGAGTTTGGTGAGAAAAGTGTAAGTCACCAAAAATTTCGGAGCGCACTTTGGCGAATTTTATTCCGCCAAACCACCAGCGCAACCATCGCCTACCCCGAAAATATGTCTTACCCAACACCAACCGTAAGGGCGACCTGTCCTTTGGCTTCTCAATTTTATTGTACCTCATAAATTGACCCTCACCTTATTGCCACACGCCAAAAAAAGCCCCCGACATTACCCTGGTCATAATCATTTATTTACTCCAAGTAATCCTTTAATTTTTTGCTACGCCCTGGATGGCGCAGTTTCCGCAATGCCTTGGCTTCAATTTGGCGTATGCGCTCCCGCGTTACTTGAAATTCTCTGCCAACTTCTTCCAGTGTACGCGCCTTGCCGTCCTCAAGCCCAAAACGCAAGATAAGCACTTTTTTCTCACGCTCTGTCAAGGTTTCTAGCACGCTCATTAACTGCTCTTTCAGCAAAGTTGATGCGGCAGCTGCATCTGGCGGCGGCAGGTCGTTATCAGCAATAAAATCACCGATGTGGCTGTCCTCTTCCTCGCCAATGGGGGTTTCTAGGCTTACAGGGTCTTGGGATAATTTGGTTATTTCCCGAACCCGCTCAACGGTTATCTGCATTTCTTTGGCAATTTCTTCGGCATTTGGCTCTCTGCCTAATTCTTGCAACAATTGCTTGGAAACGCGCAATAATTTATTAATGGTTTCCACCATATGCACAGGGATGCGAATTGTGCGGGCTTGGTCAGCAATGGCGCGGGTTATGGCTTGCCTAATCCACCAGGTTGCGTAGGTTGAAAATTTAAAACCTTTACGATAGTCAAATTTTTCAACGGCCTTTATAAGCCCCAAATTACCCTCTTGTATAAGGTCTAAAAAGTGCATACCGCGCCCCACATAACGCTTTGCAATGCTGACCACAAGGCGTAGGTTAGAGCTTACAAGACGCTTTTTTGCCGCTTTGTCGCCAGATTCCATTAGCAATGCAAGCTCGTTTTCCTCTTCTTGGCTTAAAAGAGGCACTTTACCAATTTCTTTTAGATACATGCGCACATGGTCATCCACATTAACATTTGCCTCTGCAACAGAAAGCTCTATTTCCTTTTCAGAATCAATGCGAGATTTTTCTGCTATTTCTTCAGCTAAAACCTCTAAATCCATTTCCTCAAGCTCAGCTTCCAGCTCAGCTTCCAGCTCTGTGTCGATGGTAATGTCAATCTCATCAATCTCAAGCCCTGCATCGGCAGAATCGTCTGTGGCATCCACCGTAATGGTGTCATCATAAACATCAATACCATATGTTGCCATTTGCTTGGCAACGGTATCAATTTTTGAAATGTCTGCCTTAACCGTCGCCATAAGCTCTGTTAATTCGCTTCTGGACAGCAAATTTTCCTTGGTGCGCGCAATTGCCACCAAGCTTTCAACCTTGTCTTTAAAATCTCCCTGCTCTACTGACTTCAAATGCTTCAACTCCTCTTATGTACAAAATCTATTATTATCCAACCTTCGCCCCTCTATACCGCTAAAAAGCTGATTTTATGGGTTTCTAGGTTTTTTCGCTCAATTGACAGCCGCGCCAAGGCTTCCACGTCACCATTTTGGGTAGCATCTGCCATTAAACGCGCTAAATGCGCAGATTTTACTAAGGTTACTTGATGTGTAAGTGCTATATATTTATCCTTTGTATCCTCATATTCTGGCGGCTTAACAAAAGCTCTGCTGATTTTCTGTTGGTCCTCCGCATATTCAAAAGTTGTTACAATGTCGGCAGGGGCAACCTCCTTACCCTTGTCTTGCGCCAGCAGTATTTTGGAAAAAGCTTCTGACAAAATACTGTCAGCAAATTCCTCTCCTGTTAAATATTTGGTTATTTGCTTGCAAAAATCTTTATCACTTGCCATTGTTGACAAAATGTGGGAAACCGCCTCGCTGAAGGCTTGTCCGCCTTGTTTGTTGTCATAAACGGCAATGGGGCTGTTGCGGGGAGCTTCTATATAGTCCTCCGAGCCATCTCCTCCTAAAATCACAGCAATTTCCTCTTTTAACGCGCCTTCATCCATGCGGTATTTATGCGCCATGTCGCGGGCATAGGCTTCTCGCTCCACTGGAGAGTTTAAAGCGGAAATAATTTTGGCGGATGCCTTTGTGAAGGTTATCCGCTGGCTTGTCTGGCTCATGTCAATGCCCTTGTTTGCGGTTTGCACTTGAAAATCCACAAAATCATAGGAATTTGATAGTTGCTCTGCCAACGCCTGCACGCCAAATTCTTGTATGTAATCATCTGGGTCTTTCGCGCTTTCTATTCTGCAAACTTTAATGCCAAGCCCCGCAGAATAAAGATGAGGGATTGCCCGTAACGCCGCTTTTGTTCCTGCTTCGTCTGTGTCGAAAAGCAATACTGCATCATTACAATAACGCTTTAAAATTCGGGCGTGATTGGCAGTAAAAGCAGTACCTAGAGCTGCCACCACATTTTTAATTCCCGCTTGATACAGGGCTATAACGTCCATGTATCCTTCTACCAAAATCAGCGTCTGCTTTTTGGTCTGCCTAGCGTAATTTAAATTATACAAGGTGCGTGACTTATCAAAAATCGGCGTTTCTGGAGAATTTAAATATTTTGGTTCGCCATCACCTATAATACGCCCGCCAAAGCCCACAATTTTACCTTGCACATCAAAAATAGGAAACATCAGCCGACCGCGGAAACGGTCATAATGACCGCGGCTGCCCTCCATGGCAAGCCCTGCCTTAACCAAAAACCCGTCAGCAAAACCTTTGCTCGAAAGGTGGTCACGTAAATCGCTGCCGCTACCTGCCCAACCTAACCCAAATTTCCGCTGTATGGCGGGGATAAGCCTGCGATGCTCCAAATAAGACATGGCGGGTTGCCCTGGTGGGGCTTGCAAATTTTCATAATAAAACCGAGCGGCAAAGGCATAAGCCTGGTGCATACGCTCTTTTTCCTCGCTGGAAACCGATGGCGCGCTAGCTGTTTGAGGCAAGCGGTAATTTATCCGTTCTGCCAAAAACTTAATGGCGTCCACAAAACTAAAATTTTCCATTTTCATTATGAAGGTAAACACATTACCCCCCTCGCCACAACCAAAACAATGAAACAACTGGCGGTGGGCAGAAACGGAAAAGGACGGGCTGCGCTCCCTATGAAAAGGGCAAAGCCCCATGTGGTTTGCCCCAGACTGACGCAGGGCTATGTAACCAGAAATAACCTCAACAATATCATTCCCTTGGCGCAAATCTTCTATCACGTCTTGAGAATACACCACAGTTTTATCACCCCCAACCCCTCTAAAGTATTAATACGACAAATTTCAGCCAAACCCTCTTTTAGTAAATAAAAAGGGGAGGATTAAAACCCCGCCCTTTTAGTCAGTATACAAAATAACTCGGCTGCCTTGGTTGACAATTTCGCTAGGCAAAGGGAACTGGCTTGCAACCATTCTGCCAGAACCAAAAACTTCCACTTCCAGCCCCAATTTATCCAGCACCTGCCGCGCTACCGTTAAGTTTTGATTTGCAAGGCTTGGAACAGCCACTTGACCAACCCCATCCATTTCCAACTCTTCTTCATTAAAAACAGGGGCGATTTGCAGATATGGCAAAATGCTGGCTAGAAGCTCTTTCATTACAGGGCCTGCCACCTGACCACCATAATACGCCCCTTGAGGTTCATCAATCAGCACAAATGCCATAATTTCGGGGTTTTCCGCAGGGGCAAATGTCAAAAACGACGCTATATAGCGGCCACTGCCCCTTGGCAACTTCTGGCTTGTGGCTGTTTTGCCCCCAATGCGGTATCCTGGGATATAGCTACGGTTTCCCGTGCCCACATAAACCACACTTTCTAAAATTTCCTTCATAAGTGCCGAGGTATCTGGCGAAACCACCCGCCTGCCTTGGTCGTGGATAAATTGCTCCACCACATTGCCTTCATTGTCGGTTATTTTCATGCCCACATGAGGCGTGACCATATAGCCCCCATTAACCGTAGCCGCCGCCGACCGCATAAGCTGCAAAGGTGTTATTTGAAAGCTTT
>WQSI01000112.1 GCA_009787945.1 Defluviitaleaceae bacterium
GCTTATCCTTATAGGTATGGCGGCTACGGTTTATGGGGCGGTTGATAATTTTGCCGAATCTATTGTCATGCTTGTTCGGGGGGAAGAAGGTGCTGTGGCTCTTGCGGGCAACTCTCTGCCTATTTTGGGGGTGTTTTTCGTAGGTGCGCTGACAGGGCTTGTCCTTGCGGCAAAGCTTATCGGTGCATTAATAAAAAAACATGAAGCTCCTGTTTACTTTGCGGTAATGGGTTTGGTTTTAGGGGCTGCTTACGTTCTTTATGACATTGGCATACACGACAATTTAACGAATACCTTTAACAGCGGCGGCGGTGCAATTGCCCGCGATTCGCTGCTCGTTGGCGCATCTTTGGCACTAGGTTATATCGCTACGGGGATAATGGGTAAAGGGCGTGTTGATAATTAAAGAAAATTTAGGCGAGTGTTGAGGACGAAGTCCGAAATCACGGGGATTGCGCAGCAAGCCCAGCTTAAATTTTTACATTATCCAACACGCACGTAAAGAGAAAAGAGGAAAAATTTAATGAAATGGACACGAACAACAATCACGACCACACCAGAGCAGATTGAGGAACTGGCGGCGGTGTTGACAATGCGCCATATAGAGGCGTTTGAAATTTTTAATCCTGTGGAACAAAACCAGCTTCTGGATGAGGGTGATTGGGATTATGTGGAAGAGGGGCTGACGTACGAAGGCCCTGCCCACATCCGTTTTTATCTGGACGAGGAAAATTCTGCATTTTTAACCCATGGGTTGGCAGATGCGGTGGCTCATCTTGGTGAAACCGAAATTATAGAGGTGGAGGACGACTGGACAGATGCCTGGCGGGAGTTTTATAAGCCCTTTAGAATTGGCGAGCGCATAATTATTCGCCCTCATTGGGAGGAATATGAAGCTTTGGCGGATGATGTGGTTTTCACCATCGACCCTGGTCATGTTTTTGGCACGGGGCAACACCAAAGCACTGCCCTTTGCATCCGCATGTTGGAAAAGTATTTACAGGGGGGCGAAACCCTTCTTGACATTGGTTGCGGAAGCGGTATTTTGTCCATAATTGCGCTGTTGTTGGGGGCAGAACATGCCACTGCCATAGACATTGACCCTGCGGCAACCAAAATGGCGCAAACCAATTTAAAGCTTAACAATATTCCAGAGGACAGGCTGACTGCCATCCACGGCAACATGATAAGTGACCCAAATTTGGTAAGCGGCGAATTTGATATTATTGTGGCGAATATTGTTGCTGATGTGATTATAAAGCTTGTACCTATTGTTAAAAATATTTTAGCACCAGGGGGCAGGTTTATTACAGGCGGTGTGATTGATGACCGTGCTGATGATGTAGAACAAGCCTTGGAAGAAGCTGGTTTTACAGTGGACAAGCACATGTTGCAGGATGGCTGGGTGACATATTATGCATCGCTTCTTTATTAGCGCATCAGACCAGGTGCAGGATTTGGTGGTGTTGACAGGGGAAAACGCAAGCCATGGCAATGTTTTGCGCCTTCGCCAAGGGGAAGAGATTGTGGTTGCTCCAGGTGACGGCGTTGATATTGTCTGCCAAGTCATCACCGTGGAAAAGCGGGAGATTACCGCCCGCGTCCTAAGAATGGCAGAAAATTTGGCAGAATTGCCCATGGAAATTACCCTCTTTCAGGCTTTGCCTAAAGGGGATAAGATGACCGACATTATCGAAAACACTGTAGAGCTTGGCATACACAGGATTGTGCCTGTGGAAACTGAGCGTTGCATAGTGCGCAATCAAAATAAAACTGCCCGCTGGGAAAAAGTGGCAGAAGCTTCTGCAAAACTTAGCCACAGGGCGTATATACCAAAAATTTCGGGGGTTTGCGGTCTTGATGATGCAATTGCCCAGGCAAATGAGCTAGACAATGCCTTTGTTTGCTACGAAGGTGAAAAAAGTCATCATTTGTCACAATATTTGCAAAACAAAAACCCGAAAACCCTAGGCTTTTTCATAGGACCAGAAGGCGGGTTTACAACTGAAGAAATTAAAAAATTTGAGAAACACAATATTGAAGTCGTTACCCTTGGTAACAGGATTTTGCGAACCATATCAGCTTCTGCCGCAGCTTTAGCGGGTATAAATTTTTATTTGGGGGTGTAGCAACATGAGCGATAAAATCAAAATTTTTGTTGTAGACGACAGCAAAATAGGGCAGGTGATGCTCTCAAAAATGTTAAGTGACGCATCTGATGATATTGAGATTATTGCCGAAACCACTACCGCTTTCGGCGCGCTGTTTATGCTGGAGGATATTAAGCCTGACATAATAATGCTAAAGCTTAATATACCTGGCGACATGGAATCCCATGATGCCCTGCGCCAAATCCGCGAAAAATGTCCGAATATTTATATTGTGCTTTGCCCAATGCCCCAAGATAGGTCTGATTTAGACGATTTTATTCGGGAAGGAAAGGCGGATAATTTCCTGCCGAAGCCAATTAAGCAAATAACATTGGAGAGGCTTTTAGCCAGATATGTTGAATACCGAAACCGAGGTAAAGAATGATTTATTTAGACCATGCCGCAACAACCCACCCTCTCGAAAGTGCGAAAGCCGCTGTGTTGCGGTCTTTTGAGGTGTTCGGCAACCCATCCTCTGCCCATAAAGCGGGGATTTTGGCAGAAAAAGAGTTAACGGCATCAAGGCAGGCTTTGGCGAAAGTTGTCGGGGCAAACCCTGGCGAAATAATCTTCACTTCAAGCGGCACAGAGGGGAACAATCTGGTGTTTTCGGGCTGTGTGCGCAAACATAAGGGGCGGCGCATTATCACCACAAAGGCTGAACATCCCTCGCTTTTAAAGCCTTTGCAAGCTTTGGAGGGCATGGATGTTTTTTACTTGCCGTTAAGCCAAGGGGGGGCTATATGCCAAACTGCCCTAAAAGACGCCCTTTCGGAGCCTACTTGCCTTGTGTCAATCCACCATGTTCACAACGAAACTGGGGTTATACAGGATATTGCCGCCATAGGGCGGATTATCAAAGAAACCAGCCCTGATACCCTGTTTCATGTGGATGCCGCCCAATCCTTCTGCAAAATACCAATAAATGTTAATGATGCCAAAATTGACCTGCTGACCACATCTGCCCATAAAATTGGCGGCTTGAGGGGGTCGGGCTTTTTATATTTGCGTGGCGGCATCCACTGCGCTTCTGCTTTGGTTGGCGGCGGGCAGGAATTTGGTCTGCGCAGCGGCACGGAAAACATGACGGGCATAATGGCATTTGCTGCTGCTGCTGAAAATTTTCAGCAAATTGATGATGGCTCGAAGTCAGCGTTTTTGGGCAATTTAGACCTTGAAGGTGTGGTTGTTAATGGGGAACACACCAGCCCCTATATACTTAACGTCAGCGTGGAAGGGGTTCGCCCAGAAGTGTTGCTGAACGCCCTAAGCGAGGAGGGCATTTGCATTTCCGCAGGGGCGGCATGTTCTGCCAACAAAAAGCAAAAGGCGGCTGCTTCTGCTGTTTTAACAGCGTATGGACTGGGGAGCAAGCGGGCAGAAACCGCTGTGCGCCTAAGCTTTGCCCATTCTAACACCCTAGAAGAGATGACGCAGGCGGCGAGGGCTTTCACACAAATTGTCACCTCATTGCGAAAGGTTCGGGGGTAGTTTCTGGTTCGTCCTGTTCTTCTGGTATTAATTCCTTGGTTTGGTCTATGCGCTCAATAGCAACCAAAAACACTTCAACCTCCAGAACCCGATGGTTTTGGGTGAAGTTTATTTGTTTTTCGATAATGTCGGGGCTTTCCCCCATTTCTTCCATGATGCGCCTTGCCGCAAGTTCTTGCCCCAGCTCCTGGGCGGCTTCGGGGGTTCGCGTGCGCATGTGGCGGGTAAGCTCGTGGTGAATCGTCACCGTCACCCCTAGGGGCATGGGCAAATCCCGCCCTAGGCTTGCGTTGTGCCTGTTTTCAATGGTTTGATAGTATGCAAAGCCGTGGGGTCTGCTGGGCAAAGTAAAATCCTGCCCGCCCACTGTGGCACTGTAAACCCTGCTTCTTTGACCTGTAAAGCTCTTTTCAGAATATGTAAGGGGTATGCTGAAATTCATGGTATAATAGACCCTTGCCCACACCTCTGCCGACGCTTGAATGTATTGAGTTGCCAGAAGCCCTTCCTCGGCTGTTTCGATGGCAAGGCGGCCGCTGACGATGGTTTCGCCTTTTGCCACCACATCCCCAGGGCGGAATAATGGCGTTCCCGCCGATGTTGCCATGTGGACGATAATGCCGTCTTTAGATGCCACAATGTCCTCTGCATCAAATTGGCGCAGAAGGGGCGCGTGGTCTATGGTTTCGTTGACTTGTATCAAGGCGCGAGTTCCAGTTATTGACAGGGAAACCCAGGCAATGTCAGCAAATTCAAGCATTAGCAAGCCCTCAACTTCACGGTAAGCCACGCCGCGGCGGGAAGAGCCAACAGAAAAGCCGTGGCTTTCCAGAAAAGTCAGCATTTCTGTCGCGTCTATCCTTTCTGTGCCTTCCACGTCAATTTGCCAGATGAAGGATGTTAGAACCACCATGCCAATGATAAACGCCAGCCCGCCAAGGGGTAAAAGGGGGCGTTTTTTTATTTTTGCGGCAAATACTGGAAAACCATGGACAGACAAGGGCGTTACTCGTGTGCTTGTTTTTTCTGCAAGCTCCCTTGCTTTCTGAAAGTCCGCCTTAGAGAGGGTCATTAAAAATTTGCCGCCCTGCCGCTCTAAATCCCACAAAATTAGCCCGCGGGAAACACATTGGCTAATGAAGCGTTCTACAGAAAACCCTGTAACTTCAACTTTTACATATCCTGCCAAAAAGTTCAAAACCTTAATGAACACCTACTTCACCTCCCACGCCACGGACTGTATCTTGCCTGCAATCATCACGCTTTCAGCGGTTATTTCTTTTAAAACCATATTTGTACCAAAAATTTTTATGCCCCCCAAAACCGTGGAAAGGCGCACGCACCCGCCAGAATATTCCAGCAAGCCCCTGTGGTTTGTCACCACAATTTCCTCATCCCCTGTCATGGCAACCGCAGGCAAGCCCAACATCACGTCCTTTGGAAGCTCCAGCGCAGAAGTTAGTTTTCGTTTTATATTATTTTTAACTATCATCAATGACAAGCCCCCAGACAATAATATCTCTAAATTTTATTCTAACTATTGCAATTTTACGCCAAATGTTGTAAAATTTGTTATTAGGGGTGAGTTTTTATGAAAATTACGGTGATACATGGTCCAAACCTTAACATGACGGGGGTTCGCCAGCCAGAAATTTATGGCACGGTCACATTTTCGGACATAACCGCCCAAATTGATAGGTTGGCGGC
>WQSI01000113.1 GCA_009787945.1 Defluviitaleaceae bacterium
AATATTCAGTTCGTNTTTTTGGTTAATGAGCTGCCTGTTACGGATGCTTCTAAGAAGGTTAAGGGTGTGATTAAAAGGCGGCAGGAGGATGGGAAGTGGATTTGTGCTGTGCCTTATGGATATGTTATCACTAATAGCAAAACAATGTCGTTTGAGGTTGAGCCTAGCGAGGCGGAGGTTGTGCGCAAGGTGTTTGAGCTTTATGGTGAGGGGTGGGGGTATAAGCGGATTGCGAACCATCTTACGAGCTTGTCTATTCCAACACCTCGCATGAATGAGAAGGCGCGTAAGGAAGCTCGGGGCGAAGAGAGCAAGCGTGTGGCGCGCCCTGAATGGAGTATTATTACTGTTGAGGGTATGTTGCGTAATGATTTTTATATTGGCACGTTGCGGCAGGGCAAATATACACGTACAAAGATTAACGGCGCGGATAAGAAGCTTGACCGTGACGACCATCTTGTTTTTGAGGATAACCACGAGCCGATTATTGATTACCGCACATTTGCCGCCACGCAAGAGCAGTTGAAAAAGCGTGCGACGTATAATTACCGTGGTGTTAAAAAATATGACACTACGTATACTGGTTGGCTGTTTTGCGGGGATTGTGGTAGCCCTATGTTCTCCCGAAGCCGTCCGAACCTTGCGCCATCTTATATTTGCGGCACTTATCACAAGCGAGGGCTGGCGGCTTGCACTTCGCACCACACGCGGATTGATGTGCTAGACGAGCTTGTGAAGTCGTTTGTTTTGCGGGTGAGGGATAACGCTAGTGAGATGCTTACGGAGCTTAATCAACTTGTGAAGGACGAGGGCAAACACGTTGCAAGCAATGAGCAAACCGTGGAAATGCTGAATATCCAACTAAATGACGCCCGTGAGGAGTTTAAAACCACCAAGCGCATGAAAATTCGTGAAATTATGAAGCGTCCTGAAGCCGAAGAAGCCATTGAAGCGACCTATGCCGAGATGGAAATTGACATTGAACGTCGGATTGAGGGGATTGAGAGCCAAATTGACCTAACTCAAAATCGGCGTAGCAATATCATCAAAACCAGCCGTGTTGCCAAGACTGCCATTGAGTTGTTTGAGGATATTTTGCAAAAGGACAAGCTGGATAAGCAGGATTTAAGTTTGATGATTGAGCGGATAACAATTTTTGAGGACAGCATCGACATTCAGCTAAAATCTGATATTGATAGCCTTTTAACCCACGGTGCGGATTTTCAAATAATCCAATCCGCCAAAAATCAGAAGGATAAGGTTTTCGATGTAAATGTTATCAGCAAAGGCGACCCTCTAGAAATTTTCACAGACCGCGAAGGCGAGATTATTTTGAAAAAATACTCGCCCATTGGGGAGCTTGGCAACTTTGCTAAAGAATATACAGAGAGCTTGGCGACAAGCAGCGGCCACATTACCTGCATTGTGGACAAAGACCAGATAATTGCCGTTTCTGGCGGAGCTAAAAAGGAGTTGATGGAGAAGCACATTTCCAAAGATTTGGAAAAAGCTGTAAATTCCCGCAACACCCACCACGCAAGCCGCGGCGAGCCAGGCTTTGTGCCCATTTTAGAGGACGACCCCACAGATATTTACAGCAACCAAATGATAACCCCCATCATGGCGGAAGGGGATGTCCTTGGCGCAATCCTTTTCCTATCCCCCGACAAAAAAATGGGAGAGCTGGAAACCAAATTGGCACAGACGGCGGCGGGTTTCATCGGCAAACAAATGGAGCAGTGATACTGATAACAATAATTAAAAACAACCCCGCGCGAAGGGTTGTTTTTGTTTTAAAATATACTATAATATATTAGTTTATGAGCTGTGGAGGGTGCAAGTAACGCATAATACCACTCTCACTCTCCAATAAATTTCGTTTTCCTCTCCGCTCAACAATCGTATAATCATCAGTGTTTATTATCCAACAGCAAAACTCTTTTTCATCTTCGCCGATACCAAACCAACTTTTAGAAATGATAATGGGATTGTATCTATACTTTCCAGAAAATGAGTGACTTTGAAGTTCCCTTACAAATTCTCCAATTGTACAAATTTTGTATTTCTTGCAATCGTCGTTAGAGCAGTTTAGCCCGACGGCTTGTAACGCAATATTTTTATCGCCAACCCAACTAATTTTTTCTGGATTAGTGCAGTTATCACAGTTAGTAGCCTTCTTGCAAATAATGGGATTACATGCATCGCAGCAATTAGAAAAATAGAGTTCAATTGGAGCTTTTAAAAACAAGACATTCTTATTAAATTTGTTGTAATGCTCATCGCCTTCTTTTGTTACTCTATTTAGCTTTTCCGTTTTATCTGCAACAATTTCAATCAGTCTTAAAAAATCGCTCGAAGCACTTGTAGGATATACAGCGATATGCCCTTTTTTGTCATTCATTGCCTTAAACACATCACGAAGCCCTAACTCGCTACACTCAATGCCGATGTTGAGCTTTTGAGATTGTAAATCAGGATACATTTTCCCCTTGCCGACAATGAAGTCCCCTGTGAAGTCAGTCAATTCAAGATTATATATTCTACAATATTCAATCAAAGAACATACTTCTCGGCGTGTACTGAAATCAATTTTTGCCATGCCAGACCCCCTACGACAACTGTATATTAAACACATAAAGTACAATTTTCGCTAAAGTCATTCTCTGTTAGTGCTGATGAGTTCCAGCGTCAAGGGCGGAGCAGGCTCTAATGACATTTTGTGGTAGGGGCGCATATTATGCGCCCGATGCTGGACAAACGTACTCTACATAAGCATCGCCATCGTCGGACAACGGGCGCATAATATGCGCCCCTACAGGGTGTTGGGTAAAACTATATTTAGTCACCAAATACTAAATAGTAACACTTTGTTGCAATCGCACGCCATTTTCCCCTATGTCAATCTGCTGGTTTTTAATAAAATCACGCAAATCGCGGGATTTGTCTTTTAGCCTTTGGCTTGCTTTTTTGGACACGATGATGGTGGAGAGGATTTTTAGGGCATTTTTATAGTTGCCCAAAAAGCTCGATAGGGCTGCCATAAGGTATAAAATGGTAATTTCTTCCATTCCCATAATGGGGGTATGTTCTTCTTCCAAAGCCTTCATAAAGCCGCGTATGGCAAGGGTTGCGAATTTTTTCTCGTTTTCCAGGTCATCCCCTTTAATGCGATACAGCCATGTAATTTTGGTGCATAAAAACGCCTTTTCCCCTTGTTTTGCCTTTTTGATGGTGGCGTTTAGCAAGGCAAGCTTGTACCTGTCCAGAACCTGCTCAATGGTTGGCTCTTTAGGATATTCGACATGTTTGTAATGGGGGCGCAATTGGGCGCGCACAATCTCAATCTGCCTTTCGGTAATTTTATCAAAAACCCTGGAAAGGGCGGCATGTCCACAAATGGGGCAACATAAAACGTCATAATAAAGGTGGTTTACAGGGCTGTAAATAGGGCGCAAATCATACTCAACCCTTTCAAGGCGCACCTTGCTCCACTTAACCACATAAGACTCAAACTTTTTTCTGCAAACCAGACAGTCAAATTCCTTTAAATACACATAATTGTCAATACTAAAAACATCGGCATCAGCGGCTTTTTCCGACCCGCTGCCCTTTTTAGGTGCTGTTTCAAAAATGTCAATACCTTCCTCTAAAACACCTTCCAAGCCAAACTTCTCCAGCCCGCCAAATATATTGTCTGTCACAAAATCACCTCAATAATCAGTATAACACGCCTTGGATTATACAGCATTTACACCAAAATGTCAATAATTAATTTCTACATAATAGCCCTTTTTGTTATTGATTTTTGTCGTTTCATGTGATATAATATAAACACAACCAATAAGGAGGTAGATTTATGACAGATAAAAAAACTCTCTTAAACAGGCTTCTTGCCGTTGTACTTAGCCTGGTTCTTGTCTTTTCTAGCGCGAATTTGGTGTGGATTTTCGCAAATCAAGAGCAGGAAACCACCCAAACAGAAGAAGGGCAGACATCAGAAGCAGATGCACAAGATGAAGGCGAAGCCATTGACGAAAACACCGACGAAGAAAACGGTGAGGATATTGATGGAGAAGCCGACGAAGATATTGACAGCGAAGAGGGGCAAGACCTAGACCCAGACCAACAAGACGAAACTGATGAAAATGATGAAACAGCTGAAAATAATGAAACTGACGGTGACGAAGCTCAACCAGATGATGACCAACAATTCGGCATAATCATCATACCTGGAGGCGTTGCCCCAGCAGATATGGATGTTCAGCAAATTATCATCCCAACAGAATTTAAAATGGATTTACGGTTAAAAACCTTGCGCGCCCTAGCCCCAGATGTATTCTGGACAGACGGCACGCCCCAGCTTCCTTTAGGCTCTGTCCATGACTTTGGCGTCCTTACATTTGGCAATTTTACATCCACCTACAGCGGTTGGGGCTCAGGTGCTGTGCATATGGAAAGCGGCGTTGCCGTGGCAGGCAACCTAGAACTTTACAATTCTTATGGCGATTTTGGTCAGGCACATGACCATGTAGGCAACACAACCATCCGTCCCCACAACCCCCGCCTTCTTGTTGGCGGCAATTTTGTGGAAACTGGCAGACCAGGCTACTCTAGCCTAATTTTACATGGCGGGGATATTTTGATGACCATGGGGGCTAATATCGACCTGGAATTTGAAATGATGGAAACCTCCGCAGGCAGACATACCCCAGACGCAGATGGCGACTGGACTTCCGTTCCCTACGGCGACCCTGCTGTTGTTTCAAACTTTTTCACCTCTGCAAGGCATTATTTAAATTATCTTAACAACTTTTTTGCAACAGTAACAAGATATGACGAATATGGCATTTTCCGCGGGCGCATTATCCCGCCTTCCAATCCTTGGGGTCAACCCACTGTGGAATTGCCTTCAAATATGGCGAATTATAGCCTAATAATTTTAGATTTGGATGCCAGCAGCGGAACGGTTAGCGCGCCTTTCTTTAGGTTTCCAGCTGAATTTACAGGCAATTATGTAATAAACATTAACAACGACGGACCTGTCAGAATAGGTTCGGACACTAGCATAACAAGCCCCTTGGGCTTAACCGATATACACCAAGTAGGGCGGCATTACAGCCACCGCATAATTTGGAACTTTACGGGTTCTGGCTCAATAACCACCGACTATAGCACCATAATCGGCTCTGTTCTTGCGCCAAATGCAGATTTTTACGGCATGTACGGCGGAAGCGTCAAAGGTGCTTTGATTGTTAACAATTTTTACCATGGGGCTAGCGGCTTCGAGGTACACACCCCTACCGACCCTAACAATCCCC
>WQSI01000114.1 GCA_009787945.1 Defluviitaleaceae bacterium
TGGAGCGCAAAAAGGGATTAGGTGGCTTTGACACCACACCAGAAACCATTTTGCTAACCAATGTTGCCAACCTTTCTTTGACCTTAATGGAAAATTTAACCCAATTGGAATCTGCCCTATCCACCCCCGAAAAAACCCACTGCCTTCTTGCGTCCATGTCTGGTCTGCGCCAAACTGTAGATGCCGCGGAAACCACTTTGCCCAGAAAAAACTGGCCTTTGCCCACATACGCTAACTTGTTCTCTAGTGTTGTTTAAGAGGTGGGTTTTCGGAAAAAGTGTTGACGGGGCTGGTGATGAAAGGTATAATGGTATATGTAAATCACACAAAGGAGAATTTTAAATGACATTACAAGATTTATTTTTAGAGAAGTTTGGCATAAAGCCAGAAGTGTTAGAGTTTTGCAACAAAGTGGAACAAGAAGCCGCTGCCCGCTTTCGCGAGGTGGAGGAAATTGGGGAGTTTAACCAAGCTAAGGTGCTTGCCGCCTGCATCAAGCACGGTTTGAGCGAAAGCCATTTTGCAGGCACAACTGGATATGGAGATGGGGACATAGGACGGGAAACCCTTGACGCCATTTATGCCGAAGCCTTCGGGGCAGATTATGCCATGGTGCGTATGCAGATGATTTCTGGCACACATGCCCTGTCAACTGCATTTTTCGGCAGTTTGCGCCATGGGGATGAGCTGATTTATGCTACAGGTCAGCCTTATGATACCCTGCATCGTGTTATTGGCATCACCCCCACCCAAGGTTCTCTAATTGACCATGGTGTGAAATATACACAAATTGCACTGCTACCAGATGGAAGTGTTGACCACCAAAAACTAGCAGACAGCATCACCAAACAAACAAAGGTTGTTGCAATTCAACGCTCAAAGGGTTATAGCTTCCAAACAGGCTTCCCTGTTTCCGAAATCAAAAAGATGGTGGAAACCGTCCGCTCTGTCCGCAAAGATGTTTTGATTATGGTTGACAACTGCTATGGCGAATTTGTCGAAAAGCTAGAGCCTACCGAGGTTGGTGTGGATGCTATTGTTGGCTCTCTAATCAAAAATCCTGGTGGGGGCATTGCCAACACAGGCGGTTACATAGTTGGCGGGCAAACATTTGTGGAAAACGCCGCCCGCAAGCTGTTTTCCCCTGCTATGGGTCTGCAACTTGGTGCAACCTTAGGCGAAAACAAGCCTATGGCAATGGGCTTTTTCATGGCTCCTAACATGGTTATGGGCAGTGTTAAATCTGCAATTTTTATGGATGAGGTTTTTGGCCGCCTTGGCTTTAAAACTTCCCCTCCAAAAACTGTCACCCGCACGGACACTCCTCAAGTTATCCGCCTTGGCTCTGCCGAGCGCATGACGGCATTTTCCCGCGGCATCCAAAAGGCAGCCCCCGTGGACAGCATGTACGCCCCAGAGGCGGTCTATATGCCAGGATATGCCGACCCAATCATCTCTGCTGCTGGCTCTTTCATCCAAGGGTCAACAAGCGAGCTATCTTGCGATGGCCCAATCCGCCCGCCATATGACCTGTATGTCCAAGGGGGCTTAACATGGCATCATGGCAAAATTGGCTGCATGATGGCGTTGAATGAAATGTATATTGATGGTTTGGTGGAAATTCCGAAATAAGCGGGGTGAGATTTTGACAACTGATTTTGGTAAAACCATTAGACTTTTTCTCATCGAAGGCAATCCCAACGGAAGATGGGTTTGCGAGCTTTCTAACTGGACTGGCAAAGCTTACAAAATAGCAAAGACCCAGATAAAGTCCAGCACTGATAGAAACGATTTAACTTCCGCTGGTGTTTATTTTCTTTTTGGTCGCGATGATGAAAGCGACAAAGAGTCAGTTTACATAGGGGAAGCCGAAACCGTTATTGATAGGTTAATCCAGCAACTTGGTTCTGATTGGACTGAGTGTGTTGTTTTTATCAGCAAAGACAAAAACCTAAACAAAGCCCATGTGAAATATTTGGAGAGAAGGTTTTACAATATTGCAAAAGAAGCAAATAGATACAAGATAACAAATTCCACCACCCCAGCTGAAACAGCTATTTCAGAAGCAGATACAGCTGAAATGGAGGAGTACATTCAAAATGCAAAGCTAATGCTTAATGCCATGGGTCATAAAGTGCTAGAGCCTGTCATTGCCCATGGTAGTGGTGATAAGTCGGAAAAGTTTTACATCAAAGGAGCGCGTGGGGCAGACGGCACAGGCAAACCTACATTTGACGGCTTTGTTGTACTGAAGGGGTCAAGTATTTGTCGAGAAGTGACACCCACAATGATGAAATCTATAGCTGCTTTGCGGGAGATTTGCATTGCCGATGGCAGAATTAATAGTGATTTTAAGTTGCAAGAAGATATGATTTTCAAAAGCCCATCTTCTGCAGCCGTGTTTGTTGTAGGCAGAAGCTCCAACGGTAGAGATGAATGGAAAACCAAGACTGGCGTATCCCTAAACGATTATGAAAACAAGGAGTAAATCACTAGCCTTATTTAATAAACCCCCCCATTCCTGAATTTGTGCAGGAATGGGGGGGTTTATTATACTTCTTGCAAGCAACCCTCTACAGGGTCATAATATAGGCAAACAGGCCTGCCTTCGCATTGGGTGATGTTAAAGCTATGGTCAAAAACTGGGTTAAGCACAGCTGGCGTGACAACTTCGGTAGGTGTGCCTTCGCCTATTATTTGCCCGTCCTTCATGGCGATGACGTAATCTGCATATGCTGCGGCAAAATTTATATCATGCAGCACCACGATAACGGTCTTTTCCAGCTCATGTACCAATTTTTGGATAATCCTCATCATCTCCACAGAAAAGCGGATGTCTAGGTTGTTTAGGGGTTCGTCCAGGAAGATGTAGGGGGTGTCTTGGGCTAAAACCATGGCGATAAACGCCCGCTGACGTTGCCCGCCAGAAACCTCACTTAAAAACTTATCCTTTAAATCCACTAAATCCATATATTCTAGGGAGCGGGTCACTGCTTGTTTGCACTCGTCCCCAAGCCTTCCGCCAGAATAGGGAAATCTGCCATACTCCACCAAATCATTAACGGTTATTTTAATGGAAAGGTGGTGGGTTTGCTTTAAAAAGGCAATTTTCTTAGCAATGTCCTTAGGTTTGATTTTTGTGACATCTTGCCCTTCTAAAAGCACCTCGCCCTTAACGGGCTTGATGTTGTTTGCCATAACCCCAAGCAAAGTGGACTTCCCCGCCCCATTTGCGCCAATCAGCGCAGTGATGGACTTTTCGCGAATTTTAAGGTTCACATCTTTTAGAATTAAATGACTGGCATCTTTTTTATAGGACTGACTAATCCCCTTAACTTCAATCATAATCCGCTACCTGCCTATCTGTATTAGTTTGCGTTAATGTCGTAAATAAAGCGGTTCACGTCCTCAATCATTCTTCTAGCAGACTGGAAGCCGCCTACAACTGTGTACCATTCTGCCATAGGCAAACCACTGTAAATGTGTCCGTTAATGAAAGCGTTAGAACGCTGGATGATAGAGTCATTCATAAAGTTGTCAGTGGCAGCACCAAGCCCTGTTTCTGGCTCTGAACGGTCGAGAAGGAAAATAATGTCTGGGTTATGTTCAAGCAAAAATTCTGACTGCATGTCAAAACCATGCTGGTCTGACCAAGCTTCTAGGTCAAGCTCGATAGAGTTAAAACCAAACTCGTCAAACAAGAAGCCAAAACGGCTACCCTCAAGGAAAATTGACATTCTGGTTGCGTCCACCATCATAACAAAGGCGGCGTTCATGTCTAGGTTTTCTGTAACTTCTCTAATGGCTGCCATTTCGGATTCGATTGCGGCAATTTCAGCAGAAAGCAATGGCTCTATACCTGGGAAAATTTGGGAAAGAACCTCTGCGTTTGCCCGCATATCTCCAAGCAGATTAGCTTGGGTGGTGTTAATTGTCAGCCAAATAAAGTTTGTGTCAGAATATTGCTCGATGGTTTCGTTTTGGAAGGCATCTCTATCCTCTGTTGAAAGGCGGTCGCCAGCTTGGTTCATACCAAAAGAGCGCGCGCCAAGGATAACAAGCTCTGGATTTACAAAGTCCAAAATGTCACGGTCAACATAAAACAGAGTGCCGCCTGTAAGGATGTTTACGCCATCAATTCCATCGCGGAAGGCATACAAAGCATCGGGCAAGGTGTTCATGGTTGGCACGATAAGGGTTTCGATGCCTGTGTTTTCAAAGCCGATGCTGTAAAGCATGTCAAGGATGCCGAAGTCAAAAATGGCAACACTGGTTGGGTTTTGTCTGACATTTGTTACATTGCCTCTAAAGTCAGTGATGGTGGCGAAGGTTGGCTCTTCTGCCTCATTAACTTCAACACTTGCAGGCTCTGGAGTGGTAACAACTGGCGCAGTGATTTCTGGGGCTTGCCCTGTTGGGGTAACCTCCTCGTTTCCTCCGCAGGCAGCCATTACAAAACCAATGGTCATCACCCCTGCAATAACTGCAAATTTCTTAAATTTGTTCATTTTTGTTCCTCCTAAATAATTTTTTAATTTATAGTAAGTGCACATTACTATCAAAGGTTAGTTAAAATACAAGCAAACAGATTTGCCGTCGCATTTGGTTATGTTAAATTTGTGACCAAACACAGGGTTTAACACTTCTGGAGTTATCATCTCCCCAGGTGTGCCAATTTTGTGGATTTCGCCGTCTTTCATGGCAACGATAATATCTGCATAGGCGGCGGCAAAGTTTATGTCGTGCAAAACCACAACAATTGTCTTTCCTAAATCCTTAACCAGTTGCGTAATTATTTTCATCATTTCAACCGAATATTTAATGTCCAAATTGTTCAGCGGCTCATCCAAAAAGATGTATGGAGTGTCCTGAGCCAGTATCATGGCAATAAAGGCACGTTGACGCTGACCTCCAGATATTTCATCTAAATATTTATCAGTAAATTCAAGGATATTCATATATTGCATGGCTTTGTTGACCTTTTGGTGGTCAATATCTTGCAACTTTCCGCCACAGTGGGGAAACCGTCCAAACTCTACCAAATCCCGCACAGGTATACGCACATTAAGCTGATGGGATTGCTTCAAAAAGGCGATTTTTTTAGCGATTTCATCAAGCTTAATTCCGCTAATGTCCTTTCCGTCAAAATTAACAGACCCGCTGTTGGAGGGGATAAGGTTGGCAATAACCCCTAAAAGAGTGGACTTTCCCGCCCCATTTGCTCCAACAAGTGCCGTCACGCAATTGTCTTTGATGGTCAGGCTAACATCTTTCAAAACCTGG
>WQSI01000115.1 GCA_009787945.1 Defluviitaleaceae bacterium
AACCAAAACATACCTTTTGTTTATGCGCCTGCTGGGGAAGTGGTTCGGATAACAATGGAGGACATGCCCTTTCTTAGGTTTTTAGGTTGGCATGGTGAGCCACAACCTCGTTTTTCTGGCATTACGTCCTTGCAGATGGAAATGCCCCCTCACAATATAACGGCAAGGGCGAATTTTGAGGTGCTTTACAGGGTTTTGGTTGACGGGGTGGAGCATACGTTTCCCGCAAACACACAATTAACCCTTCCCAACCCAGACCCAAGAGAAGGCTATGAGTTCATAGGTTGGCACAGCGAAATTCCTATTATTGGAAGTGTTTTTACATTGTCGCCAGGGTCAGAGCCTGGTCATATGATGGGTTCTATTATGTCGGTTTGGCGGGCTTTGGGCGGTTCTGCACAGCCTTCGCCCCCGACAACGACAACCCCGCCGCAAATGCCGCCAGAAGTCCCTTCTCCACCTTCTAATGATAATCACACTAATGATAACAATAACGCATCTTATGGCAATAATGCGGCTTCCTTGCCCACCGAACCCCGCAATGCCGCGCAAGTGCGCGTCCAGGCGCAACCGCCCCATACAGATAGAGTGCCACGACCTTCAGCGAATACACAAAGGTCAATGGTGCTGTCAGAAGCTCAAAACCCCTGTCCTGTGGCTTTTTTGGCTGTTAGAGGCATAATGCCTTCTCCTGCTTATAATTATTTCGCCCCGAACCAAGCCATAAACCAATCAACTTTCATCTACGCTTTGATGAATGCCCACCACGCCATGGGCGGCTCTGTTTTTAGCGTTAGGTCTAGCGATTCTGCGGGTTCGTGGTATGGTAGTGCCGTGGATTGGGCTGTTGGGCTAGGGTTGCTTGATAACACCAACTTTAACGCTTATACACCCATCACCCCAGAGGAAGTCGCGGAAATTCTTGCCCAATATCTAACCATTGCAGGTAATGTCGCCAACGGGGGCGTTTTACCTCAAGGAACTACTGCACCCTTAACAAGGGCAGAAGCTTCAGAAATGCTAATAAATTTCTTTGGATTATAAGTCTGCAAAGGTTGCCAGCGTCATTCCAAATTTATCAATAATCTCCTTAGCTTTGGGATTTGTGAGGGTTTCAAGTTCTCCCATTCTCCCTAAGCTATAGGAGCTTTTTTTGTACAAATAGCTATCTACATATGCTGGATGGCAGAAAAATTCCGTATCCGCGGAGCATTTGGACAGCATAAGCTCCAAATGCTCCAAAGTTGAGTTGTCGCCAAAAAAATCATCGCTAAAGGCTACGGTTTTAATGCCCCTTGGTATTTGCTGGTTGCAACCGCGCAAAGCCACATCATGCTTGCGGGCGAAATTAGCGGTAATATCCAAAATTCCAGGCAGAAGGTGGGTATGATGATGACCGTCAAAATGGGTTGGGCGGATTCTTGCCCCTAAAATCCTCTGGATTTGAAGGGTGTATTCCTGCTCCACTTCAGCTAGGTCAATTTGCCCTGTATTTGCCCTGTTTGTCAGCTCTGATAAGGTTAGAAAATTGCCCTTTGCGTCCGTTATGGTTTGGTATACCCCCCCAAGGCTTCTGCCGTGGGTCAAAACCAGATGAACGCCAATTTTAAGGTCTGGCGAGCTTTCCAAAAGCCTAACGCCATGGTCAAAGCCTGGGGTGTTCGCCATCATGGTGGCAGACCGCACAATCCCGTTTTGGAAAGCTTCAATAATCCCCAAATTTACGCCCTTGGAGTAGCCATAGTCATCTGCATTAAAAATTATTTTCATTTTGCCCTCCATTCAATGTCCGCATCTAGGGGATACACAGGTCGCACCAGTTTTTTGTAGTTCAACCGCTCCAATTTCTGATTGCAATTGCCTGGGGTTAATGCCATGGCAGAATGTTTCGCCACCGATCNAACAATTCTGGCGACAGATAACCCTGTTTAACCACTAAAATATCATAATCGTCAAGGGATAAACCGTGTAATTCAAGGGTTTCCAGGTCAAATACAGGCTTGCGCTTATCAAACAACAAAATGTCAATGCCTTTGTAGCTTAAAACGCAGGAATTATGCGTTTCGGCAGAGGTGATTTTCTTGACAGCCGCCCCTTCCAACAACGCCTTTTCCGCATTGCCGTCAAAACAACTGCCGATTTCAATGTCCACCACATCACCCACATGCTTTTGGGAGATTTTGCCCACAGCAACAGGGTCGATAATAGCCGCAAAAAGGGCGTTTCTAATATTATCTTCAAGAAAAAGATTTAGCATCAGCGCGTTATCCCCTGCCGCCCCTGCCGTCACATTGTCAGCAGAATCTGAAATAATCACAGGTCTGTCGCTGGCGTGTTTTTTCACGAACTCTACGGCATCAGCAGGCTCTAACGCATTGCCCTGAAACTCAAACTTTGTGCGGTTATCCCAGACAAATTGGGCTAATTCTTCTGCGCCCTTCATCTCAAAATTCCCTACCCCCGACAGGATAATTGACGCACCGTTGTTATAAGTGTCCACCCACGCCATGCCAACAAAATAGCTGGCGCACCAAACCCCCGCACCCTCCTCAATTTTCGGCAAAAAACTTATAACTTCTTTGCCCATGCCGCTGACCGTCATAAAATTTTCCCCTGGCATTATTAAAGGTATACGAATTATTTTAGTGGCGGGCAAAACCTTCTGCTCCATGGCTTTAACCAGCATTTCTGCCGTTCGTATGTGGGTTTCCCAAACATCTGTATGGGGGGCGGTGCGATAACCATAAACAATATTACACAGGTTAACTAAACTGTATGTAACATTTGCGTGCATGTCCAAAGGCACAGCAATTGGCACGTTTTGCCCCACAATTTCACGCACACGAGAAACAATGAAAGATTCTGCATCGCCAATAAATTCCACATCCAGCGCGCCATGCATGGGCAAAAACACGCCATCAAAGCCTTCCATGTCCTCTTCCAGCGGCTTTAACATCTCATCCACAATCTCCAAAAAGTCATGGAATTTAAGTGTGCCGCCAGGAACGGCCCGCGCCCAAAGGCTCTCCACCACCTCACATCCCGCATCCAAAAGGGCGCGAACCCCCGCCAATTGGCGAAATTCCTGCCCACGCGTCATATAAAAATCCCCCGCCACCGACTTCAACGGGTTAAAAGAATTGCTCTCCTGATGAATCCCTGCCGCAAAAACTCTCATTTATGTTGCACCTCCTGTTCTTTTATTGTATAATATTATGGATGTATTTTCAATGGCTAATTTTGTTGAGGAGTTAACAAGGAGGACATATAATGAACAAAAATATTACAATAGAAATTTGCTGCGGGTCATATGAAGATGTGTTGGCGTCAAAAGAAGCGGGAGCCCATCGGGCAGAGCTTAATTCTGCGCTGTTTTTAGGGGGGTTGACACCATCTTTAGGGGCGTTTTTGTTGGCAAAACAGGTGGAAGGTATTCAAATTTTGCCAATGGTGCGCCCAAGGCAGGCGGGCTTTTTTTACAATGATGCCGAATATGAAACAATGGTGCGAGATGCCAAGCTTTTTGTGGAACATGGGGCGGAAGGCATTGTGTTCGGCTTTTTAAACGCAGATGGCACAGTGGACGAGGGGCGAACGGCAGAATTTGTGAAGTTAACAGGCGAAGGTGACGCGGTTTTCCACAGAGCCTTCGATTTAACCCCAGACCCCTTCGCGGCAATGGAAACCTTGATAAATTGCGGTGTTAAGCGTATTTTAACCAGTGGTCAAGCCCCCTCTGTGCCTGAGGGCTTGGAATTGATAAAGGAATTGGTGGAAAGAGCCAAGGGGCGCATTGAAATTTTACCAGGGGCAGGCATCCGCCCCACAAATGTAGCGAAAATCGTGGAATATACAGGGGTGAACCAGTTGCATTTTTCCGCCATGACCCAGCGTCACGAACCCTCCAATTTGCACAACCCCAGCCTAACTTTCGGCGGGGCATTGCGCATTAGGGAGGATTTGGTTGATGTGATTTCCGCGGGCAAAATCACGCAAGTTACGGAGGCTTTAAATGCGTATAGGGGTTGATTTGGGGGGAACAAATATTGCCATTGGACTTGTTGGCGATGATGGCAAATTAATAACAAAAAAATCCGCTCCAACCCTGCCGACCCGCGGCGTGGACAAGGTAATTGAGGACATAATGGGCTTGTGCAGGGATTTGATTGCAGACAGCCCAAATCCTGTAAAATCGGTGGGTGTAGGTTGCCCAGGAACGGTCAACCCCCACACTGGCACAATTGTCTGCGCTGTCAACATCGGCTTTTTTGACGTGCCTGTGGCGCAAGCGGTTGGCTCTGCCCTTGGTCTGCCTGTTTATGTAGAAAATGATGCCAATTGTGCCGCCCTTGCCGAGGCTTTGTTTGGAGCGGCAGTGGGCAGCAATAATTCTGTCACAATCACCCTAGGTACAGGCATTGGCGGGGGCATCATCGTTGATGGCAAGATATATTCGGGGTCGTTTTTTGGGGCGGGAGAGGTTGGTCATCACGTCATCCAGGTGGATGGCGAGCTGTGCGGTTGTGGCGGGAGAGGGTGCTGGGAGGCTTACGCTTCTGCCGCGGCTTTAGTCCGTGATGCCGCAAAAGTCGGCTTGGATGCCGAAGTGGTCAAAAATATATTTGAAGTAGCTAAAGCAGGCAATACCGCTGCCAAAACGGTTCTTGACAACTATTTAAATTATCTTTGTGTTGGATTAGCAAATATTGTTAATATTTTACAGCCAGAGGTGGTGGTTTTGGGCGGCGGTGTCAGCGGACAAGGCGGCGATTTAGCCTCTGCTGTGAAAAGCCGCATAAAAGTCCTTGGCGACGACCTTAAAACCCGCTTTGTAATTGCACAGCTAGGCAATGATGCAGGCATTATCGGAGCATCTATATTACAATAAAAAATCGGGCATGTTGATTGCCCGATTTTTTATTTCTATTATTTAAGCTTAAAATACGACACCAAGTCTTGTAAAAACTCCGCTTGAGAATTAAGCTCTTCGCTTGCCGCCGCGGTTTCTTCAGACGCGGCAGAGTTTGCCTGCACAACCTTGTGAATTTGAGCAAGGCCGTCATTTATCTGGGATATGGCTTCCGCTTGCTCCCCAGAAGATGTAGATATTTCGCTGATTATGCTGGTTACATTGCCAACACCCTGCACAATGCTGTCAAGAGATTCGGCAGTTTCTCCAGCGATAACCACACCTGCTTCTACGCGGTCAATAGAATCTTGGATAAGGGCGGTGGTTTCTGTAGCGGCTTGCTGGCTT
>WQSI01000116.1 GCA_009787945.1 Defluviitaleaceae bacterium
CTAGTTGTGATAGATTTTCCGTTGCAGGACGAATCTGGTGAGGATTTAGCCCGCCATATCTCTGCAAATGGGGTGGCTCAGGTTATTTTGGTTGTACCCAGTCAG
Organism: Defluviitaleaceae bacterium; assembly: GCA_009787945.1. Classification (GTDB taxonomy): domain Bacteria; phylum Bacillota; class Clostridia; order Lachnospirales; family WRAX01; genus WRAX01. The sequence continues at coordinate 106 of WQSI01000116.1, forward strand.
TTTTATGACGCTATATCCAATCTTTGTGAAGATGACGGGGTGCTGGTTATCTCCAAACCCATCAACAAGAAGATTTTGTGGCTTACTTTAAAGTTGGCTAGGTCGGTTCATGCCCGCTTGGCTTTGTTGCGCACAGAAAACCTAAAATTAAAACAGCGGGTGGAAGATATTCGCCTAGCGAGCAGGGCTAAGTGGTTGCTAGTGTCCTATCTGGGTGTAAGCGAACCAGAGGCTCACAGGCACATTGAGAAGCAAGCAATGGATTTGCGCCTACCAAAGCGTGTTATTGCAGAAGGTATAATAAAAACTTATGAAAACTTATGATAAACTAATGAAAAAAGGGGGCTTAACAGCATGAAAGAACGTATAGTGGTGTTGGATTTTGGGGGTCAGTATAAGGAGCTTATTGCGCGGGCTGTGCGGTCGCAAGGGGTTTACTCAGAAATTATGCCAGGCGACATTTCAGCCGCAAGGTTGGCAGAAATGTCACCTAAGGGCATTATCTTGACAGGTGGGCCAGCAAGCGTAAATTCGCCCGAATCCCCTAAGTGCGACCCAGAAATTTTTGGCTTAGGTGTGCCTGTTTTGGGGATTTGTTACGGGATGCAATTAATGTGTCACACATTGGGCGGTAAGGTTAGCAAGGGAGATAAGGGCGAGTATGGCGTGGTGGATGCCTGTTTTAAGGTTGATTCCAAATTGTTCGCGGGAATGTCTGACAAGGGGCAGGTTTTGATGAGCCACAATGACCAAGTGGCAGAATCGCCCGCAGGCTTTAACACTACAGCAACAACATCCGATTGCCCTATCGCTGCCTGTGAGGACTCTGCCAGAGGGTTGTATGCTGTGCAGTTTCACCCCGAATCTGCCCACACCATAGGCGGGGAGGGGATTATTAAAAATTTCCTATACAATATTTGTGGGGCATCAGGAGATTATCGGCTAGATGATTATATTGACAGGCAGATTGAGCATATTAGGCAAAAGGTCGGCGGCGAGCGAGTTTTGTTGGCTTTATCTGGCGGGGTGGACTCCTCCGTTTGTGCCGCTTTGCTGTCCAAAGCCATCCCCAACCAGTTAACCTGCATTTTTGTTGACCATGGTTTTATGCGGCAAAATGAAGGGGATGACATTGAAGCGATATTCTCCAAGCAAAACCTGAATTTTGTGCGTGTAAATGCGGGTCAGCGGTTTCTTGATAAGTTGCAAGGCGTAACAGACCCTGAAGCCAAGCGGAAAATTATTGGTGAGGAGTTTGTTCGGGTTTTTGAGGAGGAAGGCGCTAAGCTAGGGGGCATTAAAATTTTAGCCCAAGGCACAATCTACCCCGATATTGTAGAATCTGGCGTTGGTGCGGCAGCACTTATCAAAAGCCACCATAATGTGGGAGGTTTGCCAGAAAACTTGGACTTTACCACAATTTTAGAGCCATTGTCTGAGCTTTTTAAGGACGAGGTAAGGAATCTTGGCGAAAAACTTGGGCTACCCAGCCGTTTGACAAACCGCCAACCTTTCCCAGGCCCTGGTCTTGCCATTCGTATAATGGGGGAAGTGACCCAATGTAAACTAGAGCTTCTCCGCTGTGCTGATGCCATTTTGCGAGAGGAGCTTGACAACATAACCCCCCCACCAGACCAATATTTTGCCGTGCTTACCGACACCCGCACCGTGGGAGTTAAAGGGGATGATAGGACCTATGACCCCGTAATCGCCCTTCGCGCCGTAACCACTGATGACTTTATGACATGTAATTTTGCAGACATTAGCTTGAAAACCCTGGGCATCATATCATCCCGTATAACAAGTGAGGTTGCGGGGGTTAGCCGCGTGGTTTATGATATAACATCCAAACCGCCAGCAACTGTAGAATGGGAGTAAAAATATTTCAAACACTAAGGAGGTTATTTTATGGCAATTGACAGAGATATATACAATAGAACGCAGTCGGCGAATAAAGAGCAGGAAAGTCCTCCAGGGTCCTTTGCCTATGACTTGAGAAACGAGAAATCGCGACACGAGCAGGCGATGAAGGAGCAAGCTGAAAAACAACTGGAGGATGAGGTAAAGCGCATCGTTGACGCTTTTAAAGGGGTCTGCCAAGGTGAGGCACGCATGGGAAAACGGTCTGCGCAATGGGATGTTACACAGCTTGGGTATTACGATGAACCCGTGAAAGCAACGTCTAACGATTTACCTCGTACAGAAATCTTGCGAGAACGCATCAAGAATGCCCTCAAAAGTGAAGGCTTTAAGGAAGTGCTTGTGACGATATATCATCAAGTTCGTCACTACAAAAAACCTTATGTCAACTTTTTCGATAAAAATAAAATGAAAAAGATGAAGGAAAATCTTTACGGAATTAATATTAAAGTTTCATGGTAAGCTTATCGGTGCGGTCTGTTCTTTGAAGTAAGTAAGGTTTTATAAATTGTTCAGGAGTGATTACGCGTGACAAAATATATTTTCATTACAGGCGGTGTGGTTTCTGGCATTGGCAAGGGCATCACCGCGGCAAGCCTTGGGCTTCTGTTAAAGCAGCGGGGGCTTAGGGTGGCGGTGCAAAAGTTAGACCCCTACATGAATGTGGACCCAGGCACAATGTCGCCCTACCAGCACGGGGAGGTTTTTGTGACGGATGATGGAGCAGAAACCGACCTGGACTTGGGTCATTACGAAAGGTTTATCGACGAAAATTTAACTCATCAATCCAATTTAACCGCTGGCAGAGTTTATTTTGGTGTGTTAGACAAAGAGCGGTCGGGTGGGTATTTGGGCGGCACTGTGCAAATTATTCCCCATGTTACAGAAGAAATCAAAAGTTTTGTATATGCCCACGCCCCCACCGATGTTCTGATTGTGGAAATTGGAGGTACAGTAGGTGACATTGAGTGTCAGTCCTTTTTGGAGGCTATACGCCAAATATCGCTGGAGCGCGGACGGGATAATTGCCTGTTTGTCCATGTGACCTTAGTGCCGTTTTTGCGGGCTTCGGGAGAGCATAAATCCAAACCAACTCAACATTCGGTTAAAGGGCTTATGTCGGCGGGAATTACACCGAATATTATAGTAACTCGTTCTGACCATCCCATAAGCGAGGACATAAAGGACAAAATTGCTCTTTTTGCCAACTTGCCACCCGATTGCGTTATCGAAAACACCAATGCCGACTCTTTGTACGAAGTCCCCATTATGTTGCACAAAAATGGGCTTGATGAGAGGGTTTGCCGCCTGCTTGATTTGCAAACCCCAACCCCCAACTTGGACGACTGGCAAAATATGGTTGGCAAAATCCACACAAGGGACAGAGAAGTTACAATTGCCATGGTTGGAAAATACACCCAATTACATGATGCCTATTTGTCTGTGATTGAAAGCTTAAATCACGCAGGTTTTGAAGTTGGAGCGTCGGTGAATATTCGTTGGATTGACAGCGAAAGCGTGACCTCGGACAGCTTTAAAGGGATTGACGGCATGATTATCCCTGGTGGTTTTGGTAACAGGGGGATAGAAGGCAAAATAGCCGCCGCCCGCTACGCAAGGGAGCATGATGTGCCATTTTTGGGCATTTGCCTTGGTATGCAAATTGCAGCTATGGAGTTTGCCCGTAATGTCTGCGGTCTTAACTCTGCCAATTCTGAAGAGTTTGACAGCCACACCCCGCACCCAGTAATACATATAATGGATGGTCAAGAAGGGCTTGTGGGCAGTGGCGGCACAATGCGCCTGGGGGCATACCCTTGTAAAATAAAAACAAACACTGTTTTGGAGAGTTTGTATGGCAAAACAGATATAAGTGAGCGGCACAGGCATAGGTTTGAGTTTAATAACGCCTATCGCCAGATGTTAGAGGACAAGGGACTGACAATATGCGGCACATCCCCAGACAATAATCTGGTAGAAGCCATAGAGCTAACGGACAAACGATTTTTTGTAGGGGTACAATATCATCCAGAATTTAAATCAAGACCAAGCAAGCCCCATCCGCTATTTCTGGGGCTGTTAAAATCAATTTTAAATAGGGGGTAACAAAATGAAGGGGATAACCAGTATTTTTGGGAGCATGGTTTTTAATGATGCGGTTATGCGGGAGCGGTTACCTGAGGGGGTTTATAAGTCTTTGCGCAAAGCTATGCAACGAGGTACAGCTTTAGAGCCAGACACAGCGGGGGTTGTGGCGGCCGCTATGAAAGATTGGGCAATAGAGAAAGGTGCAACCCATTTTACTCACTGGTTTCAACCTATGACGGGGATAACGGCAGAAAAGCACGAAAGCTTTATAGAGAGGGATGGCGATGGACGGGTTATAACAGAATTTTCTGGCAAAATGCTGGTTAAAGGCGAGCCTGATGCATCTAGCTTTCCATCAGGCGGCTTGCGATGCACTTTTGAAGCTAGAGGTTACACTGTTTGGGATACCACATCTTACGCTTTCATCAAGGATGATGTTCTGTGTATCCCCACTGCCTATTGCTCCTATAATGGCGAGGCTCTGGATATGAAAACCCCGCTGTTGCGCTCTATGGAAGCGATTGACGGGCAAGCTTTGCGGGTTCTGCGGTATTTTGGTGATACCACCTCAAAGCGGGTAACGTCCAACGCGGGGGCAGAGCAAGAGTATTTCCTAATTGACAAGCAAATGTTTTTACAGCGTCCAGACCTTGTTTATTGCGGCAGAACCTTGTTTGGCGCACCACCACCCAAAGGGCAGGAGCTTGATGACCATTATTTCGGCAACCTTAACCCTCGCGTGTCTGCATTTATGAAGGAGCTGGACGAGGAGCTTTGGAAGCTAGGCGTTTACGCAAAAACCCGCCATAACGAAGTTGCCCCATGTCAGCATGAGCTTGCTGTAATATTTTCAACGGCAAATATCGCCACCGACCACAATCAGCTGGCTATGGAAATGATGAAGGCAGTGGCAAACCGTCATGGCTTGGCTTGTTTGCTCCATGAAAAGCCCTTTGCGGGGGTTAATGGCTCTGGCAAGCACAACAATTGGTCATTATCTACAGATACTGGGGTAAATCTTCTTGACCCAGGTGATGCCCCTCATAAAAACATTCAGTTTTTGCTCTTTCTAACCGCCATTATTAAAGCGGTGGACGATTATCAAGATTTAT
>WQSI01000117.1 GCA_009787945.1 Defluviitaleaceae bacterium
ATCAAAGCTTTGGAATTGTGCAGGTTGAGCCGCCACTGGAGGCATCGGCATATATTGCGGTTGAGGCTGGTAATAACCAGGGGGAGGTGGTGCATATCCTGGCGGCGGAGCATGAGCCGCTTGTGTTGTTTGGTTTGTGTCCATAGGTGGCAAACCTCCTTCCGTTGGTTGTGGCATCGGCTGTGCGGGCTGCGGTGCAGGTGAAGCTATCGGTTGCGGTGCAGGTGTTGGTGCAGGAGCTTTTTCCTCTTCTGGTGTTAATGTTGACTGCATGGTTTCAACCATATATTTAGCAAAACCCATTGGAAGAAGTTGCATAATGTTAGAATCTACCAACATCCCAATTTCCATCCTAAATTTTACACATACAGCATAGTCTTCTTCAAATCCCAAAGATTGGAGGATTTCTTCATCACCAAAATCTACAAGAGATGCCTTGGGGGTGTCAATGTCGATTTTCATATTTACAAGTGAAGCCAAAGAAGTGGAAGAAGAACCTATCATTTGATTCATAACCTCTTGGATGGCAGAGAAGTCCATTTCGTTCAGCTCTCCATCCCCTTCAACCTCGCCGCCATATCCCATCATCAAACTGGTAATGACCTTAACGTCGTGCTGGTTAAGAAGAAGCAGGTTAGTTCCCTTGATGCCTTCGATATAATCCACGCGTATGCCCACACATGGTTTTTCATAGCTTTTTGCAATGTCCGCAAGCTTAATAATATAAACTTGAGGGGTGGTAATAATAACCCTTTGACCCAACAGTGCAAAAAGTGTTGTTGCAGATGTACCAATGGATATATTTCCGAGTTCTCCTAAAATATCCTTTTCTTCGGGAGTGAGAAGGTCGTCTAAATCGTCATCGTCGCTGCTTGCGGCAACATCTTCGCCATCCTCCTCAGACCCTGCCGAACCCCCTAAATCTCCACCGCCCAACAAGGCGTTAATTTCCTCTTGGGACAACATGTCAGCCATGGTCTATTCCTCCCTTTGTATAAGTTTAGTGATTTGTACTGCATTTCGCCCTCGGCTAATACCTGCCTTGGCATAAAACTTTTTAAGTGGTCCAACACGTATTTCAAAGTCAGAATCTGTGTAGGAGTCCAGAATCAACACATCTCCTATGGTCAGATTTACAAAATCAGACACCATGATGTTGGTGCGACCCACAACTGCAGAAATTGCTACGTCTGCCGTTTCCAGCTTCTCTTGCACATCCTCTTTATAATCATGGTCATCATCATCTCTAGCTGTTGCAAACCAATATTTGGTGTATAGCCTGTCCAAAACTGGCTCAATCACAGGAATTGGTAGGCAGAAGTTCATCAAGCCCTCAACCGCACCCACTTTCACGGACATTGTTATCAATGCCGTTGTTTCCGTTGGCGGTATAATTTGACCAAACTGAGGGTTTGTTTCAATACGGCTTAGTCGTGGACGAATTTCTTTAACATTCTCCCAAGCCTCTGGCAATGGTCCAAGCATATGCGCCACAACCCGCTCCAATAAAATCTTCTCGATTTCAGAAAAATCACGGATTTGCTTAATGCCCGTACCTGGTCCGCCCAAAATCCTGTCGATTACTGCATAGCCAATGTTTGCAGAAAGCTCCAAAATTATCGAACCTTTAAGCGGTGGCAATTCCACAATAGACAGTATACATGGGTTGGTGAGGGCATTGGAAAATTCATTAAATGCCACCTGCTCCGCAGAAATCACCTCAATATTAACGCTTGCCCGCAAATAGCCCGACAAAAACGAGGACAACGAGCGACAATATGCGTCATACATGATTTCCAAGGTACGCTGTTGCTCTTTATTAACCTTTTGTGGACGAGCAAAATCATAGGGAATTGTAGGCTTTTCACCTTTCCCCCGTGAAGAGGTTTCTTCCACCTCCAAGCTTGCTCCCCCATCGGAAATACTTCGCAACAACTCATCAATTTCAGATTGACTTAAAACTTCAGCCATCTATTTTGCACCCACTTTCTGTCTATAGGATAGCCATTTAATATTAATGCAAAGCAAACGCATTAAAGTAAACTTCAACAATCATAGGGCTTGCAAAAGCCGACTGCAAAGCGTTCAAAATATCTTCACGCAAAATGTCTGCCCCATCTGTACGCTCTAATTCTTCTGCTGTGGAGCGGCGCAAGATGCTGGTAACAGCATCACGAACAACAGGCTGACGCTCTGAAAGAGTCACCCAAAACTCGTTCGCTTCTTCTTCATCCAAATTGTTGATGCCCAAAGAAACATTCACCACTACAAAACGATTGGGAGCGCCTGGACCCGATGACAACAAGTTTGTGGTAATGTTATCACCCAAATCAAAAATGCGTTGGTCAACAACCGAAGGCGTGTCAGCCTCCCAATTTTGTACAGGGCCACTCCCCATTGCGTCATCACTACCCATGTTCATTATCAAAAACACAGCAACACCAGCCAAAGCCAGGATTATAATAGCGAGCATAGCTACGATAATAAGCATCATTCCCTTGTTGTTGCCGCCTTTGGTTTCTTCTGCCATAACGTTTACACATCCTTCCCCATATTAAAAGCTCTAATCTACTTGAGTTAAAATTATTTCTACGCGTCTGTTTGCTGCGCGACCTTCTGCCGTATTATTGTCAGCCACGGGATGATGTTCCCCGTGAGAAACAACAGTTACCATGGCGGGGTCAACCACCTGAAACTCATATATCAGCAAGTTTGCAACGGCGCGGGCGCGGGCAGACCCCAATGCGCGATTGTCAGGAAACAGGAGAGTATTTATAGGGTCGCTATCCGTGTGACCTTCCACAGAAACGATAACCGTATCCCTTAACTCCCCAATGCCAGAAGCTACAGCTTCGATAATCGGCATAATTTCGGGCCTTACAATGGCTTGTCCAGGAGCAAAATACATATCTCCGTGCATACTGATGGTTATTCGGCCATCTTCGCCAATTGCCACATCCACAAGCTCACCCACCATCAGCTCATAGGCAAAATATGTTCGCAACACATCCGCAACAACTTCCATGCGGTTCTGCTCCTGCCCACCTTCACCTCCAGCGATTGGCCGCTCAAAACTGACTGTGTTAAAATCTGGTAAAGCGACTATTCCGTTACCCATCAAATTGTTAATCCCCTGCCCTGCAAAATCCATAGGTGCTGGTAGGTTGTTGCCGAAAGAAGCCGCGATAACCAACCTCTCCCAAAGCTCTTCATCAACCTCCGACAAGGCATAAAGCATAACAAACAGGGCAAAAAGTACCGTCATCAAGTCTGAATAGGACAGCAGCCACAACGAACCGCCGCCGCCTTCTTCCTTCTTTTTCCTTTTAGCCATTAGGCATCCCCTCCACCTTCAGAGCTAGCTTTCCGTAATGAAGGTGCTAAGAAAGCTTTTAGCTTTTCTTCGATAATACGTGGGTTTTCGCCGTTTTGTATTGACAGCATTCCTTCTATCTGCACTTCTTTAAGAAGCATTTCCTGCGCATTAAAAATTTGCAATTTACGGGAAATTGGGCTGGCAAGGAAGTTTGCAACAAGAGCGCCATAAAACGTAGTTATCATAGCAAGTGCCATGTTCGCCGCCAAAAGCTCAATATCTTGCAGGTTACCCATCATAAGTACAAGGGCAACCATCGTACCAACCATTCCCCAGGCAGGGCCAAGTGCCGCTGCCATATCCCAAAGACTTCGTATGTCATTGTGGCGGTTTTCCATATAAACCATTTCTGTTTCCAAAACAGAGCGCACAAGCTCAGGGTCTGCACCATCAACAACCAGCATTATGCCTTTTTGCAAAAATGGGTCATCCATGTTTTGCGCCGACTCCTCAAGGGCAAGAACCCCTTCACGACGAGCAAGGTTAGACAAAGTGATAATATTATCAATCGTCCCTGTGTGGTCAAATTTTGGTGGCAAAAACACCATTTTAGCCGCCAAAAGTGCCTTTATAACCCTATCAAGCGGGTTAGCAATCAACAGAGATGCAACCACGCCACCAATAACAATCATCACAGAACCAGGGTCAACGAAAGCCATAATAGACTCTACAGGTGCTTCACCATTCAAAATTATGGTAACTAATGTAAAAATAATTCCCGCTATCAGACCGATTAACGAACCTATATCCACAGCGAATCCCCCTTAGATATTGTAAATGTCGCGTTTAAATTCTTTTGTCAAACTTATTATATCCTCAACAGACTCTTTGACAATAAATTTACTGCCTGTTGTGGTTGTTATGGTGGTGTCGGGATTTGCCTCCACCATCATAATAAGCTCACAATTCAGCACAATTTCCTTGTCGTTTAATCTGGTTATTTTTATCATAAATGTACCTCCAAAAAACGTAATGACAGCATTGTAACATATTCTGCAAAAAAAGTCAAGTTTTTATTATTATTCCATCTCGGTAAAGGCAATCCGTAGGGGCGGATATTAGGACTGCTTGCGAAAACAACTCACACGATTTTTTTGCCCTATTGCGCTATCGAGATTTGGCTAAAACCAGCCAAACCTCTGTCGCTTATAGACGGGCAAAAAATCGGTTCGTTATAATTTCGCAAGAAGTCTTACCGCCCACTACTGTTGCCTAAAAATTACTATCTACGTAAGTTTACAAGTTCTTGAAGCATCTCGTCAGATGTAGAAATCACGCGGGAGTTAGCCTGGAAACCACGCTGGGTGGTAATCATTTCGGTAAACTCCGCCGCCATGTCCACATTACTCATTTCAAGTGTGCCGCCAAGCAAGCTTGTGCCTGCCATTCCTGGGGTCATACCTTGCCCGTCAAAGCCGCCAGAGTTGGCAGTCATAGCGAATAAGTTGCCGCCAAGAGCCGCCAAGCCCGCTGGATTATCAAACAAGGCAATGGCAACCTGCCACAGCTCAAAACGCTGACCATTGCTGAAAGTACCAGAGATGATACCGTCACCGCCAATGGAAAGCCCAATCAAACGACCAGCTTCCAAACCGTCCATATTACGGCTGCTTACGCTGGTTGCTGCTTCAACTTGGGTCATTTGGCTGAAATCAATACGGATGCTATTCGGCCAACCAGTACCTGGTGCAGCACCAGCGGCATTAGCTTGGGGTTGACCGAAGTACAAACGCGGGTCCATGCCACTACCAGGAACTAATTGGAAGAAGCTAACAAATCCACCTAAATCAAATGGGGGTGGCGTTGTAGCGGCGGGA
>WQSI01000118.1 GCA_009787945.1 Defluviitaleaceae bacterium
AGTTATTAGTTAAATCAAATGGGTGGGTATTGAAAAATCCTGGGCGGTTTTGAGTGCCAATGCGACTGCCCGTAATATCCATTCCTGTGATATAATTGTTTGACATATGCACAGACCACAGGTTTGGGTTGTTAGAAAAGTCTACAATCCCCTCAAAGCGGTTGTTATTGGCAGATACGTTGCCAAGTGCCGCATTTTGAGAAAAGTCTACGGTTGTTAGGTTGTTATTGTTGATGTTAATATAATCTAAGTTAACAAGGGTGGAAATGTCCAAGCTGGTTAAACCATTGTTGAAAAGATTAAGAGTATGTACGCTTGGTGACAAAACTGCCCCATCAAATTCAGAGAAGCGTCCACCAGAAAAGTTAACCGTACCCAAGTTAGGATTGTTTGAGAAATCCACATAATCCGTTGTTGCAATAGGGAAATGGGTTGCAATAAAACTTGTCATCCCTGTGTTGGTTATAGAAACGGATTGCAAATTCGGATTAAGGCTAAGATTAACAGCTTGAAGGTTAGGTGCATTGTTTAACGAGAGGCTTGTCAAACCATTTTGTCTATCCCCTGCGGTTTGACCGAAAGCCTGAATATGCTGCAAATTTGGCATTCCGCCTTCAGCGAACAAAAGGGTAGTCAAATTTGGCGTTTCTGCAATGTTAAGAGTGGCAATGTTGGGTGTTCCAGTTAAATCCAAACTGGAAATCCCAGTAGACGAAAGGAACAAATAACGCAAATTTGGGTTGTTACCCAAATTGATTGCCGTCAGATAGTACACGCTGGCACCATCAACAACCACACGGTTTTCAGCAAGCCTTACATGTTCCAGATTAGTGTTTCGTGACAAATCCACAGGCACGTCAATGCGGTTGGTGGGCAAATCCAACACCACAAGGGAAGGGAAATGCTCAATCCCCGCAAGGCTACGGATATTGTGGATACCTGTGCTGTACACAATATGAGTGATGCTAGCCAAATGATGGCTGTAAATTGGACCTTGGGCAATGCCAGATACATCACGCACAATCTCCAAAAATACTGGGTCGGTGAAGTCATCTGTTATGTCCATAGAATCTTGCGGTACAATGGTGCGGTTTGTTTCTGACCACAACTCCGTTGCCATCAAAGTTTGCGGTACCGTCGTAGCAACCATGATAAAGGCAAGGATTCCCGAAAAGATTCTTTTTAAATTTTTCTTGTTTAAAGTTGTCATATAATCCTCCTTTAAATAGGACTTTTATACGCGCCTTTGGGCAACTTATACAAATTCTTCCAACCCTCCTTCCTATAAAAATTTGCCTGTCCGCCGCTAACGCCAGGCGCAAAGCATCCAACAGCCAACAGGCTTACCAAAATTTTAACACAATGACCGCAGTAGCACAAGAGAAAATTGAAAATTTTTAATCTTTTTTGTAGTTGAGGAGGTTTGTTTAACGCTGACACACAAAAAACCGCAAAAAGCTAAAATTTTTCTTGACTTCTTACGGTGGCTATGGTATACTGATTTTTGGTGTTATCCGAAACACTTATCTTTGGAGTTGTACTCAAGTGGCTTAAGAGGCTCGCCTGGAAAGCGGGTAGGTCGTGAAAGCGGCGCGGGAGTTCAAATCTCCCCAACTCCGTTCTAATGTAATTAGTTTGATGCTGATAAAGTTGGCATGACACAATTTTTTTGTTGATACAACATCAAGGGAATTGGCTCTACCCAACTTTTTAAGCTTCGTGGTCAATTAGCTCAGTTGGTAGAGCACATCCTTGACGTGGATGGGGTCAGGAGTTCAAGTCTCTTATTGACCAGTAAAGCATGATTTCCTCGACACAAGCGGTCGGGGTTTTTTTGTCGGTTTTGATTGTGTGGTCAGCAGCTTCCTTGTACAGGGGTTCGCGCTCGCTTAGGATATTCCCTAAATTGTGGAGTAGGGGACGGGTTTGGTCGCCTTCCAACCTTTGCTGGAGGGCGGGCGGGGATGCGGAAAGGTGGATTATTGTGCAGGTAGACCGCAGAAGAGGCAGATTTGCGGGGTTTAACAAAACACCCCCACCAGTAGAAACAACAAAACCCTGCATTTGAGGGATTTTTTGACATATTTCATGTTCTAGTTGACGAAAATGCGGCTCTCCTAAACTGTGAAAAATTTGATTGATTGACATAGCGGCACGGGCTTCAATTTCTGCGTCAAAATCAAAAAAGCCCATTTTTAGGGCAACCGAAAGCAAACGCCCCACGGACGTTTTCCCGACACCCATAGGGCCGATTAGCGCAATATTAGGCTTTGCTCTCATTATCTGTCGTGGCGTGGATTGCGGGATACTATAACGCTTGCCTTAGCAATTGCTGCAATAATATCCACATCAGATTGGTTTTGCAGACTAGACAACTTGGTGTAAAGTTCACCTCTTTTTGTTACCACATACTTGGTCGGCAGACCGTTTAGGGCAATTGCCATAATGTCCAATGCACAATTTTCGCATTGGCAAGAGCTGAGGTTTTCTAACACAGGCCCTAGCAAATCAATCACACAATCTTCCATATAATTGCGAATTTGAAGATTGTTTTTATCAAAAACTTCTTTGCGGATGTCCATTTTAATCTCCTTTAATCCATAGATATTGCGCTGAATAGCTCCTGCGCCAACTCATGGGAAATATTTTTGCGCCAAATGATTTCATAGGCTTTAATCGCTTGATAAACCAACATAGCAAGACCATCAAAGGTCTTATTTTCTGGTGTTTTTACTCGCTGTAACCACGGATTGTAGATTGGATAATTCATATCAAATATGGTCGTAAAATTTTTTAGCAACCGGGGTGGAACAAGGCGCAGAAGCTCTTCTGGCGTGCCTGCTGTGGCTTGTATGAAAAGGTCGCCACTAACGCTGTGAAGGGCACCTCGCTCTGCATCTTTGCGGCTTATAACGGTTACATCTGCATCGTTTAGGGCAAGCACAGCTGCGTTTGATGCTCCTCCGCTTCCTAAAATGGTTACGTGTTTAGGCGGCGGTACTTTGTGATGTTCGCGCAATGACCACAAAATGCCGTCAATGTCAGTATTATAGCCCACAAATCCTCGGTCGGTATGTTTAAGGAGGTTGACCGCGTGGGCGTTCTGGGCTGTTTTGTCAAGGCTTACGGCAAAATCCATCACTGCTATTTTATGTGGGGATGTAACATTTAGACCCGCAAAACCCAGAGCATACGCACCTTTTACAGCATCTTCCAATTGTGTTTCGTCAACATTAAAGGCGGTGTAAACGGCATCCTGCCCCGTTTTTTCCGACAAATAGTTGTGAACAAATGGCGACATGGAGCTACTTATATTCTTGCCGATAAGCCCAGCCATACGGGTTTTCCCTGTAATCATCATAATTTCGCCTGCTTTATGGCTCGTAATACAAATTTTTCTGGCATACGTTTGAGTTTCACCTGCCATTCGTCCTTTATTCCTATGGGCGTGGTTAAAACCGTATAAACACCTGCACGGTTGCCTGCCAAACAGTCAGTAAATATTTGGTCGCCAATTAACACAACTTGGGATTTGTCCAGCCCTAATATATCAATGGCTTTGTGCAAATTGCCCCTTCGGGGTTTTTGAGCGCGCCAAATGTGAGGATAACCTAAGTCTGCACTGAAAATTTCCACGCGACGCTTAGAATTATTTGATAAAAAACAAATGGCAAATCCCTTTTCTTCAAGGGTGCGCAGAAAAGCGATGGTTTCGTTGTCAGGCAAGGCAACGTCGAAGGTGGCGAGGGTGTTATCTATATCAAAAATCAAACCCCTAACACCATTATCCCAAAATTTGTCATAATCAACCTCAAAAACAGAATCCACCATTTCTTGTGGAAAAAAATATTTCGGGAAAGCACTTAAAATTTTGAAGGCTTTAGAAACAGCAAAAAAAGGTATCATTAGGCTTTAAAATGCAAATCTACTTCAAAGATTTGCTCTCCTTGATAAAATATAGGTATGCAAATTAATTTACTATCGGGTGCTAAAAATTCAAGACCCGCCGTTTCACCACTTGCCACATATGTGGGCGTTGTAATATCAACGGTGAAACCGTGACTAAACAGCGCAGAGGCTGCATTTCCCGAAATCATGTTACCGATTTCTTTGATGGCAGATTTTGACATGTCATCAAGCCCAGTAACCTCAAACCCTGCCATAATTTTAGAAGCAAGCAATAGGCCGCTTTTTTCGTCCATGGTATATATAACATGACCGTTAAGTTCGCCGTGTACGCCAATTACAACCGAAATTTCATTATGCGTAAATGGTGCTTGTTTCATAAAAACCGAACCTAGCTTGTCCATTTGACCACATAAGGTAGTTAAGGTGCTTTGCGCCCCTTGAACAAAGGAGTTTACAATCTCAACTTTCACAAAACATCTCCTTTCGACAATTTCTATAAAGATTGTAGCATAAAACAAAAATTTTTGCAACAGTAAGGTTGTGGTATTATTGAAGAGTTAGCAAAATTGTAGTGCCTTCTGGAAGGAAAAGTTCTGCTCCAGTTTGTTTATATACTGTAAAATTGGGGTTTTCCTCAGATGTGTCCAGGTGTGCAACGCGAACATTAAATCCAGTTTGGGTTAAAATTTCTTGGGCAAATTCCAAATTTTGCCCTATTAAATTCGGAACAAATACCAATTGTTGGCTTCCATTATCTTCTAAATGTAAAATTATTGATGAATCAGAGGCGGTGCGAACCCCCGCTGGCGGAAATTGGGAAACCACTACATTTCCGCTGTTTATTAAATCAAAGGTGCGTCCAGGTGCGCTAAGAATATGGGTTGCGGCTTGCAAATTCATGCCCACAAAATCTTCCACAATCATATCATAGACCGTTGCGGTTAATTCCACCGCGTCACAAGGCTGAATATTGCGAAGGCGGATTATTTCCTGCATCATCTCCCTATACATTGGTACGACGGAACGAAAACCAGCATCATAAACATATGGTGGCACTTGATGAACCACTACCTGTATCAAATATTGCGGGTTTTCAATGGGAAAATATCCCACATATGAAATGGACCAGCTAAAATTAGGGTCATCTTGCAAACCTTGCTCT
>WQSI01000119.1 GCA_009787945.1 Defluviitaleaceae bacterium
GTTTAAGTGGAATGCCTGCCGCAACAATCCAGGGGACATCAAGTATATAATCTGCAATGCCGATGAAGGCGACCCAGGTGCTTTTATGGACAGGGCAATTATCGAGGGCGACCCCCACGGCTTAATTGAAGGCATGATGATTGGCGCGTATGCCATGGGCTGTGCCGAAGGCATTGTTTACGTTCGTGCAGAATATCCATTGGCAATTGCCCGTTTGGAGATTGCCCTGGAGCAAGCCAGAAACCGCGGAATATTAGGCAAAAACATATTTGAAAGCGGATTTGATTTTGACATTCGCATAAAGGCGGGGGCTGGTGCTTTCGTATGTGGTGAGGAAACCGCCCTTATCGCGTCTTTAGAAGGGGAAAGGGGTATGCCGCGCCTAAAACCGCCTTTTCCTGCCCAAAAAGGCTACAAAGGTATGCCCAGCAACATTAATAACGTGGAAACCCTAGCAAATGTACCTTGGATTTTGCGTGAAGGCGGCGAGGCTTTTGCCGCCATGGGCACAGAAAACAGCAAAGGAACAAAAGTTTTTGCTCTTGCAGGCAAAATCAACAACGGGGGGCTTGTGGAAGTGCCAATGGGGGATACTTTGCACAATGTTATCTTTAATCTTGGTGGCGGCATCAAGGGGGGCAAGGCTTTCAAAGCCGTGCAAATGGGCGGCCCTTCTGGCGGTTGCATCCCTGCCCATATGGATGACACCATTATCGACTATAAATCAATTTCTGCCACGGGGGCAATCATGGGTTCTGGCGGCATGGTCGTTATGGATGAAACCACGTGTATGGTGGACATTGCCCGCTTTTTCCTGGACTTTACCCGCAAGGAAAGCTGCGGAAAATGCACCCACTGCCGCATTGGCACAAAACGGATGCTTGAAATTTTGGAGCGTATTTGCGCAGGAGACGGCAGAGAAGGCGACATTGAACTCCTGGAAGAACTCGGAAAATCCATCGGAGAGGGCAGCTTGTGCGCATTAGGGCAAACCGCCGCAAACCCCGTGCTTACCACAATACGCTACTTCCGAAACGAATATAAAGACCATATAAATCATAAAAAATGCACCGCAAAATCCTGCAAGCCCCTGCTCACATACACAATAAACGCAGAAAAATGCGTGGGTTGCACCCTTTGCCGAAGAAATTGCCCAACATCATGCATCACGGGGCAACAAAAAGAAACCCACACCATTAACCAAGAAAATTGCATTAAGTGCGGTAAATGCTTTGCTGTTTGTAACTTTAAAGCTATCAATATTGACTAAGTGTAAGACTAAGAAAAACGAGGTGGAACAAATTGGAAAAGATTGTAGTAAAAATAGACGGAATTACCGTGGAAGGCACGGCGGGGCAAACCATTTTGGATTTGGCGCGCCAGGCGGGAATTGATATACCAAATATGTGCCACAGTGATTTACTTGATGTTTATGCATCTTGTGGCATTTGTACGGTGGAGGTGGCAGGGGCACCGCGGCTTTTGCGGGCTTGCTCCACAGTGGCAACGGAGGGTATGGAAGTTGTGACCCGTTCTGCCCGCGTGGATGCTAACCGCAAGGCGGCGTTGGATTTGATGTTAAGCAACCATAAAGGCGACTGTCGCCCCCCTTGTCAGCAGGCATGTCCTGCTGAAACAGATTGCCAGGGTTATGTGGGGCTAACTGCCAATGGGCTGTTTGCCGAGGCGTTGAAGCTGACCAAAAACCGCATACCGTTGCCTGCCAGTATTGGGCGGGTATGTCCGCGCCCTTGTGAGGATGGTTGCCGCCGCGTCCTTGTGGACGAGCCTATCTCCATTGGCAGCATAAAGGAATTTATCGGGGATTTGCATATTGACTACGCCCCAGAGGTTGGCGCAGACACTGGCAAACGTGTGGCTGTTGTTGGCGGTGGACCCGGCGGGCTGACTATGGCGTATCAGATGCGCCGTTTAGGTCATGGAGTTGTTGTGTATGATGCCATGCCCCAAATGGGCGGTATGTTGCGCTATGGCATACCAGAGTATCGCTTGCCAAAGGCGGTGCTAGATAAGGAAATTAGCGTGGTTGCATCAATGGGTGCGGACTTGCGCAACAATACTAAAATTGGCGTTGATATTGATTTTGGTGACTTGCAAAAGGATTTTGATGCTGTAGTTGTTGCTAATGGTGCTTGGCGTGCCGCCCCAATGGGCTGTGATGGTGAAGTTTTAGCTAATGTTTACGGCGGAATTGACTTTTTGCGGGAAGTTGTCCTTGGTAACGCTCCTGATTTTAAGGGCAAGCGTGTTGCTGTTGTTGGCGGCGGCAACACTGCCATGGATGCCTGCCGCACTGCCATGCGCCTTGGTGCTTCTGACGTGTTTAATCTTTATCGCAGAACCCGTGACGAAATGCCTGCCCAGGCAATTGAAATCACCGAAGCCATTGAAGAGGGCGTGACATTTAAAAATCTTGTTAATCCAACAGAAATCATCGGCACGGATGGAGCCGTTTCTGCCGTTAGGCTTCAAATTATGGAGCTTGGCGAGGCGGACGAGAGAGGACGTCGCGCACCAATTGCTGTAGAGGGCAAAACCGAGATACTTGATGTTGATGTGGTTATCGTTGCCATTGGGCAAAAGGCGGATATGGCTGGATTTGGTGGTCTTGAGCTTAATCGTTGGGGCAATGTGGATGTTAATGTAAATAGTTTTACAACCAACCTAAAGGGCGTGTTTGCCGTTGGTGACGTGGCTGATACTGGGGCGGACATTGCAGTAAAAGCCATTGGTGACGCTCAAAAAGCTGCGGTTGCTGTGGACGCTTATCTCCGTGGAGAGGAATTTGTGCCGCAGAAGCCATTTCTGGTGAAAGATGAAACGGTGACAGCAGAGGACTTTGCTCACATCACCAAGGCTAACCGTTTGAAAGTGGCTCATAGGGCTGGGGAGGTTCGGGCTAAAGACTTCGCCCCTGTCAATTTGCCGCTTGGCAAGGCTGATGTGGTGGCAGAAGCACAGCGTTGCCTAGAATGTGGCTGTCAAGATTATTTCAATTGCAAGCTTATAAATTACGCAAATCAATATGCTGTGACCCCAGAAAAGTTTGATGCAGACCCGCCTGTTGCGGACATTAAGCACAAACAACATGATAAAATTACATTTGACCCTGCAAAGTGCATCCTGTGCGGTCAATGTGTGCGCATTTGTGACCAAGTTGTGGGTGCAGGGGCGTTGGGGCTTGTAGACCGTGGGTTTGACACGGTTGTGTCACCTGCCTTGTCCAAACCTTTGGCAGAAACCGATTGTATCAGCTGCGGCATGTGCGCCCATCTTTGCCCAACAGGCGCGCTGATGGCACGCACCAACCTAGACAAGCAAGTTCCCCTTGCAGAATACGACATTGTGACAACAAATTGCCCAAATTGCAGTTTGGCTTGCCCTGTGGTTCTTAAAGTTGACGGCAACAGGGTAATAAGCGCATTGCCGACCCCTGGCGGACTGCTTTGTGAGAAGGGAAGCTTCGGCATTGATGAGATACATCACCCTAAAACCGCTGATATTGACACTTTAGAAGCCATTGCAAATGCTGACACAATTGTTGTCAGCGACCCTGCAACCCTTATTAAAGAATTTGGCGTGGCTGCCATGCACATTACCATGGCAGTAGAAAAGGGAGCAAAACTTATTTTGAAGCAAAAGGGAACATATTTGGATAGATTTGCCAGCAAAGATGAGCCAAAGGGCAAAGTTGTGGAAATTCATACCAATGGAAATATAATGAACATAAACTAAGGAGGATTAACCTATGAACCAAACATTTGCAAAACGTGCAGAAAGCCTAGCCCCAGCGGCTGTTTACGAAATTTTAAAACATTGTGGCCCTGGCAAGGCAATCGCCTTCGCGGCTGGAAACCCAGGAGCGGATGCAATTCCAGGTGAGGTAATTGCGGGCTATATGGCAGAGGCTTTAACTATGCCAATCCCTCAAACTTTGTTATATGCCCCGACTGAGGGCTATCCGCCCCTGCGCGAAAAACTCGTGGCAGACTTGAAAAGCAAGCGCAACATAGGCAATGACGATGACAAAATTATAATTACTCAGGGTGCGACCCAAGCCATTGAGATTGTCACCAAAGTTTTCTGCAACGAAGGCGATGTGATTATAAGCGAAAATCCAAGCTTTACAGGCTCGTTGTCTGCATTTAAATCCTATGGGGTGCAAATTGAGGGTGTAGACATGGAGCATGACGGCATGTGTATGGAAAAGCTAGAGGAAACCCTTAAAAAACACCCTAATGCCCGCTTTATCTACACAATCCCTAACTTCCAAAACCCAACAGGCTGGACAACAAGCCTGGAGAAACGCAAAAAGATTTATGAGCTTGCAAAAAAGTACAATACCCTAATTTTAGAGGACGACCCCTATGGCGATTTGCGCTATTTTGGTGAGGACATTCCAACAATCAAGTCTATGGATACAGATGGAATTGTTCTTTATGCTGGTTCTTTTTCCAAGACAATTTCCCCAGGGCTTCGGGTGGGATATTTGTTGATGCACAAAAATTACATGGAAAAATTGGCTGCCGCCAAGCAAATTTCTGATGTACACTCTCCGTCTGTTAATCAAATTGTTGTTCATAAAATGATGACAGAATTTACAATGGAGCGTCAACTTGCAGATGTTCGTGCCATTTACAACCGCCGCCTGCAACTTACATGCGATTGTATTGATAAATACCTTGGCGGCCGTGTAAGCTATGTTAAGCCAGAGGGCGGGTTGTATGTTTATGTGCAGCTGCCTGCGGAAATTAATGTAGATGATTTTTGTGGACAGGCATTAAAAGATGGTGTTGGTATTGTTCAAGGTCACTCCTTTGAAGTTACACCTGACCCCAATTCACCCTATTTCCGCATAAATTTCTCTTCCCCAACAGATGAGAATTTGGAAAAAGGCATTAGAATACTTGGGGATGTTTTAAAAAAGTTTTAGTGTTTTGAATAGTGTAGGGGCGCATATTATGCGCCCTTAGGGGCTGTCTCCAAAATCCATTCCGCCAGCTTTTCGGCTTATTTCCCACCCAGTCTGCGTCAGCAGAACC
>WQSI01000120.1 GCA_009787945.1 Defluviitaleaceae bacterium
TTATTCACTCGGCTATCTTGAGGGGACCCCGCGTCAAGCGCGGGGTGACAGACGGGGGAGGCGTCCTGTCACAGCATTTCATGGCTCTCACCAAATTAGACTGACGTGAGCCCGCAATGACGGTGTGGGGCGTTTTATTTTGTCGAACTCGGGTTTGTATACTTGGGGGGTATGGTATTTTGGCTTCGTGTTGACTTAGGTGAATATCCTAAAGAAAGGGTTTGATGAAATTGGTAGTTACGATTAGAGAAATTTTGCAGGCCAATGGCGTTGATGTTAATGGCAGCCCTTACAGCAATGTTTGCGATTATCCTTTTGACACTGGTGATTTTTTTGCTGTAAAGGAAATTGACCCATATAGACCTAATTTTGCTATGTTTGCGGATTATGAAAGAGAGCTTGCAACGCTCTTAGCGGATGAGCAGGTCAAGATGGCGACCTTGATAGCCAAAATCAATGAGAGCAAGGAGCCTGATGAAATTCGTAAGTTGCGTGTGCAAAAAAAGAGCAGGCCAAGGCCATTGATGAGCGCGTCCGCGCGCATTATCACTTAAAGCCCGAAAAATATATAATTACATATAAAAATACGCTGATTGCAAATACATTTGAAAATATTTCTAGGCTTGTGCCTGATATTGGCGATGCCAGCACTTGCCGCATAAGAGAGATGCCGCTGTTTACCCGTGGGCTTGATGGGCTGGATGCTGCGGCCTTGGAGGATGTGGGTGTGATTGGTGGGCCCTGCTTGTTTGGTACGGATGAGATGATTATTGAAATCAAGCATAAAAACGGCGAAAAGCATTACTACGATTTTAATTCAGGCAGAAATTACATCGAAACGACCGAAGTGAACGTTGCAGAGCATTTTAGTCTCTTTGCTGAGCAAATAGCCGACGTGTCCTTTGACAGCCGCAAAAACAAAATGACCCTGCAAGAATATGAATGCCTAGCCTATCCCATGGAAATAGCAAATTTGCTGAACGCACCCTTGGTTGTGCCCATTCCTGATATGTCCTACAAAAAGTTTTTAGCTTCGATTTCTGACCACATTGACCCTGTTGTGAAGGATAAAATGCTTGAAAGCTTTGCCCAAGAATCCTATCGCATTGCTGATATGCACATGGAGCTATTTGAAAAGCTGCTAAAAAAATATCCGCTCAGACGCTACACAATTCTTCACAGCCGCGACACTGATACCCTAGCTCAATTTTACAATGAAAGAGAGGAATATTTTAAGCTTGACCGCTCAAAAGGAAACTACACATCCCGTGCGGGCAAGGAAGAATCGGTTTATGATTATATTTCCATGATTGCATCCCCATTTTATTTTTGGGGCACAAAAAATATCCTTCAAGTTGATAGCATAGATGAAATGAGCTCCATGCAAAAATGCGCCAAGGTTCATGGCAACACCATCTCGATTTTCAGCATTATGTTTCCTGAAATTTTAAGCAAAAGCGGTCAGGAAACCATATTTTATGCCAAAATGAAAGACAAAATATTCATTGAAATTTAGGGAGGTACAGTATGCCTAAGAGAAAAACCATATTTGCCATTATAAAGTGGGCCGTACTGCTTGTTGCGGCAGTATTCTTTTTTTCAAATATTAGTGCGTTTAAACTCAATCCATTTGAGGGTACGGAATTAAGTTGGGTGTTTAGCTCCAAGGTTGACCCCCATGGCAATATTTACATTGCGGATTATGGCTCGGAGCGCATTATCAAAGTCGGCCAAGACGGGCGGATGGATTTTTTGCTTGAAATTGGGGATGGATTTTCTTTTGTTAGGGTTATAGCCGCAGACGGCGGCCCGATTTTTTATATTCTTGATGTGGTTTGGAATCCTGATGGAATGAGTGTGGGAATGGAGCGCATTGTGGCCATGTGTTCTCAAACAGGGCGCGTCTTATATGTCGCATATGAGCTGGTTCACGAGCAAAGGCAGTCGCTGGTTCATATTGGCGCAATTGCCATTTTGGATGGGGTTGTGTGGTTTGTCCAATCTAGTGAATACGGCATCGCCCTGCGATACATCGACGAGAGCAATGCCGCCTCTACATATCATTTTCATCCATTTACAAATGCCAATTTGGTATTGCAGCATTTTAGCATAACCACTGAAGGTATCTACATATTAGACAGGGCCGGAACTGTTATGTCACTGCAAGACGGTCAGCTTACAACAATTTACACAGCCACTTCGGGCAATGACATTGAATCCTTTTCATTGCCATATCACATTGCAAAAAGCGGCGTTTTGTATTTTACGGATGTTGGGCAAAGGAGTGTTGGTTTTTTTGATGCCCAGGGACAAAGACATGACCTTATCGCGCCAGATTTGTCCTTAGATTTGGAGGACAGGATTATCTATTTCTCCGTCTATGCCTCAGGAGAAAGGGTGGTGTTTACAACCTATGCCACCGTTTATGTTGCCAGCCCCTATGGCGAAATCCTTGACGCAATCCACTATATCCAGCCTGGGCAGGCCATGGTTACCTTGCGGCTTTTTTTGTTGGCATCTTTGCTTATTATGGTCGCAGCGGCGGTTTTTGCCGCAATAAGAGCAATTAAAAACCTGCAAAAAATCACATTAACCCAAAAACAACAAATAACAATTGTTATTGTTTCGGTATCTTTGCTTATTAGCGTTGCTGTCGTACCAGGCATAATGGATTCATACGAAGCTAGGGCGCGCGGGGAGATAGTCAACAGGCTATCTTCGCTGGTTCTTTTAAGTCAGAGCATAATTGACACAGAAGCATTTCAAAATATTGCAAATCCCCAATATTATAACAGCGAGTATTACCTGCGTTTGATGCAATCTTTAAGGGACTTGGTAGATGTTTCGCATGAATGGAATGAAAGCATATACATTGTTGCAATCAGGTTTCAGGGCAATCATCTGTACGACATTGCCTTTTTGGACGGCAACATGGGTGCATTTAACACCTTTGGCGGGCTTCTTGAAGGCTCGGATTTGGAAATGGTCATAGAAAGCGGCGGGCAATTTGTTGTAAATGATAATATTGTGGACAGAAGTGGATTTTACATGGCGGTTGTCGGTCCTGTGTACGGCGAGGACGGTGTTATCATAGGCGGTGTTGAAATTGGCATAAACCTAACGGCATTTAATGAAAGCATCTCAAATGAAGTTTGGCAGTTGTTTGTTAATATTGCAATTATCATAGCCCTTTTGGTTTTTATTATGATAGAAGGCATGGACGCCATCTTAACCTATGCAGCAAGAGCAAAAACCAGAGCTGAATTTAATGAAGTTTTGTTGCCAATTCCATTTATTAGAATTTTGGCCTTTGTTATCTGTGTTGCGTTCAATTTGACAACGGGCTTTTTGCCTATATATGCCGGGCAATTTTATGCAGAGCTTTGGGGCATGTCGCCCGAGGTGGTGTCTGCGCTGCCCCTTACAATCAACCTTGTGATGCTTGCTTTGGCTGCATCCCTTGGTGGTCTCATCAAGCGGGGCATTGGCTTTAAGGCCACATTTGTTTTGGGCGTGGCTTTAAGCGTGGCGGGCGATTCTATAAACGCCCTAGCAGGTGATTTTAATACCTTCGTTTTGGGCATGTCCTTAAGCGGTCTTGGGGCGGGGCTTGTGTTTTCTATTTTGAGTATTTATATTGCTTCCTTGGAGGATGCCAAACATAAAGCCGAAGGTTTTTCCCTGTTTAATTCTGCCAGCTTTGCTGGTATGAATGTGGGTATTTTGGTTGGTGCATCCTTGGCGGTGATATTGGGTCAAGCCCCAATCTTCTTTGGCTCGGCCATTGGGTGGCTGCTGTCTCTTGCATTTTTCGCCTTCCTCATCAACCGCAAAGTCATCAGCAAGCCGCCCAAGCTTAACAAGGTTAAAATGGACAAAGCTCAAAGGAGGCAGGCTGGCTTTGGAAGCTTTATATCATCTCGGCGGGTGCTTGCGTTTTTGATACTATTTTTAACATATGTAACTCTAAATGGCTTTTTGTTTTACTTTGTGCCCGTATTTGGTGCAGAAAGCGGCCTGCTTGAAACTGAAATAAGCTTGTTGTTTATGCTCCATGCCACAAGCCTTATGTTTATTGGCCCAGCCATCACCAAAAGGCTTGAAGCCCGCGGCACAGACCACAAGAGCATAATTGTCATCTCTATGTTGCTAAGCATTGTCGCCCTTGCAATTGTGGCTTATCACCCCGACATCCTTTTTATTATCGCCGCTGTGGCGATTTTGGGATGTTCAAACAGCATAGGCTTTACATATTTTCCGCTGTTCTTCTCGGAAATGAACAGGGTTAAAA
This sequence comes from Defluviitaleaceae bacterium, assembly GCA_009787945.1. GTDB lineage: Bacteria > Bacillota > Clostridia > Lachnospirales > WRAX01 > WRAX01. Next base: position 4,292 of record WQSI01000120.1, read on the forward strand.
AATACGGCGCAGACGAGGCAATGTCCACTTACAGTGCTGTGGACAACTTAGGCGGAGCTTTTGCCCCCTTCGCCTTTGCATGGGCCATTACCATTGGGCTTGGTGCTGGTTTTGCTGTAATATCCGCAGTGGCGGCTGGGGTGCTGATTTTATGCTATATTTTGATTTTTAGGCGCAAACGCCAGAAGTATGCGTATCTTTATGCCAAAGGAGGCACGGACTTTGATGACTAAAAAAGGATTGCCGTTAAGGCTGCTAGTTCCCGGTGTGATACTGCTTGTAATAATTTTATGCAGTTTGTTTATGACCATTTACAGCTATTTTGCGCATCACAATGCAACTGTTGAAAGCTATGGCACCCAGGCCATGCGCATGGCGCAAACCCTGGCCAGCGTCATAGAGCCAGAGGGGTTTGCACGTATAGTAGAAACCAGAGTGCAGGACGATTATTGGCATCAAGTTCAGGATGCCTTGGACAGAATAATTAACGAAACTGGTGTGCAGTTTGTTTATGCCTTGTTTCCAACATATGATGGGGGTTATGTTACTTATTTTGGAGCGGGGCTTGCCGCCCACCATGAGTGGGGTGTGTACTTTGGCATGCAAGACCCTGTGGAGTATTTTTCCGATGAAATGTTTCAAGCTCTGCGTGATGGCGTGGCTACAAAAAGCGGCATTTATGACGGTGGCGACGCCATAGGCTTGCTTATTGGCGGCTTTGCACCTATCATCGACAGTGCC
>WQSI01000121.1 GCA_009787945.1 Defluviitaleaceae bacterium
AACAAATTTGCCCGCCTTTTGAAGCTTAGGCTCCATATCTTTCATAAACGCGCCAAATTTAGCACCTACGCTGTCTGTTGCGCCGCCCGATGTGGGGTGTGACGCGTGAGAGCCGCCAGGGGGCATTTGGTTGCCTGGCACATGACCAGATGGGCGAGGGGAAAGGGGAGGGGAAGGGGCATGGGATGGCGCACTGCCGCCATCTGCCGCCAACAGCCTAGACGCTTCTTCCGCGTTAATTTTGCCTTCTTCAAGCATTTTCAATATCATCATTTTTTCATTCTGCATAATAGTTACCTCCGTTTAACAACATATACGAAACCTTCATAATAAAGTTTACAGCAAATGCGAAAAATTTGCAAGATATTTTTGCGTAAGGCGTTCTTGACAAAATATTACAAAAATATTACAAAAACAAAAGAATTATAAAAAAATTTAAATTTAGGTATTGACAATTACCAATGTTTGGTGTAAAATAAAGACACGGGTCGTCTTTTATCGTTATGAGATAGCCGAAAAACAAGAAGAGGGAGGGTAGAGAGCATACCAAAGGTAATGGAATGAGTATCTTAACCTATTGTTGTATGAAAGGAGATTTTAAATGAGTAAAATGCGTAAAAAATTTAAAAACGTAATTGCCAGTTTGCTTGCAGTAGTGCTTGTTCTGGGTCTTGCCCCTGCACAGCTTTTTGCAGTAAACTTTAGCGAGCAGGCAGGCATCGTCCTAACAGACGAGCAAATTTCTGCGTTAGCTTACATTCAAGAACACAACGCTCTTGGCGGCCTTGTTGGCTTTGAGGGAGATTATGCCCTGCCAAATGACGGCACAATGGTAAATGTCATCGTTTACTTTGAGCGTGAAACCGCGGCTGTGCAAGTGCTTACCGCAGCTTTATACGGCGACTTTCTTGCCACTGAAGAAGCCGAGCAAAATGTAGAAGATGACCACGCCCGCTTTAGAAGCGAGGTTTCACAGCTTTTTGCAGCCAGCCCAATGGCACGTATGGGTGGCGGCGGCTACAATATCAACCACATGTTCCACTACACCCTAAACGGTGTTTCTATGACTCTTCCTGCTAATATGGTAGCGGCTGTAGCGGCTCTTCCATCTGTAAGGCTAATTCAACCAGACTTTATAGTACATCTTGACCTGGTTGATGAGAACCCATGGGCAGAAGCTGAAATGCCAGTGCAAGAAGAAGAATCAGTTATAACCTATCCGCCAGAAGAAGATGATTATGGCTATAACGGCGATGAAGAATATAATAATGAAGAAGAAGATTATCCTTACATAACTGAAGAAGGCGACGATGTTGCCAACCTACAAATTGATAATGAAACTTTCCCTGTTGTTGCAGCTTCCGCGCCTCTTCTTGGCTGGGGAGTGTTTAACAACGGAAACTCTAATAACCAATCTCTAGCAGGTCTTGGCGTTATCCGCATGTGGGCTCAACTTGACCGAGTAAACACGCACATTCCTTATGCCGCTTTAGAGATTACCCCAACAATTTACCCAACAGGCGAATGTGCTTTGGAGTTTTTCCGCATAAACCGCATTTGGGATAACCTAGATTATGTTAGCTTAATTGACGTTAGAAAAAGAGATGCAAATTGGGAGCGTATCATATTCTCATCCTCTCTTAACGGCGTTCCTGCTGTTGACATTCTTCTAATTAATGACCTATACGGTCTTGTGACTGCAACTCCAGACTACGCTGAAGGTTCTGGAACAATCACAGCCGAAAGACGTACAATCACCATCAACCTAACAGAAGGCATCTTCGCAGATGACATTTCTGGTCAAAACTTCATCATTTCTGCTAACCTTGGCAATATCGAGCAAGTACACAGAATGAGCGACACCGAAGTTCGCATTGTTGTGCAAAATCACGCCTCTGAAGGTGGTTTCTACAGCATAACAGCAAATGATGATGCTTTTGCAGGGGATTATGTTGGTTTTGAGGACCCAATTATCCTTAGAGTTTTTGACGTGCCATACCGCGGACATGATTCTGGACGTTACAGAATGAATGTTGCTGATTTGCACGAAAGAGGATATGACGGTACAGGCGTGCTTGTTGCTGTTGTTGACTCTGGTCTTGACTGGATGCACCCTGCATTTAGATACACCTTCCCAACCGCTGCTGACATGGCAGCAAGAGGTGTTACTATTTCTCAAGATGAAATGATTAACCTTGGTACAGACGAAAATCCAGACTGGCGTTTTGTTGGCCGCGACATGGCAAGAACATGGCCTGGCGCAAACCAAAACACTGGTGCGCAAGCTTGGCGCGGAAACCCAACCCACTTGCCTCTTCTATGGCCAGAAGGTCATCCACTTGAGGGAACTGTCCGCCCAGGACACAGCCCAATGGAGCTTGCACCTTTCAACTTCTTACCAGAATTCCGTAATGTACATAACAATAATGTAACAACTTTCCCATTGCCAGCAGGCACAGCTATTCCTGCTTGGTCTAACCACGGTACTCACGTGCATGGTTCTGTAAACTCTAACCCACACGCCGCTCATGGTGATGTTGGCTTGTTAGATTTTGATGTGGTTTCTGTTGGTGTTGCCCCTGGTGCTATGGGTATCCACTACCGCATCTCTTTCGGCGGAGCTTCTGCGTCCGTTATGTTTGGTGCTTTCGAGCAAGCGGCTCGTGATGGTGCTGATGTTATCACCATGTCCTTTGGTAGCGCAATTGCTGTTCAAAGCTTGTACATGGCAAATTACACCAGACTTTCTCTAGCTTTCCCGAACATTGTTTTGGTAACTTCTGCTGGCAACACTGGGCCGCAACATGCAACCCAAGGCTCTCCAGGTCACTCTGCGGGCTTCTTGTCCGTTGCTGCTTTCTCCGAGCCTGCTGAAGGTGTTTACCTGCAAACCCCAGTAACAATGCCAAATGTTATGGCGAAATTTATGACACCGCCAACCAGAAACGCAATGGACGACACAACAATTCCTGGCCGCGTTACTTTTAACACGCCTCTTACCTCTACCAACATCAATAATGTTGACACTGGCGAATTTAGACTGTTTGCCCTACCAAACAGCGGCGCGGCAGCCGTTGTAAACCTTGGTGTTGGTAACGCAGCTGACTTCCAATTGCTTGTTCAGCAACAAGGTGCCCTTGCCCTCGCCCGCGAAGGCGTTGACCAGCCAACTCAAGAGCAAATTGAAGAAGCTGGCAGAGCGGAAATTGAAGGTCATTTCGTTCTTCTTCGCCGTGGTTACGGCTTGATGGACACAGGCGCAAATGCTCTTGCTTTTGGCATGGCTGGGCTTTTCCAAATCGGCAATCCAGGTCAAACCTTCAATTCTTCTGGTTTTAGAGCTGTTCCAATGTTCAGCATCAACCACGAGCAAGGCTTGCCATTTGCTGACGCAATGCTTGCCCTAAACGGCGAAACAACCACTTTCTACCTAAGCGAGAGAATGTCAATTATTGACGGACCATTTGTGGTAGACTTCTCTGCCCGCGGTCACACCCTGCAATCTTACGAGCTAAAGCCAGAAATTGGCGCAAATGGCGTTGCTGTTCTTTCCACAATCCCAAGATGGACTGCCCGCTTGCCATGGCAAGATGTTGAAAACGGCATCCACTACAGCGAAATGTGGCAAGACCCTGCTGGCTTCATCGGCGCATATGGCTACAGCCAAGGTACTTCTATGTCTGCTCCCCACGTTGCTGGCGGCGTTGCCATAATGGTACAGTACAGCCAACAACACAACCTGGGCTGGACATCAGAAGAAATTAGAACCCGCATTTTAAACAATGCTGACCAATTAACCTATTACAGCATTTTTGACATGCCATACGAATACAGTGCCTTCGCAGGTGCTAGACAAATGAACGTGCAAGCCGCAATTGAAGCAACAACCGTTGTTTCTGTAGGTCAACCACACTTCTTCCATACCACTGGCGTTCCTTTCCGCTTGCAACCACACGAGCGTGACTTGCAAATGGGTCACTTTAGCTTCGGCGGCATTGGGCCAGGCGGCGAAAGAACCCTTACAGCAACAATAGCAAGCCAAACTGGCGGAACTTACTACATCTCTCACGAGTTTAGAGGAAACACCAGAATGGCAGCCCCTGCACAATACAGAGGCACGCTAACCCACCCATCAACTGTAACCGTAGCCCCTGGCGGCGTTGTAGAATTTGATGCAACCATCGCAATCCCAGCAAATGCACCAACCAATTTCTATGCAAGTGGTGCAACAGGTGCAGGCGCGCTTAACAACGTCCTTGGCGGAAACCAACCACCAAGACTTGCAGGCGCATGGGCAGGCGACAACTACCACGACGGTTATATGACAGTCCGCAGAGGCGGCCCAAATGGCGAAATTGCTGCCATACTACCTTTCGGTGCTGTTGCAATTCCACGTGTTGAAGGCGAAGCTATTGCAATGGTTAACAATGTTATCAGAATAACTCTTGACCAAATGCCAGCAAGACCAGGCATCGGTGTTCTTAACCCATTTGACCCCCATTTCTTGGGCGGCACGGCTGGCACAACAACACAAGCTATTTCTATCGCGGCTTTGCAAGATTTAGATAACAATATCTTCACTCTTGGCGGTGATGATGTGGCCGACCTTGGTGAAATCATGCAAATCGTCAGAATTAACAACACAACTGTGGACATAATTGTAAGCGGTCATATGCGCTTCGGCGGTGACTACACCATCCACGCAACTGACGCAGCTTTCTCTGACTTCCACGTTGTACCGATAACTGGCGGTTCTGGCTTTACAGCCCACAACTCCAGAGCATTGGCATATGCAACTTTTGCAGAGCCATTGCAAGTTGGTATTGCAGGAGCAGTTGAGATTGTTTCTGTAACTCCACAGCGAGTTGTTGCTGAGCCTGGCGACACTGTAGAGTTTGAAGTTGAAATTGCCCGCCATGGATTTGAAGGTCCAGTTTCGCTGTTATTTTCAGACTACCCAGTGACAGTTCCAGCAAATGCAACCGCTGGTGTTGTGTCAATAACTGTACCTGA
>WQSI01000122.1 GCA_009787945.1 Defluviitaleaceae bacterium
TTCTTCCAGGGCGGAAGCAAAGCGTTTGGAAGGTATGGCAGAGGTGGAAATTATCCGCGAACAAGGTGCTGCTGAAGCTGACGCTATGATGAAAAAGGCGGAAGCCTTTAAGCAGTATAACGACGCTGCTGTTACCCAAATGATTATTGAGCGTTTACCAGAAATTGCTAAAAACGTGGCAGAGCCGCTGGCGAAAACCGAGAAAATCGTGGTTATCGACCAGGGTGGCAGTGCTTCTGGAGGCGGTGCGTCCAAGATTTCTGGCTATGTCACTGATATTATTGCAACTTTGCCAAGCACCGTTGAAGCATTGACGGGAATTGATATTATGGGCAAATTAAAAGAAGGGCTTGGAGATAGGCCGACAAAGACGACTGAGAAAGTAAACGAATAGCGTGGCGAGGGGTCGTTAATGCCCCTCGCTTTTTTATGCGAAATTCCACGAAAATTGTGCTTGAAAAAAGGGTTAAGCTGTGTTATGATTAATTTGTAATATCTGCATTTTTTGTAAGGGGTTTGGTTTTTATGGACAGTTTTACCATAACCGTTATTTACGTTCCCTTTCTTATGATGAGCGGGTTTGTTTTAATAACAGAGCTTTTCAAATTTATACGCTACCGTTCAAGCCCGATGCTTGCCCTTGCAGCATTTAGCATTGTTAGCTGGGTTGTTTGTATGCTGGCGGTTGTTCTTGCAGGATATAACAACATGGAAGCTGTTTTATTTTTGTGGAACGCAGCAATCTTTTTTGTAAGCCTTGTTGTAACCACTCAATTTTTCGTTATACACAACACTCTGTTCCCAGAGCGTAAGTTGGCAAAATGGCTCATTATTCTGCTTTTCCTCATGCCTGCACTTAATGCTATTGTGGTGTTCACTCCTCTTAATTTTTTGATACGTGAGGTGGAAGTTGTCGGCATTTATCCATATATCTATATCGTTAATAATCGTGGTATATGGTTTTGGGTACATACAGCGCAATCATACATTCTTGTAGCAATAACTCTTGTGGTTTTGGTGCGGGGTCATTTGAGAAAACCAAAGTTTTACAGGCTTTCTTCCTATTTGGTGATAGTGGGTATGGGGATAACCATAGTTAGCAATATCGCCACACTTTTGAATCTTACGCCGCCTGGTTTGGACATTTCCGCCATTGCCGCTTCAGTTTCCATTATATTTTATTATTGGGCATCCTCAAACAGCGATAGAAATTTATATGTGCGCCAAGCAAGAAGCAGAGCTTTTAATTATATGGAAGATTTTGTGTTGATTTTAGGGAAAGAAGGCTATGTGACGGATTTTAATAATTCTGCAGGAAGATGGTTTTCCTCCATCGGCATAGATGTGCGGCAAAACAACCTGGAAGGGTTGCTGGAAGCCTTGAAAGTAAAAGGGGCTAAAATTACGGACAGCCCAGAAACTAAGGAAGGCAAGGACATTTCATATGATAATGGCGGCTTTAATGTTGTGCTTCATTTGCATGTCCATGAAATGGTAAACGATAAGCAGTTTGATGGCAATAGCTATGGTTCTATCGCATTTTTTACAAATGTTACCAAAAATAGAGCCTTGCTTGATAAATTGGAGAAAAAGGCGGGGATGGACTTTTTAACGGGCTTGCCCAATCGCGTGTCATATGATGGCGCGAAAAAACGAATGGACAGCGCGGAATATTTACCTGTTAGCGTTGTGGTTTGTGATGTAAACTATCTTAAACAAGTAAATGATACAATGGGTCATAAATATGGAGATGTGCTTTTGCAAACCATGGCAGAAATTTTGGCAAATGCCCGCAGAAAAGGGGATTTTGTAGCGAGAATCGGTGGGGACGAGTTTGTTTTCTTGCTGCCTCATACAGACGAGAATACTGCCAGGGAATTAGTTACAAAAATTAGAGAGGAAATTTCAAAATATAAAAATTTACCTTTTGAATTGTCACTGGCTATGGGAGTTGCCACAAAAATCAAAATTACCGAACCTTTTGGTGACGTTGTTGCTGCGGCTGACGGGCAAATGTATCAAGATAAAAGGCGAACAAAGGAAGAAAGGCGGAAGGTGATGGCGTGAGATTTTACCAGGTAGACGCATTTACAGATGCGGTTTTTGGAGGCAACCCTGCAGGGGTGTGCATTTTAGGCGACACTTGGATTTCTGATGATTTGATGCAGAAAATCGCCATGGAGAACAACCTGTCAGAAACAGCTTTTGTGGTACAGGAAAATGATGTTTACGCCATTCGTTGGTTTACCCCCACTGTGGAAGTGCCTTTGTGTGGTCACGCAACTTTGGCGGCGGCTCATGTGTTATTTAACCATGAAGGATATGAAGAGGACGAGATAATCTTTACTAATGGCGACAAAACCTTGAAAGTGCGCAATTCTAGCGGATTATTGACCCTTGATTTTCCTGTGGATAAAATTTGGCAGATAGAATTTAGCGACATGCTAGATTGCTTTAATTTTAGACCCGCAGAGGTTTGGCGCGGCACTGAAGAATATATGTTGGTTTTTGAAAACCAGAAGCAAATTGAAGATATTGTTTGCAATATGGACAAAGCCAGCAAAATCGACCTTTCTGGCATAATTGCTACTGCGAAAGCGAATGATGACGGGCTGTCCTTTGTATCTCGATATTTTGCCCCCAAAATCGGCATACCAGAGGACCCTGTAACAGGCAGCACCCACACCCTGCTTGTGCCTTATTGGAGTGAAAAGCTGGGGGAGGACAGCCACGTTGCCCAGCAATCGTCAGCGCGGGGCGGTGTTTTGTTTCTCCAAAATGATAACGACCGTGTGCTAATAGGCGGGCGTGCCGTCACCTATCTTGCGGGAGAAATTTTTGTATGATAGACTTACTCATGCCTTACAAATCAATCAGCATTATTGGGATGGATAAAAATGTGGGGAAAACAACGCTTTTAAACCACTTAATTGCGGGGTTTTCCGCGAGGGGCGTTAGCCTTGCTCTAACCAGCATTGGGCGGGATGGGGAAAACACAGATGTGGTGACTACCACGCCAAAACCCCGCATTTTTGTGCCTTCTGGCACGGTGGTTGCCACAGCAGAAGGGCTGTTGTCCAGGTGTGATATTACCCAGGAAATACTAGGGGTTACGTCGTTTACCACTCCTTTGGGGAGGGTTGTGGTGGTTCGTGCTTTGTCGGCAGGCTATGTGCAATTGGCAGGCCCTTCTATAGTGGCTCAAATGGCGGATTTAATCAAAGATTTGCCCTATGCCGATAAAATAATTGTTGACGGAGCTTTAAGCCGTAAAACCTTTGCAGACCCTGCGATTACGGGGTCTGTTGTGCTTTGCACAGGCGGGGTTTTGTCGCCTGACATGGATAGGGTTATCGCCCAGACCCGCCACGCCGTTGATATTCTAACCCTGCCAAAACCTGCCGAAGATGCAGATATTATTCAGATAGACGGCGCAGTTAGCGAAGGCAAAATTAAGACCCTTATCACATCAGGGCAGGACTTGCGAAATAAAGTGATTGTTGCCGAAAATCCAACAAAAATTTTGGTAACCTCTGGCACATATGAGAAGTTGTTGATAAAAGGAGCAAGCCTTGCAGTCCAAAACCCTGTAAATTTAGTGGCTGTTGCTATTAATCCCTATTCACCCCACCACGCCCCTTTTAACCCTGCGGAATTTCTGGAAAAAGTAAGGCTTGCACTGCCGATTCCTGTTTTTGATATTTTATCAGAAAACCCCTCTTAATACAGACAAAGCGTTAATAAAAAATCACCGCCTATTTAGCGGTGATTTTTTATTAATGACTGCATGTAAAATTTTCTATCATATCAAATCCAAAACCTGTATAGAGCCATTCGCTGTATGCCCAGCGATACCCCGCAACGGAACGCCGCCCCATAAAAGTGGGGTAAAACCAAAATTGCTGACCGTTTTCAAGCCAAAGGTATGTTGGGGTGTATAGGCAGGCCTGCATGGCGTACCCATCCACTTCTCTTGCCATTCCTGGGCGGGGCGGAGTGTAATGGGGCGGAGGAAATGTCGGCGCATTGTCTGCGCCGTAATCAGGCGGTGAAGCATCTTCTTTGTGCGGTGGTTGCGGGCAACTGGCAACAAATTCCTCAAATGCCTCTGCTGGGCTGATATACCTAGGCTGTTCGATTTTGAATCCATATAAATCAAGCATAACATACTCCTTGAATATTTTTATATCATAATACTCCGCTAAAGCCTATAACGTGAGTGCTGTATTTTTTTGACAACATATCCAAAAGGTTTTAGGTGAAGATTAAACAGAATAGGAGGGCATTGAGAATGAAAATATCCACAAGTTTAGATGAAAATATACAATATTTAGAAGATTTGTTTAAAGATTCTGGGGATTTGGTGAAGCGCAAGTTTCCCATAGGTTCAAATCTTAGACGGTGGGCGTATGTTATTTATTTAGATGGCATGACAGACCGCGCTGTGCTAGAGCAGACTATTTTGCCGCGGATTATGGCTGGGTCATTAAAAACCCCTGAGAGCTTTTTTAGCAAACCTATCAGCCTGTTAGAAACCTTAAAAGACGGCGGTATGACAACGGCAGATTTGCGGGAAGAGCGGGATATGGACAACATTGTTCATATGGTGCTATCTGGTGACACTGCCCTGCTTGTAGACGGTGATGACGCGGGGATTTTGATTGCCACCCGTGGTTGGCCTAATCGCGGAGTACCAGAAACCAGCACGGAGGTGGTGGTGCAGGGTAGCAATGAGGCGTTTACAGAGGTAATGCGCTTTAACACCGCCCTTTTGCGCCGTCGGGTTAAGGACACAAATTTCAAAATAAAACAAAGTTTCGTGGGTCGGCGTAGTAAAACGGATATTGCTGTGTGTTATATGGACGATGTTGTGCGCCCAGAAGTGCTGGAGCAAGTGGAAGAAAGGCTTGCAAACATTACCGTTGATGGGATTTTGGACGCAGGGGCTTTAGAAGAGCTGATTGAGGAGGACATTGCGACCCCTTTCCCTCAA
>WQSI01000123.1 GCA_009787945.1 Defluviitaleaceae bacterium
CTCCCGCTTAGGCGTAATTATAGCGTTTCTTCATCTTTATGAAGAATACCACAGTCAGCACAATGCCCAGAATTTCTGCCGCTGGCATTGCCGCCCATGCACCGTCAAGACCCCAAATTGTCGGCAAAATCCAAAAGGCAAGGACGGGGAAAATAAGCGTGCGAAATAAGGAGAGCAAAGAGGACACAACGCCGTTATTAAGGGCAGTGAAAAACATTGTTCCAAAGGAATTATATGCCATTAATATAAAGCTTGCCGTGATGAAGAAAAAGCCTCTGCGTGCTAGGTGGTAGACGCTGTTTTCCACATAAATGCCGTACATGTCGGGGGTCGGGATAAAGTCAAACATATGCACATATGGCTCTATGTCATAAACCAGCATTAAGGGGTCTATTAGCAAAAATGCAAGCCCCGTAGCAACAATTGACAAAACACCAATGATTATCATATTGTTTTTGTAAGACAACTTTAGGTTATCTGTGTCGCCTTTCCCGAAGTTGTAACTGGTAATGGGGGCAACCCCTGAGCTGTACCCGATAAACAGAGCCGAGAAAACGCCCATGCCCGCAAACATAATTGAAGCAGCCGCAACGGCTTCCAGCCCGCCGCCTTCAATGTCCATCAAGATGTTGTTCATCAACACTACAACAATTGATGTGGCAAGCATTGTAACCATTTCGGAAGCCCCATTGATGCTGGCGCGCCCTAATGCCCTAATATCAAACTTAGGCATAACAAAATACAGATTGCCCTTGCGGTTTATGCTGAAAAACACCCAACCAACCAAGGCAGAAAGGCTGTAACCAATGCTGGTGGCAAGTGCCGCCCCTTGCAAACCCATGTCTAAATGATATATAAACAAAAAGTTAAGTCCAATGGAAACTATGCCGCTGGCAAAGGATGTTATTGCGCTATAGTGGGCCTTGCCTGCGGTTATCAAAAATTGCTGAAACATCATACCTGAAACGATGACGGGAGCAAAATAAACTAAAGGCATCATATAATCAATTGCCATTTGTCGCGCAACGCCATAATCAACACCAAGAATGTTCAAGATGAAGTCTGGTGCTAAAACGCCAATCATAGAAATGGCGGCGGCAACAATAATGCCTGTTATAATAATCAAGCTGAAGTTTTGGCGACCTTCAACCTCCTTGCCTTCGCCGATTTTTTTGGCTATCATGGCATTGCCACCCACCCCCAACATAAAGCCGATTGCCATAACAAAGCCGAAAAATGGGAAAACCAGAGAAACTGCCGCCAGGGCGTTTTGGTCAATCCAGCGGGAAACAAAAACCCCGTCTACAATGCCCATGGTGCTCATAATTATCATAGACAAAATGGTGGGCAATGCAAACTTTAGCAAATTTGACATTGTTGGCTTTCTGGTAATTGCATCTTCAACCTTTGGTTGGGTTTTCGGAAAACTTTGTTTTGCTTCTGTAAAAATTTTTGCGTGTTTTACGTGTTTTTTGTGCTTGTGCGGCATTTTTATGCCCTCCTAAAAATAAATAGTCTTAATCAAGACAGTCCTGATTAAGACTATTATATATCACGACTAATTATTTGTCAAGACATTTTTGTTAAAAAATATATTTATTGGCATATTCCAAGGCGCATGCTTCGCTCATCTTAAAATGCTTGGCAAGTCTTGACACTCATCACCTCTGGTTTTGCATTTGTGACAAGCTTTGGGTGTGGGCGGCGGCGCGGATGTGACGCGGGGTTCCGTCCACATAAAATGGCGCAACTTCCCCTTGGATGAGAGGACGAGCGTAATCTATATATTCTTGGGTTACGTAGTCTTTGGTGGGCGTTAACCACTCTAAAGGCACGGTTTTTTCGATATTCGCCATCTTAGCAATTTCCATTGCGCAGGTTTCAAAGGCATATGGCTGGCTATTTAGACGGTTGATGATGATAACCCGATTGGTTTCCCCATCAGCGGCGGCTCGGACTGCGTGCGCGCCTACAGCAAAAGCCCCTGCGGCATCAGTAGCAGATTGGATGTGAGCGGCACAACGCTGCATAATGGAAAATTCGATAGCGCGGGTTTTTGCCCCAAGCTTGCTGCGCACCTGCGCCGCCAAATAAGAGGCTGTGCCTGTTAGCTGGATGTGTCCGAAAGCATCCGCGCTGATGTCTTTGCGCCCAAGTTCGCTGATATAACGCCCATCGGCAAGTTTTATGCCTTCTGACACAACAATGGTAGGGCTGTGGCTTTGAGCAAGAACCGACACCTTGTCCAAAAAGTCATCCATGTCAAAGGCGATTTCTGGCAAGAAAATCAGGTCAGGTCCTGGGGAATCTGAACACCTCGAAAGAGAGGCTGCCGCTGCAAGCCAACCTGTGTTACGACCCATTGCTTCTATAATCGTCACTGCGCCGTTGTTGTAAACTTGTGCATCTAAAATTAACTCTTTTGTTGTGACAGCAACATATTTGGCGGCAGAACCAAAACCAGGGCTTGAATCTGTCACTGCCAAGTCATTGTCAATGGTTTTTGGCACGCCGATAAAACGAATGTCGCTTCCGATTTTCTCACCGTAAGTTGACATTTTCATAATTGTGTCCATGCTGTCATTTCCGCCTATATAGAAGAAATATCCCACATCAAGCTCGTCTAAAATGCCGAAAAGCTTGGCAAAAACATCTTCATTTTGCTCAGGATTCGGCAATTTGTAGCGGCACGACCCAAGAAAAGACGACGGGGTGCGCTTTAACACTTCCACATCCATGTCACGGCGCAGATGCTCATTCATATCAAGCACACGACGCTCTAAAAGCCCTTGGACGCCATTTCGCATACCAAGCACCTTTCCCATTTTCGGATTTGCCACAGCAGTAGCAAAAACCCCAGCCAAACTGCAATTAATAACAGCGGTTGGCCCGCCAGACTGCCCCACGATTACATTGTTTTTCATGTTCAATCCTCCTATTTTTTCTATAATTATTAGTTAATAAATTCCTTCTGCGATAAGCGTTAACACAGTTTGCAATGCGTCCATGCCTTCAAAATTTAAAATATCGGGTTGCACGCCGTATTCATAGCCGTTGCGCCCCATTTCGTCAACGCTGAACACACCTTGAAAGTAGACCGCTATGCCAGAATTTGGTAAAACAGCAACTAAGGGTGTTCTTCCTCCGCCGCCGCCCGTTGGAGCGCCTACAAGAGTTGCAAATCCTGTGTATTGCGCCATTCTAGGTGCTGTCCACGTGGCAGAGCCATTTCGTTCATCAATAAGCATCCATATTTTACCTTGGAATCCAACGGCATTTTCAGAAGGCTCAAAATTGATTGTCATTCGGCTGTAATGGGTGAATTGCTCTGCCTCCTCTGGAAGCAATAGGGGGAAGCTGTTCAATAGCCCGTCGGGTATCGGGGAATAGGACTCCCAATCAGGAGAATCGTCCCCATAAAACAGCCAAACATGCTCCCCGCCCATAATAAAATTATAACGATTATAAACCACTGGCTCATTTATAAGTAGTGGTAACATAAGATTGTCAAAAAAGCCTGACGACCCGCCGCCATTGCCCCTTATGTCGATTATTAAATGTTCATAATCTGCCACACTTTCAAAAAACTCTAAAATTATGGGGGCATCATGCTCAAAATTAGTGTGGACAAATGTGCTGATGTGCATGTGAGCAATGCGCCCTTCTTCAATAATTTGAGTTTGAACATTGTTCGGAAAAACAGGAATTTCTATTTCCGCCGCCGCCGCCTGTTGGTTTGTGGCAACCCCATAAAAGGCGTGAGAAGCGGGGTTGTCCAATATACCGCGCCAAGGTTCAAGGTCTGCGGCAAGCAAAGTGTGATAAAAATTTTCATCAAACATAAACAAATGCCCAAAGCCATTGAAATTGCTAAAAAAATGGTTTTGTAACATATGAAAGAACAGACCATTATTATCCGATGTTGTTCCTCCCTCAAAAACAAGTCGGGTGGAGGCTTTGATTTCCGCTACATCTATCCCCAAAACCCTCTCTGCCGCATAAAACAAAGGGAAGTTGTTCTCTAATATATAGAACAGATAGTCAACATCTTCTAAAAAATGATTACTATTACCTTGCTCGATTTCGACAATATCAGCATGAGGTTCGACAACGATAGACGAGTAACTTGTGTATTCTTGAACCGTAGGCTCTGGGTCATATGCCACATTTCAAGCCGTCAAAAATGCAGGTATAAAAATTATAACCGCTGAAATTAAACCAAGTATTGCAGTTAACTTTAAAACAGCATTGCGTTTTTCCATGCTCTATCCTCCTTCACTCAACCTTCCATTTGTACAAATGCCCGCAATAAGGGCAAATTTTACATTCTTTATGATGTTCTGTGTTACAATCTGGGCAGGTTCTGCCATCAATTATTTTGGGTATTTTCGCCTTTTCGTCATCTATGCCGTTTATGCGCTTGTGGGCTTCAATGATGCCTTCACGCACCCCAGCTCTAATTATAGCAAATAAAATCACTAGAAAAAATATCCAAAGCACAAAATTAATAATACCTATTTCAAGCGTCATCTTTTACCTCCCAACGAAAAAATTTTACGGGGGAGAGAAAGTACGATTAGCGCACCCACAGATATGACCCCCGCCAAGGACAGGGCATACACACCTTGGGTCACCGCCAACATATGCTCCCCTGTCACCACGTAAAACATAGTTCTATATATGGCGACACCAGGCACTAAAGGGATAATTCCAGGTATCATATACACACTTGAAGGCATTTTGCGAATGGCACTTAAAAACCGCCCAAGGGTTGTTGCTGTCACCGCGCCGAAAAACGTCGCCGCCACAGTGCCTTCTGGGAAAAAATGGGTGATGACAACGAAAGTGAGCCAGACCAAAGCGCCAGTCATGCCGCAAAACACTATCTCCCGCCTTGGCACGTTGAAAATGATGGAAAAGCCTACCGTCGCCACAGCCGCTAAAATCAAATCAACAATCACCAGT
>WQSI01000124.1 GCA_009787945.1 Defluviitaleaceae bacterium
CGCGACCACCACGACACTGGCGGAACAGACAGCCCCTTCCGCGAAACCAGCAATATCAAGGATGGCAGCAACATGACCGCCGACATGGCAACCCAAAGCTTCGCAGGAAACGCGGCGCGGGGCATGTCACTAATCGCTTTGCATAATGGGGGCGGTGTGGGTATTGGTAAGTCTGTAAATGGTGGCTTTGGGCTTGTCCTTGACGGGTCAACCCGCATTGATGAAATTATCAAATCTGCCATGATGTGGGATGTTACCTGTGGCGTTGCTCGCAGAAGTTGGGCGAAAAATCCTAATGCTATTGCGACTGCTAAGGAGTATAATGAGCAACATGGTGGACATATTACTTTGCCTTACCTAGCTGATGAGAATCTTGTTGCCAAAACCGTGAAAAATGCCACGGGGTTGAAGTAAATTTATTAAAGGAGCTGAAGTGGAGCGTGTTAGAACTCGTTGACTTTGATTCGGTGCAAACGCCATCATCTGCATCATTTATTGTTTATGGCGGAAATGCGGGCGCAAAAGAAGCTGTCATATACAATGATGGCGTGTGGATGATAAAGCACCCTAAAACAACAAGAGATTTATTGAACCCTCAAATTTCATATACAACAAGCCCTTTGAGTGAATTTCTCGGCTCAAAGATTTATGAGAGCTTGGGTATACCTGTACATGAAACCGCTTTAGGAATAAGAAAGAACAAGATTGTAGTGGCGTGCAAAGATTTCACATTTGGAACTTCGCAATTAGTAACCGATATGTCTGTTCCTATACTAAGGCTCGTTCCTTTTCACGACTTGAAAAACAGCTTCATGTCTAATGATGTTGATGAGTATTCTGGCACAGGCTCAGAAACACTTCTTGACGAAGTTCTCGCTACAATCAACAATCAAGAGAACCTAAAATCAATACCAGGTGTTTTGGAACGTTTTTGGGACATGTTTGTCATTGATGCATTTATCGGAAATAATGACCGAAACAACGGGAATTGGGGTATTCTCGTTAATATGTGGCCTGATATTTTTCAGCATGTGCTTTCTGCCCCACAATTGGCTCCTGTTTATGATAACGGCAATGCCTTTTTCAACAAAAGAAGCGTCATGCAAATGCAAAAGCGTTTAGAAGATGATGAGTATGTGCAAAACGATGCGTATAACATCGAATGTGCGTACAAATACACTGGACTTGATAATGAAGGGCACAAAATAAACCCTTTTGAATTTATTGAGAGCGGCAGCCATCAGGGTTGCACTGATGCTGGCTGTAGGTTTATGAATTCTGTGGATATGGCAAAAATCGAGGCTATAATAAACGATATACCTGAACACGTAGGAACATTAGCGGTTATGCCAAGAATCCAAAAAGAATTTTACACTAAATTGTTAAAAGCTAGATTTGTACTTATCAAAAATGCACTAAACAAAATATTTTCAACATAGGAGGAAATAAAAATGACAAAAATCGTACAATGTGTACCAAATTTCAGCGTAGGTAGCGACACGGCTATTTTGGAGGGCTTGGCAGAGCTTGGCAGGTCTGTTCCAGGTTGTATGCTGTTAGATTACAGCGGCGATAAAAGCCACAACCGCAGTGTTTACACCCTTGTGGGGGATGTGGAGGCCTGCGCTGAAGCCGCTGTGAAAATGGCGAAGTTTGCCGCGGAGAAAATTGACCTTACCAAGCATGAGGGAGAGCATCCCCGCATGGGAGCAACCGACGTTATCCCTTTTGTGCCAATTAAAAACATTACCATGGAAGAATGTGTGGAAGTTGCTAAAAAAGTGGGGGCAAGGCTTGCGGAAGAGGCGGGCATACCTGTGTTTTTGTATGAAGAAGCCGCATCATCAGCTGGTCGGAAAAATTTGGCAACGGTGCGGAAAGGGCAGTTTGAAGGCATGGCAGAAAAGATGCAGCAGCCCGAATGGAAGCCAGATTTCGGCGACGCTAAGCCCCACCCAACAGCCGGGGTTACTGGGGTTTCTGCCCGCCGCCCGCTAATTGCTTTTAATGTAAACCTTTCAACCAACAATGTGGACATTGCCAACAGCATTGCCAAGGCAATCCGCGGCAGTTCTGGTGGTTTAAAGCATGTTAAAGGCATAGGAATTTACATTGAAGAGCGTGACATGGCGCAGGTTTCTATGAATTTGGTTGATTATGAAACTAATGCCCTTTACCGTGTGGTGGAGTTTATCCGCATGGAGGCCAAGCGTTATGGGGTTTCTGTTATTGGGTCGGAGCTTATCGGGCTTGCCCCTGCACGGGCTTTAATCAACTCTGCTGAATATTATTTACAGCTCGAAAACTTTGACTTTGATAGCCAAGTTTTGGAGAATGCTTTATTGTAAAGGAGGGGCCATGAATTTATACAGGATTTTACCAGGAATAACTATTGGCATTTTTATCGGTGCAGTTATTCAGGGGATAATGATTTTTGCTGGCGGCAATACAGATAATATTTTTAGGATAATTCTTTTTGCTACTATACTTTTTGGTGTGCTTTGCATATTTTTAGCTGCCATTGCCAAAAACCAAATGCGGCTTATTCAGATTTTGGAGCAAAACCAGCAAGGCGGAGGAATTAACATAGAACCCCCCACTATCAAAGTTGTTTTAACAAAGGGAGCGGAGAGTGTAATTAACGACCAGAATTAATAAAAAAGGGGGATTTATGGACATTAAAATGATTGTATGCGATTTGGATGGCACGCTGTTACGGTCTGACAAAACCTTGTCGCAACCTACCTTGGACGCGCTGGCGGGATGCCGTGAAAAGGGGATAATAATTGCAATTGCCACCGCCAGAAGCGAGTACAATATAAACATTGTTACCGACTTTTTTGTGCCTGATGTGCTAATCACAAGCGGGGGCAGTGTTGCCCGTTATAGAGAGCAAATAGTCCATCAAGCCCTGCTGACTGCTGATGATGCCAATGGGATAGCCAATAAATTAACGGCTGTTGAGGGCGTTGGCATCACCATAGCCCGCACTGATGAGGGGTATTTTACTAGCAAACCCTTTGACTCGAAAGGTTACGAAGGGGCGGTTGTGGTAGATTTTACCAAAAACGTCCTTGGGCAAACTCAAAAAATCGTTGTAGAAATGCCCTCGCCAGAGGTGGCAAAGAGCCTTTTAGAGAGCCTCCCCAATGTTGCGGCAACAGCATTTACAGGGGAGAAATGGGTCGCCTTTCACTGCAAAAATGCCGCTAAATGGCAGGGGGTGGCGGCTGTTGCAAAGCACCTTGGCATTGAAACGGGGGAAATTGTCGCCTTTGGTGATGATTTTAATGACCTTGAAATGGTGGAAAAATGCGGCATTGGCGTTGCTATGGAAAATGGTATTTCTGAAATTAAAGGGGCTGCTGACTATGTTTGTGACACAAATGATAATGACGGCGTTGCCAAATGGTTAGAAGAATATCTATTAAAGGAGGTGTAGAAATGGAAAGAACTATAAAAACAAACAAAGCTCTGTCTAATGCCTTTACCGTTACAAGCTTTTTGTGCCTTGGTTTTGCGGCGTTTTTGTTTGTGCAATTCTTGATGAACAATCTTGATGATTTGAACCTGTTCCGCACGGTAAACATAATGCTGCTTTTGGCGGGAATAGCCTTCCAAGGCTTGTCGCGGGTGATTTACAACCAAAACATCATCATCGAAAAATTACACCAAGAGAGAAAAGAGGGCGAGAATGTTTGATTTAGTCATAAAAAATGCTCAATTGGCAACGGCTATGGGGAACACTCCTAAAAAGGGAACGGAGCAAAAAGATGTTACCATCAGCCAAAATGCTAACATTGGTATCAAAGACGGCAAAATTGCCTGTGTTTGCACTGATAATTGCGAGGGCAAACAGACCATTGACGCAGAGGGCAAGTTGGTGACAGCAGGGCTTGTTGACGCTCATACCCACCTTGTTTTCGGGGGTTATCGCCAGCATGAGCTGGAGTTAAAGCTCCGCGGGGCAGAGTATTTGGAGATTTTGGCGGCAGGCGGCGGCATTTTGTCCACTGTTAAAGCCACCCGCGAGGCTGACGCTGATGAGCTTTACAACAAAGCGTCAGATTTCCTTGACCAAATGATGGCGCACGGAACAACCACCGTGGAAGCCAAAAGCGGCTATGGTCTGGAATATGAAACCGAGCTGAAACAGCTTAATGTGGTTGCAGAGCTTCAAAAATCCCATAAAATGGATATTGTGTCCACATTTATGGGGGCTCATGCTGTTCCGCCTGAGTATAAGGGCAACACCGAAGGTTTTATTGACCTGCTGATTAACGACATGATACCAAAAATTGCCAAAACGGGGCTTACAGAGTATTGCGACATTTTCTGCGAGAAGGGGGTTTTTGACCCAGAGCAAAGCCGCAGAATTATGGAAGCGGCGCGCAGCTATGGCTTTAAGCTTAAAATCCACGCAGATGAAATTGTGGATTTAGGCGGGGCAAAACTTGCAGCGGAGATGGGGGCGGTTTCTGCGGAACACCTCATCGCCGCCAGCGACCAAGGGCTGGAGGCGTTGTCAAAGTCAGAAACAATTGCGGTTTTGCTTCCCGCCACTAGCTTTAACCTTAACAAACCTTTCGCCCGCGCCCGCAATATGGTGGACTTTGGCATACCTGTGGCAATCGCAAGTGACTTTAACCCAGGCTCAAGCCCTAACTTTAACATGCAGCTGGCAATGACCTTGGGCTATCTAAAATATCGCCTGTACCCTGCCGAAATCCTCACTGCCGTAACCCTTAATGCCGCCTGTGCCATTGGGCTTGGCGACACAAAAGGCACGGTGGAAGTGGGCAAGGATGCAGATTTGGTCATCTGGAACTGCCCCGACCTTGACTATTTGTTTTATCGTTTTGGCAACAACCAAGCGGGAACTGTGATTAAAAATGGGGTAGCAATTA
>WQSI01000125.1 GCA_009787945.1 Defluviitaleaceae bacterium
CTGTGTTGCAATGTCCTTTGCGTGGCAGTGCCTTTTCAAAAACAGCGAAGGGTCAACCACTGGCTTTAGCATTTTGGCAACGGTTATGGCGTTTTTAGGCGGATTATTCATCCCCATGACTGTTTTCCCTGGCATTTTGGAGCATATGGGCGTTATTTTCCCGTCATATTGGGCGATGCGCAGCCTTAATTATATGCTGGATTATGGTGAATTTGTCGGGCAGTTTTGGATTGGCATTGGTGCTATGGTGATGTTTTCCGCCGCGTTTCTGCTGTATGGCGGAAAGCGTAGGATTGTGTAGGGCTTCACGCCCCCAATCACCATCCCACGATTTATCAAAACAACGTAGGGGCGCATAATATGCGCCCCTACACGTAATTTACTTGGCTTTTACTTTACAATTTACAAAACTCATCCAATTTGCTGTCGATTAATTTTAGGCTGCTGACCCAGAAGTCTTTTTTGCGGACGTTGATGCCTGCCATGTCGCCAACTTCTTCTAAAGAAGCCGAGCCAGTGGCGGCAAGCAAATTGTCATATTTCTCCAAAAATGCCTCGCCTTGCTCCAAATACTGGGCGTACAGACCTTTGGAGAACATTAAACCATAAGCATACGGGAAATTGTAGAAATTGCGGTCAACATAATAGTAGTGGGGTTTGTTTATCCACATATATTTGTGCAGGACATCTTGGTCCAACCCATCACCATAGGCATCTTTTTGAGCCTGCAACATCAAATCATTAATTTCATCAACAGACAATGAGCCGTTGGCGCGGGCTTCAAACAAACGCTTCTCAAATAGGAAGCGGCTGTAAATGTCCACAATCACCTGCATGCTATCGGACAAATCTTGCTCTAAAATGGCGCGCTTGGTTTTCTCGTCAGCTTCGGCAAGTGCCGCGTCAATCACGATGCTTTCGCAGAAATTTGATGCGGTTTCTGCAATAGGCATGGTGTAAGTGGAGTTTAGGGCTGTTTTGTCCTTCAAGCACAAATTATGATAGGCATGACCAAATTCGTGGGCAGTTGTGGTGACATTTGAGAATGTGCCGTTAAAATTCTCCATAATGCGGCTTTGCCCAATGGAGTGGACACCCATGCAGAAAGCCCCTCCCCGCTTGCCTTCCCGCACTTCGCTGTCAACCCAATGGTTGTCAAAAGCATGTTTGGTAAAGTCGCCCATTTTTTGGCTGAATTTGTAAAAATTGTCAAGGCAGAATTTGCGCCCTTCTTCTAAAGTGAACTTCATGTCAACTTCGCTTGTAGAAGCCATAATGTCATACCATGGCAAGCCGTTTTTATGCCCTAAAATTTCGGCTTTTTTCTTGTAAAAACGGCGGAAGCTGGGTAAAAAGTCCTCCATGGCGGAAATCATAGAGTCTAGGGTGGCTTGCTCCATGCGGCTGTTTTCCAGGGTCATGTGCAGAGGGGAATCGTAGCCGCGCATGGCAACGGCCGTCAAAGCTTCGCCTTTAATGGCGTTAAGCGCGCCTGCCACAGCCTTTTCCACGCTCTCGTAAGCCTTCATTTCGGCTTCATAAGCATCTTTACGGGTTTGCGGATTGGTGCTAAAAGCTAAATTGCGCACAGCAGGCAGGGGCAAAACCTTCTCCTCACCATCAACAACCACAGGAATTTTCATGGTGGCAGTCAATTGCTCTTTCATGTCATTCCAAGCAGAGCTGCCCGTGTTTTTAAGCTTGGCAAAAACAACCTCTTCCCCTTGTGACAATAGGTATTTATTTTTTGACTTAATTTCACGCAGGATAAATTCATGCTCCTTAAGAACTGGGTGAGCGTTTATTAACCCATCTAAATCCTCAACTTTGCCCACATAGGCTTCAAACATAACCCGCGGCTTTGCCATATCAGCAAAGGAAACCCGCAACATGTCGCCGTATTTTTTAGCGTCTTGATTATCGTCGTCTACCGAGCGTACAAGCATAGCAAAAGTCCCCAGCTTGACCATTATGCGGCTGCCTTCGTTAATGGCATTGATGCCCTCTACCAGCTTTTCCCCTGCATTGTCCATGGTTTTAAAATTATCCTCTGCCCACTTTGTAAAGCGGACAATCTCTTCCTTTGCGGCTTCAAAGTCCGCCAAAAATTCAGGGGCATCAAAGCCCTTGTACAAATCATTTAAACACCATCTCGTACTCATTATAAAACCTCCTAAGGTTTGGGTATATCTTAATATTTTAACACAATATCCCTGCCAATGCAAATAAAAATCAAGGGTTTATTAATAGCGATTTAACAAAAATTCTTGACGGGGTTTGGGGCTTTGTGTATAATTGATGTAGCGGTTAATAGTGAGGGTTTTGGGGGTATAACTGTCATATGGGTGATTTTGTTGTAACAATTAAGGATTTAACATTCAAATATACCGACCGCTATCGGCGCAGCAGTTTTGAGCTTGTTGTGGAGAATTTCGCGGCATCGGGCTGTACCGCGGTTATGGGCGAAAACGGCAGCGGTAAAACCACCCTTGGAAAGCTGGTTGCGGGCATTTTGAGGCCGACTTTTGGGCAGATTTTTTATAATGACATGGACATTGCAGGGCTGACCCTTGCCCAAATTGGCGGGCAAGTTGGCTATTTGTTCCAAGAGCCTAGCAGGCAGATTTTTGCCCCCAAGCCTTTGGAAGAGATTGCCATGCCCCTTGAATTACGAGGGGTCTGCCCAGAAGAAGCAAGGGCAAAGGCCCTAGAAATTCTAGAGAAATTTGAGCTTTCCCATATTGTGGACAGCGTGACATTTACCCTTTCCCGCGGGGAAAAACAGCGGTTGGCGATTGCTGCCGCCATGGTTATGCAACCAAAATATTTTGTTTTAGACGAGCCAACAACAGGTCTTGATAAAGCCCGCCGTCAAATTCTTGCGGACACCTTAAAAAAACTGCAAGCAGAGGGCATGGGTATTTTGCTAATCAGCCATGATATGGATTTTGTGGAGCTGATGGGCGCAGATGTTCGCCAAATGAAAGGTGGGATTTTATGTTAAAAACCAAACCCGACCCGAGGGTCATTTTCCTGTTGGTGATGACCTTTTCCACCTTTGGCTTGCTTATCCGCGAAGATGTGGTGGCAATGGCGGGGCTTTTTGTGATTGTGCTGGTTTTTGCGGGGCTTCTTGGTGTGCAGCTGCGCCGCATTTTCGGGCGCATTAAAAGGCTTATGCAAATTTTATTGTTAGTGACCCTTTTGCGCAGTTTCTTCACCCCTTCGGGCATTGTGCTTTTCGCTATTGCCGACGTGCCAATCCTCACCACAGGGGGCATTGCCATGGGGGTGTTGGTTGCTTTGCGCCTAATAATCTTCATTATCGGGGCGGCAATGCTGACGGTTTACCCCGCCCGCGCCTTGATACAGGCCATGGTGCAAATGAAAATGCCCTATGAAATGGCGTATATGGTCAGCATTGGTCTGCGCTTTGTTCCCCAATTTGCCCAGGAAATGCAGGACAGCCTAATCGCCCTGCAACTGCGGGGTGTGGAAATTAAAAAACTGAAATTGCGCAAGCGTCTAAGCCTTTACAGCTATCTCCTTCTACCTACCCTCGTTTCCAGCCTGCAACAAGCCAAAGAGCTTGCCATGTCAATGGAGATGCGGGGATTTCGGGCTTTGCCGAGTAGAACCAGTTACTTTAGCCTAAGCATAAAAGCCAAGGATTACGCCATGATGGTGTGGGTTTTAGCACTTGCAACCGCTATCAGTTTTACCATTTTCAACAACAATTTTTATGAAATAATAATGACAACTATCTACACCGCGTAGGGGCTTCAGCCGTCCATCGTTATAAGTGGTGTGGACGAACCCCTAAAGGGGTTCGCTGGGCGCGTGATACGCGCCCCTACACAAAAAAATACCTGAACTAGGAGGAAAACGAATGGGACTTATGGATTTTTTACCACATATTACAGCTTTAGCGACAGGTGGCGTTTCTTGGGTTGGTTCATACCTAATGTCTAAGAAAAAATATAGACAAGAATTAAAGTCCTTGGAAGAAAGCAATAAGCATGAGATAGAAAAACTAATGAAGCAACACGAAATAGACATTAACTCACTAAAAGAGAAACATGCCATGGAAATGGAAAAGTTAAATGTGGAGCATAAACACAAGCTTGAAATCATGGATAGAGATAGTGAAAACGCCCTAATTCGTCAAAAGCAAGAGCAGCAGGCTTCTCAGCAGAGCGCGCTATTACAAAGTATGTCGGGTGGACTAGCCCCTTTTATGGAAGGGTTACTTAACAACCCTAATATAAAAGCCCGAATAGACCAAGGGATTGCAAAATCATTTAACGACGACATTAAAAAATAATATTTGGAGTGTTTTAGAACGGGAGGGGATAATATGAAGATTTTAAGCGTTTGTGGTATTTCTGGTAGTGGCAAGACGACAACCATTGAGTTGATTATTACGGAATTGGTGAGCCGTGGTTATCGGGTTGGGTCGGTGAAGGATATACATAACGAGCAGTTTCTTATTGNCCCGCGGGAGGATAGCAACACCAACCGCCACAAGCGGGCGGGGGCGACGTTGGTGACGGCAAGGGGCTACCATGAAACCGACATTTTGTACCCGAGCCAGCTGCCTATGGACAAGCTTTTGGATGTGTATGAGCGGGAAGGGTATGAATGGGTGGTTTTGGAGGGTGTGGACTGCATTAAAGTGCCGACCGTCGTCACTGCCCACAGCGAAGAAGATTTGGCGCAAAAGTGGAGCGAAATGGCGTTTGCTGTGTCGGGGCGTTTGTCTGCTGAAATGGCAGAATATCAGGACAAGCCTGCCATTGATGCCACTGCCGACATAAAATCTCTAGTG
>WQSI01000126.1 GCA_009787945.1 Defluviitaleaceae bacterium
GTAGGGGCTGTCTCCAAAATCGCTTTCGTCAGATTTTCGAGCGTTTTTTCACCCAGCAAGGAAGCAGGTTCCGTGCGCACCCAAAGGTGCGTGCGGGTTCTGCTGACGCAGACTGGGTGGGAAATAAGCCGAAAAGCTGGCGGAATGGATTTTGGATACAGCCCCTAGGGAAAGTGTACACTAAATGTTATCCCCAGGCGTGATATAATGAATATATTATAATAGAAGGGGGATTTTCTATGAAAATTTTTATTGACGCTGGGCACAATTTCAGCGGATTTAACACAGGGGCTGCGGCAAACGGTATGAGAGAGCAGGACATAACTTTCAGTGTGTCGGCTCATTTGGCTCGATTTCTAGCTCAAGCAGGGGTGACGGTGAAGTTGTCACGTCCTACTCTTGAAACAAATTTGGGACACGATAACGCCAGCGCAATCAACGCCAGGCCGCAAATGGCAAATGATTGGGGCGCGGATTATTTCATTAGCATCCACGTTAATGCAGGAGGCGGCACAGGAGCAGAAACCATTTTCGGGCGGGAGGACAGCCGCAAATTCGCCCAAACCGTTCAGGATATATATTCTGCCGAAATGGGTTTGCGCAACCGCCGAATTTGGCTTAGGGAGGATATTGCCGTGGTGCGTCAAACAAAAATGCCTGCAATTCTTGTAGAAACAGCATTTATTGACGCACCAGCAGGAAGCGTAGATTTAGAGATTTTGCGCAATGGCCATCTGGAAATGGCAGAAGCTCTAGCCAAAGGCATTTTTGAATACACAGGCATAAATCCCGCACCACAACCCAAACCCACCTCAACACCAGAAAGGCTAAACACCTTAGAAGAGATGCCAGAGTGGGCAAAGCCCACAATTAAAAAACTCATCAACAAAGGTTTTTTAGCAGGCACAGGTCAAGGGTTAGACTTATCTTTAGACATGGTTCGTATTTTTGTCATCCACGACAGAGCAGGGTTGTATAGTTAAATATTTGCGCATAAAAACCCCCTTTGGATTATTTACTCCTATCCAAAGGGGGTTTTTAGTTACACATCCTTGCCCTAACTCGCCATAGCTGCTGCTTTTGCCGTACAATCGAAACCCTAAAAGCTGTAGTTACCGTTTTTGTTAATGCTTATTATAAATTTAGTAAGCAAGGGTCACTTATAGAGCAATCCCAAAATTTAGATAAGAAAAGCAGAGAGTTACCTGTTGGGATTGTTGATTTTGTTTAGGTGTTGGGCTGTCCGCATCCTGCACCAAAGAAAACTTGACAAACATTCCGAGCTAAAGTATAATTAATATAAACGATGACAAAACCATAAACGCCTGCTTTTTTTGATGAAAATGGTGGCAAAATATTCGTAAAGCCAGCATCAGGGGCGGGGGTTGTGTCTGACGAACACTCTATATTACGCAAAAATAACTCTGGACGGCGGGAAAATCACATCCCATCAAAAGATGGGTTGCAGACGCCAAATCCAGAGGAGCTTGCCAGGTTTTGCAAGGACACCTTCGGAAAAGTAACCCATATCGCAGAACCCTATGTAAATTCCACCACCAAAAGCGGTCATGCTTTCACTTTGCGCCTTAACATGAAAAGGGGTGAGGGCGGCAAATTTGTCCATGTGTCCGACTTTTGCGCAATAACCCCTGGCATTGCCGCCAACATCAACACAAAAGGCAGCATACGAAAAACAACGGATGAATTTTTGGAAGAAGAATTTCCCGAGGACAAAAATTATATAAAAAGCCAAATAACCCTTCTCCAAACCCTTCTTGTTAGGGATTTTAGGCATTTGCACGGCAAAGAGATTTTAATTTCGGAGTCGATTTGGGCGTAGAACACTTACAAAACAGCTTTGCTTTTGCTATTATAAATATCTCCGCGAAAAACAAATGAGAGGTGAGTAAATCCATGTTAAAAAGATATGCTTTTACGGCCGAGGAACTTTTAGATTTGTTGCCAGGCAGCTTTTTGTTGGGCGAAGGTGATGCACCCAGCACATTTTTTTGCAATGGTTTTTCTATGAGTTTAGGGGTTGACACATTACCAGACACCTGTTTTATCGCAATGAGTTACGAATCATGGCTTAAAGGAAGCGGTAACAGTGGTCATTATAAAAGCGCTTTTTCGGATTCTCATGTAAGATTCAAGTCTATGTTGAAGATGGTGGCAGATGTGTCCTATGTAACTGGCATAATTGCGGAAAGACCAATTCAAGAGGCAATTGATGCTGGCATACCTCAAATAATCGTCCCCAACTCCTACGAGGCTTTACACAACTTGGCGGTATCGGCGCGCAGAAAAATGGGCGATAACGGAAAAATCATTGCCGTTGCTGGAGCCGTGGGTAAAACCACCACAACAGCCATGATTGCCCATTTGCTGGGAGATAAGAGCAACTATCTTGACCCGACAAAGGGTGGTCACAACGCGCGAACGGCTCTGCGCAGAGCCCTCAGCCAGCTAGGTGTATTTTCCCCAGACATTGCAGACCAAGAAAAGACTGGCAAAGCAAATATATGCACCTTGGAAGTTGCAGAATCTGCCTTATGGGAGTCAAAAGAAGGGATAGCAACCATAATCAAACCTCATTTAGTTATTATTACTTCTGTGCTTTTAACCCAGTGGCATAATGCCACCAAAAATGATGAAGATGCCGGTAGAATTATCGCTAAAGTCTGTAAAGGCATCGTGCCTGGCGGTTCTGCCGTTATGTATAAAGATATGCTGCATTTTGATATGGTTTGTGATTTGGCGAAAGAATACGGTGCGAAGCCAGTCACATATGGCGAAACTGATGATTGTGATACATATGTAAAAAGCTACAGCTTTAACCCGGATGTAATCGGTGAAGAAATCACCAACCTAGGGACCCATGTAGAAGCGGTGATATTAGGCGAGGAGGTTTCTTATAAAATTGGCACAATAGGAAAGCCTGCCGTACTCAATAGTTTAGCCGCCTTAACGGTAGCTAAACTGGTGGGCTTTGATGTACAGAAGCTTGTAAAAAAACTGGAGAACTACATTGCCTTAAAAAACAAAATGAACATGTATAAGCATGAAGGTGTTTTGGTCGTAAACAATGCTGGCTCTTCAGAAGTTTTGGCTATGAATGAAAACTTTAAAACCTTCGCATCTTTGGGTATCAAAGAGGGTGGACGCAAAATCGTTTTGTTATCTCGAATCGTAAATTTAAGCGAAAAAAGACCGAAGGTTATGCTAGGGATAAAAGACGCTCTAATAAATTCGGGGTTTGACAAAGTGTTTATATATGAACCAACAATAGAGTTTAGAGATTTAGCGCCCCTTATGCCTAAGGAATTGCTCGGCTACAAGCGCAGCACAGTAGAAGCCGCTGTTAACGACGTTTTAAATTACATTAAAGAAGGCGACCAAATCTTAATCATCGGTTCTGTCCGCGGAAGCGATTTTGAAAAGGCAGAGGAACTTCTAAAAACTGGCATTTCTGCTAAAAAAATGATGGGATGGACGGAAATTGGAGATGGTGTTTCCGCAGTGGTCTTTCACGGAAACACCAATAAAATGGTCCATTCTGATGGTGACACAACATCAAGAATAAAATCTGGTTTGGGGCTTCCGTTACTTCTTTATCGAATGCTCCGCAATATACATAAAGGCAATTTATCTTGGGGAGACCTGGTGGAAGTGAGGGATACAGATACCAAGGAAAACATACACGCCAACTCTCTAGGTATAAAAGGCGGCGACAAAATTCCTTTACACACTCTATTTGCGGCCGCAGTTACAGCTGGTTCGCCTGATGCAATTATGGCAATTTCTGGACATTTGGTTGCTGTAATTGGAGAAAAAAATCTTCCGCGACTGAAAAGATTGGCAAGGGACTGGGGAGTTGATGAAAGGTCTGTAGTTAATATTACTGGGAGGTATTTTAAAAATAAACCACAGCATTTTACAACAGAAGATTTGGTGGTGGTTGCCCATCAACTGCTTTCCTTTGACATGACAAACAGCATAAATGTCAAATCTGTTGCTCATAAAGAAAGGTTTTTGACTAGCTCTAGCATCTTAGGGCAACACAAAAGCATAATCAGGCATCTGTGTTTTGGCGACAAGGGAAATTATCACGCCATTGCAATGGCTGAACACGAAGGGGAAACCTTTTACATAGCTGTTGCAGGGTCTAAAACCGCCAGAAACAGGGATGCCCAGGTGCTGTATGCCTTGTATAACGCCGTTAATCAGCTAAAGGGCGAAGAAACCTTTGATGATTGGATAAATACAGACAAAACCCACATAACCATAGCAGGGGACACTTATTGCGGTGAGCGGTATACAAAGTGGCGCAAACGAAGGGATATTAAAGACCCTATGCAAAGTTTCGGGGATGATGGTTATGCATATTCCTTTGAAAACGTCAAACAATTTCTTGGCAAGGATAGTTTTAACATAATAAATTCCGAATGTGTGCTTACCCCCGCTTGGGACGAGCAACAGCAAACCGTGAATTATATCGACTTTGTGCTAGGAGGCAATCCAGAAAAGACCCTCAAAACTTATAAGGACTTAAATGTAGATGCCACATTCCTTGCCAACAACCACATGATGGATTTTGGGGCAGCGGGCTGCGTTGTCAACAAAAAGTTTTTAGAAGATGCAGGTTTTGTTACAGCTGGCACTGGTCAAAATGCTGATGAAGCTGAAAAGCCAATACTGCTTAATTTACAAGGTAAGCAAGTGATAATTTTTAACGCATATGGATTTATGAGCGGCAACCGTTGGGATAATTT
>WQSI01000127.1 GCA_009787945.1 Defluviitaleaceae bacterium
CCAAGCGTGCCTTCCCCAGGACGCAAAGTAACGGTAACCGTTGCTGCCCCGCCAATTTCAGAGTGCCTGCCAACCTCAATGCGGCTTATGCCGTCCTCCTGCACCACACGGCGCAAATCGCCAAAGGTAAATTCTGGCCCAGTATCATTTCCTGTGTTGAAGTTAAAGGCGATAATAACAAGGGCGATAAACATGATAACCACGAAATATATTCCGAAGCCTCTTCTCGGTGAATTGTTCATTTATACCTCCATATCTCTCTTTTTAAAAATTTTGAACACCAAATCCGATTTTACCACACTTGGGAGAAAAAAGCAAATAAATTTTTTATTTTTGTTTCCCTACATCGTAGGGGCGCATATTATGCTCCCCTACGTGGGATGATGCCGATTAATTGTATAAAAATAATGCAAATACAACAAAAAACAACACCCGCAAGCCCTATCGCCCGCGGGTGTTTTCGACTTTATTAAATTATTTCTTTTGGTTGCCACCTTTATTGT
The DNA here is from genome assembly GCA_009787945.1 of Defluviitaleaceae bacterium. Classification (GTDB taxonomy): domain Bacteria; phylum Bacillota; class Clostridia; order Lachnospirales; family WRAX01; genus WRAX01. The sequence goes on from WQSI01000127.1 coordinate 504, forward strand.
TGCCTTGTTGGCTCTGGTCTTGCTGGTTGGTGTCGTTGGTTGTTTTGTTCTTGTCCATGTCGCAAACCTCCTTTACAATAAGTTTTAAGCTTACGAAAGTTATTATTTTCAAGGCACTCCAATATTATACATAGCAGAAAGATTTTTTTAAGTTTCTTACAATTTTTTCAAAATTAACCCTCATGCCTGTTTTGCAAAACCATCATTTCCCCAAACAAAACTCCGAAAAAATGCGGTTTATCAAATCTTCATCCACAGATGCCCCTGTAATTTCCCCAAGGGCTGCAAGGGCAGAGCCAATGTCAATAGCAACCATATCTATAAATTCCCCTGCATCCACAGCATTAATAGCATCTGCCACGCTTTGTTTTGCAGACCCCAAAAGGGCGATATGGCGGGCATTTGTGACAATTTCCTGCCCATACTCAATTTGGTTAACTGCGAAAATTTCCTTTATCCTTGCCTTTAGGGCATCAATGCCCTGGCTGTTTTTGGCAGACACCCTCACAGCCCCTGTAATATCAACTTTCTGGGGCAAATCGCTTTTATTTACCACCGTTATCACATTACGCCAGCTACCTTGCCCTTCCAGCGGCTGCCCAGACTCACAAGAGCCATCAACAACCAAAAGCACAAGGTCAGCTTCCGCCGCTTCTTTTAGCGAACGGGCAACCCCCTGGCTTTCCACAATGTCATCCGTATCCCGCAGGCCTGCCGTGTCTGCCAATGTTAAAAAAACGCCGCCAATGTCAATTGTTTCACGTAGAACATCGCGGGTTGTACCTGCCACATGGGTTACAATTGCCCTTTCGTTGCCCACGAGGGCGTTAAGAAGGGAAGATTTGCCCGCGTTAGGCAGCCCCACAATGGCAGTTTTAATGCCTTCGCGGATGACCCTGCCCTGTGCGGCAGTCGCCAAAAGCCTGTCAATTTGCCCAAGAACCCCATCCAAACCCGCCTTTATGTCAACGCTTAAAATTTCGGCTTCTTCATGGTCGGGGTAGTCAATTGCCATCTCAATTCGGGCAAGTTGGCTTAACAGGTTGTCAGCACAGCTATTAAGCAAGGCAAATAGATGCCCAGACAGCTGGCTGACAGCGGTTTTGTGGGCTAAATCGCTTCGCGCCCCAATAATATCCATAACAGCTTCTGCCCTTGACAGGTCAATGCGCCCTGCTAAAAACGCCCGCTTTGTAAACTCCCCCGCTTCGGCAAGCCTTGCCCCTTCTGCCACCAGCAAATTTAGGATTTTGCCAACCACAACAGCACCCCCGTGGCAGTTTATTTCCACCACATCTTGGCGGGTGAAGGTGCGGGGAGCAAGCATCACTGTTGCAAGAACCTCATCAAGCCGCTGACCGCCTGCTTCAATCCATCCATAATATACCCTATGGCTCTCAAAGGTTTTTTCTTTACACGCAAAAACCCGCCCTAAAATGTCTAGGGCGTTAGAGCCGCTCATGCGTATAATGGAAATCGAACCGCCTGTAGGGGCAGAAACCCCTACAATGGTATCGTCCATATTAAATTTGTCAAGGCTTTTCATTACAGCTCCTGCGCCTCAAAAATTTTAATTTTTGCGGGCTTTGCTGCAATGTCTTTAATGTCCTCTCTAAACTGCAAAAAATGGGGCAGGATGAAATGCAAGTCTAGGGCTTCTTTGTTTTCCCATTCCTCTACAATAACAAATTTAAGAGGGTCTGACCCGTCTTGGTACAGGTTGTAGAACAAGCAGCCTTGCTCTTTGTTGGTTTCGGCAACGCATTTCGCCGCCGCTGTCTTAAAATCCTGGGTTGTGCCTTCCTTAATTTCAATAAATGCGTGCACAATAATCATTTTATCTCCTCCAAAAATTTTTCTCCTACATGGGTTGGTTTTCCGTCAATTGCCCCGCAAAGCCAATCACGCAGGGATGTGCCATCCTGTATTTTATTATAAATTAACTTAGGATTTCCAGAAAATAGGTGAGGGGTTGCCCCTTTTTTATTTTTGCCGTGGTCGGTAAGAAAGAAATGGTAATTTTTGATATTGCCTTTCAGCCCCCTTGTTACATCCAACAAAGTGCTATGAAACTCATCAAGAGCTTGCCTATTTATGCTCCATTTTACATTGTTCATTTTGTTCATAAACTTCGCAGGTATTCCATCCCACACGCTGTTGGAGTGCAAAAATTTTGTGTGGTCTGGCATATTGTCCATGGCGTAGCGGAACAAATCTGCAATTAGGTCATTGGTTTTGATGTATTCGCCCAAATCGCGGTCTACCTTCCAGACATTTCGCGCCACATCCCCCCAAATTGGCGCATGAAGGTGTGACCCTTCGGAATATACCGTAACATTCCCACAATCTGGGTATAAATTTGCGATTTTTGGCGCGTGGGCAACACAGCCAAAAGCCCCTGCGCTTTGCCCAGATATTACCAACTTGTCGGGGGTGGCGGGGAAATAGTTCTTCGCAAATTCTAAAGCGGCTGCCACATTTTTAGCCCCGCCATGGTGCAACATCTTGCCGCCACCATAGGCAAACTGATTATTACCCAAATGAAAATCCGCAGTAGAATATGGGATATTAAGGATGTTCCAGTCATAAAAAGGGCTACGCTTATCTTTTGCGTTGAAAATCCCAACATGTATAAGGTTCAGCTGTATGTTTGGTATATAAGGAATGTAGAAAGCTTCTGCGCCGCTGATAAGCTTTAGCGGGTTCATAGGCTTTGCGGCAGTTTCCGCGTTCCAAGACAACCCACCGCCAAAAAAATTTATCAGCAAATTGTTGGTTGTGCCTTTCTTTAGAGTGATGCTGTAGGGCTTCCCATTGCTCGCAACGCAACCCTTTCCCCTTAACGGCAAACGATACCATGTACGCACATCTGCATTTTCATTAAAAATCTTCATATCAACCCCCCTCCATCAATTATACAACATAGACGGCAAGGGCGCAAGTAAAAATGCGCCCACACCGTAAAAACGGAATGGACGCAAATATTTAAAATAAGGGGGAACAAAGTTAGTTTGTGGCATCAGCAAAAAGTTGCTGGAAACCACCAATAATTAAACCTGTAGAGAAGGTTGCACCTGCAACGGTGTCTACTTCCACAGTTTGACCTTCCACAACTTGGGTTACAATTTGCAAAATAGCGTCATCAACAAAAGCGGAAGTTTCTCTGTGAGCGGCAACGGCTCTGATAATTGTGCCGTTAACAATGCCAAGACCAACAACAATATCATCATTTCTGCCAGGGAAGCTTGTTATGTAAACGCCAGTTGCAATAGGGTTGTTGCCCGAACCTGGAGCGGCTTCAACAAGAACAAAGTCCAATTGTTGCTCTGCAATGTCAATGGCCCATTGCACCGCACCAACAAAGTTAGCAGTTGCATTAGGTGCGCCTTCAATGGCAACGCCATCTGTGCCTTGGTTTTCTAAAACAGCGGCAATAAGAGCTTGGTTGTCAGCTTCGGTAACGGTTTCTCCCGTGTTCATGTGGCTGTTGATAGTAAGCGCTGTGATGGAGCTTCCTGAGAAGGTAACAGCTACGTTGGTTGCGCCTTCGCCAATGCCGCCAACACCTTGGTTAACAATACCTGTATATGTACCTGGAACAAATCTTTCTGGGGTTGCTGGGGTGGTAGCCCCTGTGGCGTAGGCAAAAGCTTGTCTGGCAGCCGCCAAAAGAGGCTCTGTGCTTACGGTTGCCCCTGAAAATGCGTCAATGCCGTGAGGGGTTTGCAATGCCAAAATGTCAGATTGGATTGAGGCAAAGCCTGCATCAACAAACATTGGCGTTTCTTGGTGTTCAATGTCCACTCCTGTAATTTGGTTTGCATCTGTGTGTAAGGTTACAGAGATTGCACCCCAAGCCCCTGCGGTTGTTGCTGTGTGGCTTCCTGGTGTAAAGCTTGCCGCCGCTGGAGTGGTAACTGGAGCGGTATCAGCTCCTGCAACTGGGTCAACATCACCATAAACACAGCCTGAAAAGGCGAACAATGCGCCCATACCCAAAGTACATACAGCAAGGGTTGTGAAATTTTTCAAAAGATTCTTTTTCATTTTTCTTCCTCCTTAAATTTTATCCGATAAATCCAGTAGGACTTACTTATTTAGTAGTATATAATAAATTACCATCTTTGTCAAGTGTTTTTTAAAAAAAATTTAAATTAACTATACACAACACCCCGTAGGGGCGCGCATTGCGCGCCCGTTGTCCGACAAACGTGGTGTTAATGTAGAATACGCTTGCCCGACAGAG
>WQSI01000128.1 GCA_009787945.1 Defluviitaleaceae bacterium
AGGGCAGCCCTTAAATCTCTACGTAAATTATCCGCCATTTTAACCAATTTGTCAAGGTTTTCTTGTGTGGGCAAAACCCCGCCATAACATGTTAAATTTGTGCCTATGCCCATAAGCTCTAAATTGCCGCAGGACAGCACAAATTTAGCGGTTTCATTTATTTTGGGCGCATCCTCATAAAAGATGCCCTCCCGTAAATCCCCTAAATCCACCATAAGAATAATGCCATGGGTTTTGCCTAGCTTTTCAGCGGCTTGGTTGAGCCTATCTAATGTGTGAATTTCAGAATTTAAAGAAATGTCACAATTTGCCACTGTCCGCTCTGCATATGACGGGCTTGGCAGGCGCAAAAGCATGGTTTTCTGGGTAATTCCCGAAGGGTATGCCATGATATTTTCCATTCGGCTGTCAGCAAAATATTCAATAGGCAATTTTGCCAAAGTTTCAACCATTTTTGGCTCTGCGCAAAAAACCTTGGTTACAGCCCCAAGGCTTATGCCGTGAGAACGGCACATTTCCGCTAACACCCGCCCATTATGGGCAAGTTTTTTCAAATTAATAATCAATTTTGGGTTCATGTTTTAACCACATACTTTCGCAAGAGTTTTACAGCCGCTTCTGGGTGAACCTTCGACAGTACGCCAAGGCTTGCCATTACATAGCTGCTGTCCTCTAGGGCGCGAAGTTGACCTGACTTGGGGAAGAGCATTGCCCCAGATTTATTAATGCTGCAAATTTCCGCCATTATGTCATGGCGGTTTGGCAGACGGGTAAGCGCGCCCCCTGTTGCCACAATATGGCGTACTGCTGTTAAATCTTTGCCTTCTGCATGGGTTTGGCGACCCTTTGGACCATATGTGTGCCGCAAAACCCCTGCATGGCGGGTAATTGCCAGGTTGGCGGCGTGATATGTCAATCTATGGGTAAGTGCCAATTGCCCGTCACTTGTTGGAATTGGTTGGTAGTCATCAAAAACATCTTCAGCCGACCCGCCAATTTCGCGGCTTAACTTGTCCATGCCCACCATCTCCGCCAAATTGCGGGCGTTGACATACATGCCAAGGTCGCCTTCCACAGTGCGCTTTGCAAAAGGCTCTGGGGCGGTTTGTAACATTGCAATTTCGTCACTTCCAACGGTTACAGAGTGGATGTCCGTTGTTGCCCCGCCAATGTCAATAACTAGCAAATCACCTATTATGCTATGCAACAGCTGGGCGCACTCCATTACAGCTCCTGGGGTTGGCATAATAGCCCCATCCACCAAATTACGGATTTTCCCCATTCCTGGAGCTTTTGTAATATGCTCTTCAAAAGCTTGGTGTATTAGCTTGCGGGCAGGCTCGATATTTAGCGCGTCAAGTTTGGGATACACATTTTCGGTAATGTACAGCTCTCGCCCTGCATCTGCAAAAATACCCTTAACAGCCCCGTGATTTTGGATATTACCGCAATAAATCACAGGGGCGGACAAATTTGCCCCGCAAAGGGCTTTTGCGTTAAATAGCCCACATTCCTTGTCCCCATAATCTGTTCCGCCAGCAAGCAAAATCAGGTTAGGGTCAACAGCTTCAATTTCTGCCAAATCCTCAGAGGTCAGCTTCCCTGCTGTTGTTAGTTGGATATTTGCCCCGGCTCCTAAGGCGGCTTCCCGCCCTGCTTTTGCTGTCATGTCGTAAACCAGCCCATGGGCGGTCATCCGCAGCCCTCCCGCCGCTGACGATGATGCCAAAAACTCTCTATATTCCAGGTTTTCTATTTTAAGATTGTCTTTCAAATTCTCTACAGCATTGTTTAGCCCTATTTGCACATCTCCCAAGGCTACAGAGGTGGCACACGCGCCAGAACCCGCAAAAACAGGGTCATCCCCATCTATGCCATTGAAAGCGTTAACAATTGTGGTGGTAGAGCCAATTTCTGCAACTAAAACATCTATTTTCATTGTGTCACCTCGGCTTTTATTGTATCATACAACAGGCATTAAACGCAAGAAAAACCTTGTTTTGTCCTAAACCTATTAAGGCTTGCATATGCTTGCCCAAAGGGGTGTTTAAAGTGGGAAAAAGTGGGAATTTTTTAAAAATTATTAAAACAATATGCGTGTTTGCGGGGCTAATATTTGGTGCTGGCTTCGCTTCTGGGCAAGAGCATTTAACATTTTTTCTGCGATATGGTCAGGTTGGCATTTTAGGCATAATTTTGGCGGGCTTGGTGATTGCTTTATGCGGCTGGGCTGTGCTATCCATTTGCGTGAAAGAGAAAATTACTGATTACAAGGGCTTCATGCAATCCGTTTTCGGCCGCAAGCTTGGAGGGATACTGGATATAGTGACAGGGCTTTTTATATTCGTTATCTTTTCTGCAATGCTGGCAGGGGCAGGGGCTTTAGGTCAACAAGCCCTTGATTTGCCCTTTTCAGCAGGGGCGGTAATCCTTGTGGCTCTATCCCTTGGGGTTTTGGTCTTTGACGTGCGGGGCATTGTGGAAGCCAATACCATAATAACCCCTATTTTAGTTGCGGGGGCTTTGTTTCTGGGCATTTACGCCATTTTTAACACTGTAGAGCCCACTGTGGCGCAATCTGCCCAAAATATAAATATATGGCCTTTGTCCGCTTCGGTTTATGCGTCATACAATATGCTGACGGCAATTGCTGTTCTGTCTGCCATGCCAGCCATTGTTACCAACCAAAAAATAGCCCGATGGGGCGGGCTTGTTGGGGGCGGTATCATCAGCGTTATAGGTGTTGTTTTTGCCATAGCCCTATTGGTGAATTTGCCTGTTGTGCAGGATGCCCAGCTGCCTATGCTTGCCTTGGGTCAAAGCTATTCCCTCATAATCGCCCGTGGCTACACAGTTCTGCTGTTTCTCGCCATTTTTACAACCGCTGCAACCAATGCCTTTGCCCTAACAAACTGGCTTGCAAGCCGAACCAAATTCACTAAAACACAAATAAAACTGATAATCTCTGCCCTTGGTGTCACCGTTGCCCACACGGGCTTTTCTGCCATGGTTTCCTATGGTTATACAACCTTTGGGTTTTTGGGGTTGTTTGTGGTTTTTGCTATTATCCTGAAAGGTGCAAAAAATCTTTTTTCAAATGGCATATTAAGAAAATAGGCTTGCATATATTTGACTTTTATGGTATAATGTTTTTAGCGAATACACTCACACAAAGGAGTTGACAATATGAGGTTTACTTTTACTGGAAAAAATGTTGTTGTTACCCAGGACATGAAAGAGCGCGCCGAAAAGAAGATTGGCCGCTTGGCGAAATTGTTTCCTGATGAAGCTATGGTACAGGTGACGTTTTCCGTGGTTAAACAAGAGAACAAGATTGAGGTTTCTGTTCCTCTTAACAAGCGTCTTTTGCGGGGCGAGGTTGTGTCTAGCGACATGTTTGCCGCCATTGACGGCGTTGTGGACGTTTTGGACAGGCAAATTGTTAAATATAAGCAGCGGGTGAAGGACAGAAGCCGCCGCGACACTAATTTTAAAGGCGAATTAGAAGCCTTTAACGCTTACGCGGGAGATTATGGCGATGACGATGCTGATGATGGCGCAATTGTAATAGAGCGCACGAAGCACTTCCCTGCCAAGCCCATGGACCCAGAAGAGGCTATTATGGAAATGGAAATGCTTGGGCACACCTTCTTCGTGTTCCGCAACAGCGGTAATTTAGAAATTAATGTGGTTTACAAGCGCAGAGGCGGTTCTTATGGGATTATTGACCCTAATGACCCAATTGACTGCGAGTAATCCCATGAAAAAACTAATTGTTGCTACAAGAAATAAAGGTAAAGTGGCAGAAATTAAAGCTTTTTTGGAGGGGGTCGCCCATGACAGGCGGCCTTTTTCTGATGTGCTGTCCTTGGATGATATTGGGCTGTGTTTAGATTTGGATGCGGTTGAGGATGGCGCGACCTTTGAAGAAAATGCCGCTAAAAAGGCAGTTGCTGTGAGAGAGGCAATGAAAAGTGATGAATATGCCGTCTTGGCGGATGATTCTGGGCTCGAAATTGACGCTCTTGGCGGTGAGCCTGGGGTAGATTCTGCCAATTATATGGGGCGGGAAACCCCCTACCCCACACGTTTTGATGCTATTTTGGCGCAGATGCCTGCCGCAGGTCGGTCTGCTAGGTTTGTTTGTGTTATGGCACTTGCCCTTGAGGGTGAAATCCACATCTTCCGCAGGGAAATGGAAGGCGAAATCGCCCACAAGTCCGCAGGCGAGAGCGGCTTCGGCTATGACCCCATTTTTTACGTACCCCAATACAACAAAACTGCCGCAGAACTAACAATGGAGCAAAAAAACGCCATAAGTCACCGCGGGCGCGCCTTAAAAGCTCTGATGGAGTGGGTTTTTAATTAAATGAATGTTCTTGAAAACAAAAACACCCCGATTTCAGGGGTGTTTTTGTTTGTAATTTAGCCACTACACAACAGGAAGAAAAGGAACATAATCATCCTCATAATAATAACCCTCTTGTGGTGGTGCAATTACAGGTGGTTGTGATGGAACTTCCAAAGCTGGCAAATCTACTGCTGGTGGTGCAACTGGTGCGGAAGGTCTTGAAGGAGCAGTAGGAGGTGTAGTTAATACAGGCGTTGGTGCAGGAGCTGGAACATAAAGACTATTAACAAGCAAAACCTCTACAGAGCTTCCGTTAAGGGTTGCTGTTAAGGTGATGGTATGCCATGCACCATTTGCTTGTAGGAT
>WQSI01000129.1 GCA_009787945.1 Defluviitaleaceae bacterium
AAACTTCTTGGTAGCTTTAAATCGCCAATGGCAAGCTTTGCCCGCGTTATTAACGCTATTGCCGAAAATGGCGGAGAGGTTGCTCCCGCAGCCGAAGAAACACCAGCCGCTGAAGCCCCTGCAGAAGCAGAAGCACCAGCCGCTGAAGCTGCCCCAGAGGAAGCACCAGCCGCTGAAGAAGCACCATCTGAAGAGTAAACCCATCTAACGAATTAAACGGAGGAAATAAAAATGTCTAAAATTGAACAAATCATGTCCTTAGTCGAAGAGCTTACCGTTTTGGAGCTTAACGAGTTGGTGAAAGCTGCCGAAGAAAAATTTGGCGTGTCCGCTGCTGCGGGTGTTGTTATGGCTGCTGGTCCTGCTGATGCTGGCGGCGGAGCTGAAGAGAAAACCGAATTTGACGTTGAGCTAACCAGCGTTGGCAACGAAAAAATCAAAGTTATCAAAATCGTCCGCGAAGCAACTGGACTTGGTTTGAAAGAAGCCAAAGACCTTGTTGACGCTGCTCCTTCCATGCTAAAAGAAGGCATGAGCAAAGAAGGCGCGGAAGAAATTAAAGCCAAAATCGCCGAAGTTGGCGGTGTTGTTACCCTTAAATAATTCATTCACCCTTATTATAAAGGGCGTTTGCCACCGAACCCCTTGGAGTGTTGTATATTCCAAGGGGTTTCTGTCTTATGAGGATTTTTTCTATGGGAAGATTTGCAATCGAAAAGAAGCTTTGCCTTTTGGTGGTACTTCTTGCCTGCATCCTTGTCGCAGGATGTGGTAATGTCAACAATATAGAGCAAACCCAACCAAGCTTTGCCCTAACTTTTGAAGAAGCCGCTAAACCATTCAACCAAAATAACGGTCAAATACCCATGTGGCTGTCTGTAGGCATTAAAGTTAAAGGTGGGGTAGACGCAGGATTGTTCACTCCCGACCACAATTTTCCAATTCACGATAACTTCGGTGACCTCTTATTTTTGCCTAGCAATTGGCAGGAACATGGGGATGCAGAGGTTATCAACACAGCATATCGCTTCGCAAGGTTCATTTACAAAGCTGGTCGCTTGGATGAATTGCTTGACTTATATAATAGTATCGAAACAGATTCTGCCGACGCACTTGCGACACAACTTTTTAGCGATTTTTCGGGCGACTTAAATCTATGCACTCAATTTCGGTTGAGTTTTCCGCCACATTTTGATTTTTGGGGGCGCAACCAAGCGTTTTCACAGGCTTTTTGGATAACCACTTCAACAAGTATAGCAAATTATGCCTTCTTTTTTAGTGAGCCTGACGGGAGCCATAACAGGCCGCTCCTTGACCGCTTGGTTGCATACATACCCCTTATAGATGATGTGATTACCTTTGTTTACGAATGGTATGTCGCATATCTGCCCTATGCAGACTACGAACATTTCGGGTTTCGCCCCATAAACATTGCTTTGCATGATTGCCGCAGTGCGTCGGTAGAGTGGGCTATGGGGTACACTCGGGGCGATGATATGTTTGCTATATATCAGTTGAGAGATAATTTAGAGTTTCTGACTTACTATTTAATATGGATAGCGGCTCACGAAGCGACCCACATTATGTCGGCTCGCTCCCTTGGGTATAGAAATTTTTTCACACTTGAAGAAGGGTTGGCAAGCGCGTTGCCGATTTTTTATATGCAACAATACCGACCCCATGTTGCAAGAGATGTAAATTCCTACCATTTATGGGCTTACCAACTACTGTTTCATTTTGACACATTGCCATTGCAGCTCCAAGAAGATATTTTGATGCACAGACGAAACTTTTCAGCACAAAATTCCTTCAACCACGCCAATTGCTATGATACAAGCCGCTCTTTCACCCTATACCTAATAGAAAATTTTGGAGGTGCAATGTATATGCAGGTGCTTTTCACACCAGAAAATTTCCAAGATGTGTATGGGGTTACAGCAGAAGAAATGGTTGGCAACTGGAAGGGGTTTTTGTTAAACGAAATACATGATTAGGCGTATTTGTCAATAAGCTACATCAAAATCGCCCCTCGTAAGAAGGGCGATTTTTATTACGCCAACAGTAAGTCAAGTTCATCCTCGTTCAAGGTTTCCTTTTCTAGTAGGGCGTTAGCGATTTTGTCCAGTCTATCTTTATGTAAGCGCATCAGTTCTGTTGATTGTTCGTATAGGTTGCTGATAACCTCTCGACATTCGGTGTCGGCGGCTTCTCCTGTGGTGGTCGCCAGCCCTAGCTTACTGCTCATGCCATATTTTGTTACATAGTCTTTAACCAGTGCGTTGACTCGCTGAATGTCGTTGGATGCTCCTGTTGTAATGTTTTCTTCTCCGAAAATCACTTCTTCTGCGGCACGGCCAGCAAGAAGGGATATTGCCTGACGTTCAAGCTCGGACTTGGTGTAATACATTTTGTCTGGCGGCAAATTAAGGCAAAAGCCCCCTGCCCCTTTGGTTGATGGGATGATTGTAATTTTTGCCACAGAATTTTCAGGTGACAAAAGCTTTGTGGCAAGGGCATGACCGCTTTCGTGGTATGCGGTAATGCGCCTTTCCTGCTCTTTTATGCCGCTTCTGTCCTTTTTCTCGCTTCCTGCAATCACTGTGTAAAAGGCGGTGTCAACCTCATTTTGCCCTATGGTTTCTTTGCCAGACTTTGCGGCGTTTATGGCTGCCTCGTTAAGAAGGTTCTCAAGCATTGCACCGCTGAAATATACAGTTTGCTTAGCTAATTGAGAGATATTGACAGATTTCTCCATGGGTTTGCCCTTGGCATGGGCAGCCAAGATGCTTTCCCGCCCTGTAAGGTCTGGCAGGGCAATTTCCACCTGGCGGTCAAAGCGTCCAGGGCGCAAAAGTGCCTCATCTAAGGTGTCAAGGCGGTTTGTGGCGGCAATAACCACGATGCCCTCACTGCCGCTAAAGCCTGACATTTCAGTAAGTAAAGCATTTAAGGTTTGGTCACGCTCGTCATTTCCACCATTTCCGCCAGATGCGCGGGTTTTGCCCACAGCGTCAATTTCGTCAATAAAAATTACGGCACGCCCTGCCTCGCGGGCTTTTTTAAACAGCTCCCGCACACGGGAAGCTCCCACACCAACATACATCTGCACAAAATCTGACCCAGACACGGCAAAGAAGGGCACACCTGCCTCGCCTGCAATCGCCCGCGCCATAAGGGTTTTGCCCGTACCTGGAGGACCGTAAAAAATCATACCTCGGGGCATTCTCGCGCCATAACGGGCATATTTATCAGGATTTTTAATAAAATCTACAACATCTGCCACCATTTCTTTGGCTTCCACATTGCCCGCAACCGACTGAAAGTTAACGTCAGACTGGCTAATATCAGATGCCGATACATTTAAAGCCATCGCGCCTTTGCCGCTATTTTTGCTCATGGCGCGGAAGGCAAAGAAAAATATACCGCCTAAAAACACAAAGGGCAACAGGCTGGTGATGCCCGCAAAGCTCCCCTGCTCCACCACATCAACTCCCGCCAGCAACAGCTGCTCCGTCAGCCCTGGGTTGCGAGGATTGCTAGTTTCGTATGCATTTTCAGAATTATGTAATCTAAAGGCAATCACAGGGGCTTCCCCCACAGCCACTTCCTGAACCAAGCCTTCATCTACCCATTCTACAAATTGCGTATATGGCACAAATGCCGCCTCTTCCGCGCTGTCATGCACAAAAAATGCTGCTGCCACCCCAAGAGCAACAACCGCGCTCAAAATTCCAAAAATTTGCTTTCTGCCAAGTTTTTTCACTGTGCTTCCCCCTCAAATCATTCTTGAATGAGTATAGCACATATAAAAACAAAATGCATTGGCGAGATTATGGTAAAAATGGCAAGATTTTATGAGAATAATTCGCCTTATACATTAAAGCGGAACAGAATAATGTCGCCTTCCTGCACTACATATTCTTTTCCTTCCAAACGCACAAGACCCGCATCTTTACAGGCGTTGTAAGTTCCCTTCTCCACCAAAACATCATAATTAACAATTTCAGCACGGATAAAGCCCCGCTCTATATCGGTGTGGATTTTGCCTGCGGCTCTGTGGGCGGTTGTTCCTGCGGGAATTGTCCAGGCGCGAACCTCCTTGGGGCCTGCCGTCAAAAATGACATTAGGTTAAGGGCAGAGTATCCCGCGGCGGTAATTTTGCTAAGGGCTGGCTCTGTCGCGCCAATTTCTGCCAAAAATTCAAGCTTTTCCTCGTCGGACATGTCCAGCAAGTCCTCTTCCATCTTGGCGGCAACCACAAAAACATCCTCGTTTCCGCTGTATTTGTCGGCCAAATATTTCCGCATATTATTGATAACTGGATTTTTGGGATTGTCGCCATAAATACATTCATAATCTTCTTCGCCAATATTTGCCACATAAATCATAGGCTTAAAGGTCAACAGACCCATGCCCACAAGCAAATTATGTTCATCAGGGGTTATATCCATGGTTTTAACGGGCTTCTCTTCCTCCAGCCACGCCATCACCCGCTCCAGCAGGGAAATTTCTTCCCGTCCGCCTTTGCCGCTTTTGTTCTCTTTTTTCACTTTTTCAATACGCTTGTTAACCTGCTCCATGTCAGCAAAAATAAGCTCCATGTCAATGGTTTCCATGTCGCGCACAGGGTCAATTTCGCCATCTACATGGGGGATGTTTTCATCTTCAAAACAACGGACAACATGAACCAAG
>WQSI01000130.1 GCA_009787945.1 Defluviitaleaceae bacterium
CTTCACACCCTCAGCTACAAGGCGGCGCACAGCCCGCAAAATCTCATCCCGCCCGCCATAATTCAAAGCGATGTTTAGAAGCATCCCCGTCTTGTTTTTAGTAATTTCTTCCATATGCGCTATTTTATCCTGCAAGCTCTGCTCCAAAGCGGTCATGTCGCCAATACAGCGCAGGCGCACGTTGCTGTTCTGGCTATCGTCAATATACTGCTGTATATATTCATGCAAAAGCCCCATTAAATAGGCAACCTCGTCCTCATCCCGCTTCCAATTTTCAGTGGAAAAAGCGTAAACCGTCAAAATTTCAAAACCTGCCTTGTCCATATCCTCCACAAGCTTGCGCAAAGCCTGCGCCCCAGCCCGATGCCCCGCCGACCGCTTCATAAAAAACTTTTTCGCCCACCGACCGTTGCCGTCCATGATAATGGCAACATGGCGGGGTAAATTTCCTTTATCAATTTGCTTTTTCATTCATTCTCCTAAAAATTGCCAAGTTTGTAATCTAAAATACCATTTTAACATAAAGTGTGTGGGTTTTCAATAGTTAGTTTAAACTTTAGGGTGGTTATGTTGTGGCGTGACATTCCAACCTTATCATCCCGCACACAAACAACGTCCCCGCCCCGAACAACGTCATCCCCAAAGCAACGTCACCCTACCCCCAAACAACGTCATCCCGTGCTTGACACGGGAGCCCATATGTCATTCCTAGCCCCATACCGTAGGGGCTTGTTAGTGCTGATGGGGTCCCGCGTCAAGCGCGGGATGACGTTGTTTGGGGGTGGGGTGACGTTGCTTTGGGGTGGGATGACGTATATTGAGCAGAGGGTGACGGGATTTATGTAAAGCGGTATATGTTTACCGACCTTAATCCGCTTCTGGGTTCATGCGTATGTAGTGGAAAAGGTATTGGTTGGCAAAGGACGCATAATCTCCCCATCTTTCCCCTGCAAATTGGTGAATTTTTGCAACGCTGGTTTTCTCGCCGTTAAAATACAGCCGCTCCATCACCCTTTGCACCCAAACGTCCACAGGAAAGCTGTTATAACGTCCGTAACCCATCAATAAAATGCAATGGGCAACTTTTTCGCCAATGCCCTTAACCGCAAGCAACCTCTCGCGCAAGTCTGCCGTGGAAACACTTTCATCGCGCTGAATTGGCAGGTTTCCCGCTAGAACATGAGCCACCGCATCCACCAAATATTTATCACGAAAGCCAGTTTTAAGCACCCGAAAATCCTCAGCAGTAACATTTTTCAGCTGCTCAGGCGTTGGAAATGAAGAGTTTTCGCCATAGGCTTCACAAATATTTTTAATCACCTGCTTAATTTGCGGTATGCGGTTGTTTGCGCTGATTATAAAGGAAAGCAAAATTTCCCAGGGGTCTTGGTTAAGTAGGCGTATGCCAGGGGCAAATTCCACCGCCCGTTGCATTATGGGGTCATCCTGGGCAATTTTTTGCTGGATTTTTTCATAATCCCTCTCCAAATCAAAATAATCCACCCAAATTTCTTTAAATTCCTCAATATCCAATTTGCGGTTTTCATACCAAAATTCAGCAGCATCTCCCCTTTGTTTTGCGAAAAGCGTGTGGCTAAACGCCACAAGGCTATAAAAATTATTATCAAGTTTTTCAAAACGAAAGCATTGACCACATTCTAAAACCTCACCAATATTAAATTGACGAAGATTTGTAATTTTTATTTTATCGTTAAATGTCGTAATTTCCATGTTTTATGCCCCTTTTTGTAAGTTTTCAACAAATATTATAGCATAATTTGAAAAAAAATGAAAGTTTTTGTTGTCAAAAGATTTTTTATGTGTTATACTTAAAGAAGTTAAATAAAGTTTACATTTGTAAATTTTTGTAGAAATGTGTCGATAGATTTGACGAATTTTATCGACATTTGGTGAATAAAAAAGCTAGAAATTTTGGTAGAAATGTATTATAATAACAATAATGGTAATTATTACCAATTATATTATAACTTTTGGAGGTATTTATTATGAACGTGCAGAAAATTAGGGTTCTCCTGGCGGACGACAACAGAGAGATGAACGACACCATTGCGGGCTACATTAACCGCGAGGACGACATGGTGGTGGCAAGAGCCGTATATGACGGCATGGAAGCCTGCCAGGCCCTTAATGAAGAAGAGTTTGACGTTGCCATTATCGACAACGTGATGCCGCATATTGATGGGCTTGGGGTGCTTGAAAAGGCGCAGGAGCTAAAAATCAAATCCGTTTTTATTATGACGTCAGAGGTGGCGCAGGAGCGCATAACCAGACGGGCAATGGAGCTTGGTGCGGATTATTACATGCTAAAACCCATGGATTTTGATGTTTTAATAAAGCGCATACGCCAACTTTCAGAGCAGGAGGAAGTTGCAAACCAAAGACGTGTAAATGATACTGCGTACCAAGTACATATAGAGCAAAAAGTTACCAGCGTGTTACATGAAATTGGCGTGCCTGCCCACATTCGTGGTTATCATTATATGCGCGAAGCCATAATTATGGCAATAAATAATGCGGAAGTTTTAAATTTTATAACCAAGGAGCTTTACCCAAACATTGGCGAGAAAATGGACACCACATCAAGCAGGGTAGAAAGGGCAATTCGCCACGCTATCGAGGTTGCTTGGTCCCGCGGGAAAATCGAGGTTATCAATGGTCTTTTTGGGTACACAATCAACACCAACAAAGGCAAGCCTACAAATAGCGAGTTTATCGCCCTTATTGCAGATAAGTTGCGCTTAGAGTTAAAATCAGTTTAAATTTTAAAAAGACCGAAAAAAATCGGTCTTTTTTGTTTGACATGTTTTTTTCTTTGTGCTATAATAGACCTGTTCTAAAACCTGCTTTCGTCAGATTTTTGAGGATTTTTGCCTAAATGCAAGGGGGCAGGTTCCCCGCATACCCAAAGGTATGCGGGGGTTCTGACGCTGCGGCATTTAGGCAGAAAGACCAAAAAGATGACGGAATGAGGTTTTAGAACGGGTCTAACTACCAAGCAAGTAGAGGCGACAAGAAAGGATGGATAAATCGGTGATTCCTCCCAAATGGCATGACGATTTTTATAAGAATGCTTATTTGAATATTTTTCCTGACTTTTTTCAGGCCTTTAAGGAGTCGGGTGGGTCTTTTGAGGCGTTGTTGCCTGCTTTGGCATCTGTCTTTTACAAATCCTTGGGGCTTTCTCCTAGCGATTCATATTTTGTCGCCCTTTTAAATGGCAACTTTTCTTTTGAACATGAATTGGAAGCCGCTTATTTTGAATCGGAAGCGGTTGATTTTGGTGATTACCAAGATACAGCAAGACCTATATTCAAATCTTTATCCTCAAACCAATGGTCCACAACCATGGTTGTCGCTTATGATAATGCAAAGGGTCAACCCGGGGGCAATTCTCCCAAAACCGTCATAACCATGCCCATTTCCTGCGGCAGCACGGTTTATGGCTATGTTGCTATGTTTTTGCATAATGATACTGAAATTGATGAAAACAGCCCGCAAATTAAGTTTATAGAGGATTGTGTTCGGTTGGTTGGTATGGCTCGCCAAGGGCAGACCAACGACGCACGCTTTGATTATTATTTAAACAATGACTATTTAACTGGCTTGCCCAATCGTAATTTGATGTACGAAAGCATTGTAAATTCTCTGCAAATGGCTGAAATGTTTTTCAGCAAATTCGCCATTTTAAGCGTTAAAGTAGGCGGCTTAAAGCAAATTAATGACTCTCTTGGTATGCTAACTGGCGACATGGCGTTAAAAGCCATGAGCGGGGTTATTGCTGATGCGGTGGCATCTGTAAATATAGAAGGTTTTGAAGGCGGCAACGTTACTGGGCGCATGTCTGGTGCAGATTTTGTTGTGCTGGTTTCCTTGCCGTCCTGTGTTTATGAGGGCAACCTAATCGTCAGCCAGTATTGCGAGGCAATTGTTACGCAAACCCGCGAACCTATTGAGGTTAACGGACATAAATTGTATTTGTCTACAAATGTTGGGGCTGCCATTCACCCTGTTCACGGGGAAGGGGCAGAGGAGATGCTGCGGAAGGCAGAAATGGCAAGAACCGTCGCCAAAAACGAAGCTCCAGGAACTTATTTAATTTACGAGAACTTTATGGGTGGTGACGCTGACGATGCCCTGTGGCTTAACGGCAATTTGCCGACTGCCATCGAACAAAATCAATTTGAGCTGTTTTATCAAGCGAAACTGGATTTAGAGTATGGCAAAATTATAGGGGCAGAAGCTTTGATAAGGTGGATGCACCCCGAAAAAGGCTTGCTAAACCCAGGAGCATTTGTAGATTTTGCCGAGCGGAATAATTACGGCATCCAAATTGATGAGCTGGTGTTGGATATGGCTTGCAAGCAAATTAACCTCTGGAAAGAGAAAGGTTTTGACTTTATTGTAAGCGTGAACATTTCTCCAAGGCATTTTGCAGGGGGTTTGATTTATGACACGGTGAAAAATGTCTTGGAAAATAACAATGTAAACCCTTCTCAACTTGAAATTGAAATTTTGGAAAGCATTGTGGTTGAGGATTTTGACGGAACTGTAAAGGTTGTTAACGACCTAAGAGAATTAGGCGTGCGGGTTTCTCTGGACGATTTTGGCTCGGGGTACTCTTCCCTTGAATATGTCGCCAAACTGCCAATTGA
>WQSI01000131.1 GCA_009787945.1 Defluviitaleaceae bacterium
TACACAATGCAAGGTAGGGGCGCGCATTGCGCGCCCGCTGTCGGGCAAGCGTACCCTCATTAACACCACGTTTGTCGGGCAAAGGGCGCGCAATGCGCGCCCCTACCTTGCGTATAACCACAAAGCCCCAAACCACGTCATCCCACGTTTGTCGGGCAATGATGGTTAAATTGGGTGGGAATAGACAAGTTTATTTATATGTCCAAATGCGCGTAAAGGGCTGTAGACAGGCTGTTTAGGTGGTTTTGGGCATCTTCTGATGTGGTTGCCGCCACCCCTATATAAATCTTAATTTTCGGCTCTGTGCCTGATGGGCGCATACAAAACCAGCTGTCATCAGCCAGGGTAAAGTGGAGAACGTCTGGGGCGGGGGTGTATGGATTGCCCACGTTTATGCCCGCTAAGGTTTTTGGGGGGTTATTGCGCAAATCGTCCATCATTTGGTTTATTTTGGCGCGGCCGTCAAGCCCTGGCAGGGTGATGGAACGCCCTAATTCCCCATGGTAGCCATATTTTTTATAGAGATTGTCTAAAGCGTCAAAAAGGGTTTTATTCCCTGCCTTGGAAAGGGCGGCAATTTGGCAGATTATGGCGGCGGCAGTAAAACCGTCCTTATCACGCACAAAATCCCCCGCCATATACCCAAAGCTTTCTTCAAAGCCGAAAACAAATTTGGTGCTGCCTTCCTGCTCCCATTTGCGGATTTGGTTTGCAATATGCTTAAAACCAGTTAAGGTTTCGGCATATGCCGCCCCGTGGGCTTTGGCGATTTTTTCCGTTAGGCGGGTGGATACCACAGTAGAAACAATCCCTGGATTTTCGGGAAGCACAGAGCTTGACAGGATATAATTAGCAATTAAAACCCCTGTGGCGTTGCCGCTTAAAAGCTCATATTCCCCGTCTTTGTTTTTCGCCATAACCCCTAGGCGGTCTGCGTCTGGGTCCGTGGCAATTATCACATCAGCGTCAACCTTGGCGGCTTGGATTATTGCTAAATCAAAGGCGGCAGGGTCCTCTGGGTTTGGGTATTTTAGGGTTGGAAAGTCTGGGTTTGGGTCTGCCTGCCCAGGCACAACCGTTACATTCGTAAAGCCCGCAGTGGCTAGGACTTTAGGCATTAACATATTGCCGACCCCGTGAAGGGGGGTGTAAACAACAGACAAGCCATGACCATCCAAAGAAACTCCTGTTGACTTCCAGACCTCTGCTAAATAGGCATCATCCATTTCTTTGCCTAGCATCTTAATATCACCTGCTGGCGGGGCAGAAATCAGCGGCTCTGCGCGGTTTACATAGGTTATAACCTCCTCGTCTTGAGGGTAGATAAGCTGACCGCCGTCCTCCCAATAGGCTTTGTACCCATTGTATTCTGGCGGGTTATGACTTGCAGTTATCATCACCCCTGCCACACAGCCTAAATGGCGGATGGCAAAGCTAAGTTGAGGGGTTGGGCGCATTTCGGAAAACAAATAGGCGGTTATGCCGCTGTTTGCCATGATGTTTGCCACTTCTTCCGCAAATTTGCGGCTGTTGTGGCGGCTGTCGTAAGAGATGACCACCCCGCGGTCTGCCCCGTCTGTGGTTTTGTCCAAAATATAGTCCGCCAAACCTTGGGAGGCACGACGGACGGTATACACATTCATGCGGTTTGTGCCAGCCCCCATAATGCCCCGCAAGCCCCCTGTGCCAAATTCCAAATCTTTATGAAAACGCTCCTGGATTTCCTTTGGATTGTCTTTTATGGACAAAAGCTCTGCGCGGGTGTCCTCATCTAGGTTGGGGTGGTTGAGCCATTTTTCAAATTTTTCCATATTAAGTTCTCTCCTTAAACTTAGGGGCGCATAATATGCGCCCCTACAATATTATGATTATTACATTACAAAATCAACTAAAAACCCTGATTCTATCAGGTTTAGGGTGTTTGCAGGGGTGTCGCCTATGGTGTAGTTGTAGTAATACCCCAAATCCCTAAATTCCATGTGGGTGGCCATTGGGTATATTAGAAAATCCCGCGCGGCATCATAGGCGGCTTTGAAGGCTTCGCTTGCGGCGCGCACAATGTCTGGGGTGCTGGCGTTGCCAATGCCGTGGTAGGTCAGCCCCTGCTCCCCAGCTTCCACAATGCCTACATGGGAAAGCAAAATGCTGTTATCGTGGGTTATGTTGCGGACGGTGTGTTGAAACCTGCCAAGCTCTTTTGCGTGGGAGGAGCTGTCTGCCATAAGCCCCAAATTGTTGTAAGTGGCGGCAAAACGGCGCAAATCTGCATCCATCCACTGGAGATGCTTTTCATAGCTGGCGGCAGAGCGGGCTGCCGTCAGATTGTTAGCGTCTTGGGTGAACCTGCGGGCGGCATCTTTTAACTGCACCATATTTTGGGTTAGGGCGCGGACAAAATGCAGGGTGTTGTCACTGCTATTCTTATTAAGCAAAACAGAAGATTCTGCCGCCATATGGGCGCGCTGAACATGCCCACGGTTATAGATGTTCCCGTTGTAATTTATATTATTTCTGCCGCCGCTGTGGCGGGTCAAAAAATCTCTATAATGCGAATGATAAAACAAGTTGGTAATCACTTGTCCAGCCCCTCCCTTCCTTGGGAATAAATAGTCCTTTATCCTTATTTCGGTATGTGGCAGATAAAACATTAGTAGCAAATTATGCCAAATTTAGCGGGCTATTTGGTGCGCTAGACGACCAACAATAACATAGCGCATGTCAATGCGGGTGTTGGTACAGGTGGAAAGCACCAAAATGCGGTCATACATATCTGCTGTAATACCTGTGTTTAGCACATTTCGGCGGATAATTTCATCAACCAAACCGCCAAATTCCTCTCTGTTGTAAAAATCCACTTCTATATAATTAAAATCTGTGCGGGTGGAGAAAGCAGAGAAGATTTCGTAAACAAACACGGCATAATCCGTAATAATCAATATATTAGGATGGGCTTCAAAAAATTCCTGCCCCATGTAAAAACGAAGGTTATGGAACTTTGTTCCATTGTTCATATTATGCCCGTAAATTATGGTGTTGGGATTTGTAAAGTCTGGTGTGTTGCGAAAGTCCATAAACAGAGAGCCGTTCACATTTGGGCGGCGGAAAATGTCGTGGTACAAATAAAAGTCGTTGTTGGTTGCTTGCACAACGGCGTTGCCCACCTGAGTGCCTGGTATGGTGATATACGCCACAATGTCGGGGTTTTCGGTCATTTCCCTTACTTCATCAAGTAAACCACCGAACAAAAAGTCCAAAGAAGGCTCTTCTTCCATTGCGGGAGCTTCGGTAATGTGGGCTATTAGGGATACAACCTCCTCAACCTGTTCTGCAAAAATGTCTTGCACAACCTCGGTTTGTGCTTGGGCTTCCCTTCCATCTTGCCAATAGCTTATGGCATCCCCCAAATTGAAGAAAAACGCCGCACCAAAACCAAGGGTGCTGATAATAAGCAACACCAAAATTATATTGCTGCGTTTTCTTTTTTTATCTTTTGTGGCTGAACTCATAAAATCACCTCATTGCTATTTATTTGTTGACAACTGGCGAATTTTGTTGTAAAATTAGGATGCGTATAGGGGGCAGGCTTTGCGCTTCAAGTACACCGAACAAAGTTTGGTAGAAAGGAGGTGAAGCTTATGACGTTTTGGGATTTCCTTTACTTGTTATTTGTTGGTGCGGTGGCTTATGTCAACGTGGCTGACCATATCAAGGCTAAGAGAAAAAACAAACGCCGCCCCTCGGACAAAGGCAAGCGGCATTTTGAGTAACATTTAGATACATAGTCGCAAAGCCTGCCGACTGTGCGCACTGAAGGGGTATTCAGCCACCCCTTCTTTTATTGTATTAATTATACAATAAATACTCCATTTTGTCAATAAGTTTTTAGGCAAAAGAAGCAATTTTGGCTTTCAGGTCATCCTTTTCGCCTTCAAAGGCAATTCTTTCCACCATTTCGCCGCCTTTAAACATTAACATGGTTGGCACACCGCGAATTCCGAACTGTTTTACCAAATCCTTGTTCTCATCAGTGTCAACTTTTAAAAATTTAATTTTATCCCCTAATTCTTCTGATATTTCCGCTAAAATTGGGGCAAGCAATTTGCAGGGCGGACACCATGTAGCACTAAAATTAACCAACACGGGCATGTCTGCAACCTGGGTAACTTCTGTTTCAAAATCTGCTTGAGCTAACATTTCTATCATATTTTTTCCTCCTGTAAAAACCAATTTTTATAATTATACCACATCTACCATCATTAGTCTAGTTATTTTGCGCAATTTCCAAATGTATATTTACCTAAATTTTGGCAACAATTTTTTTAGGATTTATTTTTAGGAGGATTTACATATGAGTAAAATTAAAATATTTTCGGTTGATTTCCTTGGAGCTGTGGTGTTTGGGCTTGCGGGGCTGTTTGTTTTTTCTGGTGCAGTGGGGCAGGATGGACTTCACAATGATGTAATTCGCCTGCATATTTTGGCGGCGGACAATTCTGAGGGGGAGCAGACTCTAAAGCTTGCCATGCGAGATGAAATTTGGGGCTTTGTGCGTGGCTTGGTGGCAGAAGCCCCCTCTATGCCCTATGCCAGAGCCATCATCGCTGAAAATTTGCATTTGATTGAAGTCGAGGCGGGTCGGGTGGCTGGCGGTGG
>WQSI01000132.1 GCA_009787945.1 Defluviitaleaceae bacterium
AGAGCTTTCGCAAGGTGGATGAGGAGCTTTTTGAGGAGTTGGAGGAGGCCCTTATTTTGGCGGATTGCGGGGCTATGGCATCTTTGGATATTGTGGAGCGGTTGCGCCAGAAGGTTAAGAAGGAGCGGCTGCAGGATGCCCATGAGGTCAAAGGGGCTTTGGTTGAAATTATTGCGGAAATTATGGATGAGGCGGCGTCAGAAACCGAGGAAATGCCTGTTCCTGCTGTTATTTTGGTTATTGGGGTTAATGGGGTTGGCAAAACCACGAGCATTGGTAAGCTGGCTACAAATTTTGGGGCTGAGGGCAAGTCTGTGGTGCTGGCGGCGGCGGATACTTTTCGCGCCGCGGCAATTGACCAGTTGGAAGTGTGGGCAAGCCGCGCAAACTGCCCAATAATCAAACATCAGGAGAACAGCGACCCTGCCGCTGTGGTTTTTGACGGTTGTGCCTCTGCAAAAGCCCGAAATGCTGATGTTTTGATTGTGGACACGGCAGGGCGTTTGCATAATAAGAAAAACTTAATGGAAGAGCTTAAAAAAATATCCCGCGTTGTGGATAGGGAGATGCCAAACGCCCACAGAGAAACCTTTTTGGTGCTGGACGCTACCACGGGGCAAAACGCCCTATCCCAAGCTAAAACATTTATGGAAATTGCTGACATTACGGGCATTATTCTAACAAAGCTTGACGGCACAGCCAAGGGCGGGATTGTCCTATCTATTGCCAGCGAACTTAAAATCCCTGTGAGGTATATTGGGGTGGGGGAGCAGGCAGAGGATTTGCAGGTTTTTGATGCCAAGGCATTTGCCCGCGGCATGTTCTTTGATGAGATAAGTGACGATGACGCAGAAACACCTTGCGAATAAACCCAAGCTGTGATATAATGCAGTGGACAGGTCTAATAAAGCGTGCCGAAAGCTAAAGGAGAAAATTATGCCGAATGTGAAACGGAATTTAATTGTAATTGGTTCTGCCATGGGTCTTTATGGGCTTTATGTCCTTTTGATATTGGTTTTAGGGCTGGATTTTTGGGTGATTTTGGCGGTTTATGCCGTTGTCATCGTAACTTTATATATTATCAACCGCAAGGCTATTATGTCATTGCGGGGTAATTATTTTTATTTGACGGGCAACCTGGGCAGGGCGCGTACCATATTGCAAAAAGCCGTGGACAGCGGCACGAAAAGCCCCGCCAGCCACATATACCTCGCCTTAATTTTAATGAGGGAGGACACAAATGCAAATGATGCCTTTAAATATCTTGATAGAGCCATTGAGCTGTCCAGAAACCCTGTTGACAAACGGTCTGCCACCATTTCTAAGGCAACCTGCCATTGGATGAACAAGGATGCCAAGGCGGCAATCAAAACCTTAGAGGACATGCGCGCCAGTCAGGAGTATACAAACGCCCCAACCTTGGTAAGCCTAGGGTTTTTATATATGGTTGATGGTAATTTGGCAAAGGCTTTAGAAATAACAAATATTGCCATTGATGAAGAGGCAGACCATGCCGCCGCTTGGGATAATCTTGGGCAAATCCGCTATAGGGAAGATAGGATTGAAGAGGCGCGGGAGGCTTTTGTCCACGCCTTGTCGTTAAAGGACACCTTGGCAGACAGCAACTACTACATGGGCATTATTACAGAGCAGGATGGCGACTTTACCGCCGCCGCTGAATATTTCCGCAAAGCGGCGATTAGTCCTATTGGTTTTTTTAACACAGTTACCCAAGAGCAGACAGATGCGAAGTATGAGGAATACCGTAGCAAGGAGGCGTAGCCCCGTGGATGAAAACCAAAGGCAGGAAGCTGTGCAACAAGGGAAGATGAGTACAGAAAATTTCGTTATGAAATCCACCGACCCTAATATGAAAACCAAAATTGCTACTAATATTACAGACCCTGGCGGCACGGTGTATTGGTACATACGTTTTAACACCCCTTTAGACGAGGAAACCGTTTCGCGCAGGACGATGAACGTAACCGACACCACAGGGTACATTTTGCACACCCTAATAACCTATGACGCAAGCCGAAACCTTATCGTCCTAAACCCTATGGACTTATATCGCCAAAATGAGTATTATATTTTGCATATTTCCAAAAAGGTGCGTTCTGCAAAGGGTCGCCCGCTGCCTAAAAATGTGTATATTATGTTTAAATTGGTGGGGGAGCAGATTTCCGAATTTCATATGCTGAAAGAGGCTAGTGTGCCAAAGCCTATGGAGAAAACCAAAGCCATGCGAAAGGCAGAGCAGGCGGAGCTTGCAGAAGCCATTGCCAAGGTTTCAGAAGGGGCGAAACCTCCCAAGGAAAAAACTAGCAAGCCCGCAAAACCAGCCCACCCAACTGTGCCATATGGTCCAATCGGCATAAAATTGCATTTTGCCTTTATCGGGCTTATGTTGATGCTGGGTAGCCTTATGACCCAAACTGTGGGCATTATTTTAGGGGGCATGGGGGCGGCGTTGCTTGGTCTTGGGCATATAATATTCCAGATGACGAAAAAGCCTACAATGTCAGCGATAAATTACAATTTGGGAGCGCATAATTTTAACAAACAAGCCTATGATAAGGCGGTTAAGTTTTTTGAAAAGTCGAAAACCCAAGACCCTGGAAACAAGTTGCCGAAAAGTGCTTTAACCAAGGCTCAAAGGCATATCAAAACCAATTAACGGTTTTTCTTGCCAAAGTAAGCCAAATGATGTATAATGGGTGATGTAGGACAATATACATGAAAATAACTTGTCAACACAAGTACAAATAAGGAGTGTGGAGATATATGTCAAAGAAAGCAAATTATTTTTTGGGTATGGTATCTGGCTTGGCTTTAGCGGTTATCGCGTGGGTTGCCTTCATGCCGATTGATTTCCAGTTTTTGCCTACATCTGCCCCAAGACAGCAACAGGCGGCGGCAGACGGGCTTAACACGGAAGAGGTAAGCCAAAAATTAAGCCATATTTACCGCATCATAAACCACAATTTCATTGGCGATTTTGATTTGGAAACCGCCCTTGATGTGATGTTTGCGGGCTTTGTTTACGGTGCTGGCGACCCTTACACCGTCTATTTGTCAAGTGATGCTTTTGTTGCCTTCCGCGAAAACACCCAGGGGGAGTTTGTGGGCATTGGCGTAAGCATTGCAACAGACCCAGCCGACGGGCGCATTTTGGTGGTTTCGCCTTTTGAGGGCAGCCCTGCCTTTGGTGCTGGCGTGTTGCCTGGTGACAAAATTATCCGTGTGGATGGGGTGGAAGTTTTTGGTAACGAGCGCACCCAGGAAGCCATCGGCATGATGCGCGGAGAGCGTGGAACACCAGTAACCATCACCGTTTTGCGGGAGAGTGAGGACATTACGCTGGATATTACCATAGTACGCGACATTATCCAGGTGGAAACTGTGCGCCATCGTGTTATTGAGGACACAAACATCGGTTATTTGCGCATTTCCCAGTTTGACCGCGTAACCTATGACCAATTTATCAACGCTTATGAAGATTTGATGGGTCAAAATATCGAAGGTTTGATTATAGACGTGCGTAACAACCCTGGCGGGCTTTTGGACGTGGTGAACTCTATTGCGGACGTTCTTGTGCCTGAGGGCATTATCACATACACAGAGGACGCGCGGGGAAGGCGCACCAATGCCTATTCTGACGCGCGCCAAATTGAAATTCCTTTGGTTGTGCTTGTTAATGGAAACTCTGCATCGGCTTCCGAAATCCTTTCCGGGGCAGTTCGCGATACTGGCGTTGGTGAGCTTCTGGGCACTACCACCTTCGGCAAGGGTCTTGTGCAAAATGTGTTTCCATTGCCCTGCGGTGCGGCTGTAAAGGTGACAATTGCTAGGTATTTCACCCCTGCGGGTATATGCATTAATGGCGAGGGCATTGTGCCAACTCATTATGTGGAAATGCCAGCGGAGCTTACCAACCGTCTGTCAACTCTGGAGCAAGAATATGATGTGCAGTTGTTGGAAGCTATAAATTTAATGGAAGAATTAATGGGTAATTAATGCCCTCTATTCGTCATCGCGGGTCAATCGCGGGATGACGTTGTAGGACAATCTAGGCGTAGCGAATAGCTGCGCTTTTTGTTTTGTGACAATTGAATATTTTTGTCCTTTCGTGCCAAGCTAAATATTATAAATGGAGGCGATGGTATGAAGAGTTTGATTTTATGTGGTATAGCAACATTGATTCTTGCAACGGCAACCCCAAATGATTTTAAGAGTTGGTATTTTGTGCCAGGTTTAGAAGGGCAAGCCCCAGGGTGGGATGCCAGTTTTGACCTGGAAAAATATAACACTTTTTATCTAGGCGACACAGAGCGTAAAGAAATTTTTTTGACATTTGATGAAGGCTACGAAAACGGCTTCACAGAGGTTATTTTGGATGTTCTGAAAGAAAAAAATGTGCCTGCGGCATTTTTTGTGACCAAGCCATATATCAAAGACAATCCCGAATTGGTGCGCCGCATGGTGGACGAGGGTCATATTGTGGGCAATCACACGGTTCGCCACAAAAGCTCGCCAGGGCTAACCCCTCAGGAAATTTCAGCAGAGCTTATTGGAGTTGCCGAATATTTCAAAGAAATAACAGGTCAGGAAATCCC
>WQSI01000133.1 GCA_009787945.1 Defluviitaleaceae bacterium
ATTGTNNGTTGTTGCAGTATGTGGATGTTCAAGACCTAGGACTTTTTCAGCGATAGCCAAAGCTTTATAATACCACTCCAATGCTTTGGGGTAGTCGCCTTCATGGGTCAATCCAAAGCCAGCCCTATTATATACCCATCCCGCCTTCACTTGAAGCTCATCATCCTCACCAAATAATTCCACAACATAATCCGCAATCTGCCCTGCATGGGGTACATTATGCTTAAACCTAGTCATAGAAAGCACATCACCAAAATTATAAGCAAAGGTATTATGGGTTATATCCAGACAACAAAGCAACCATCTGCCATCATCCCCATGAATCCCCCTCACATTCTCCTGGATAAGTCTATGTATCGATAAAAAACCATGCTCGCTTCCATCCCCTTTGACGGCTGTTTCTATCACATCCAAGCTCACCAATCCATATTTGCTAAGCTCACCCAATAACTTATTACGCCCGCGCACATTATCAGGCTCAAGCTCCTCTTTAAGCGGGCTTGGCAAATATTCCCTGCCATCAATAAACATTGCTAGGGGTATGTGGTCAGGGGCGCAATAGGCACATAGGTTAAAGAGTTGTTTTGCAGCTTCTGATTGGATTTTATCCATGGAGATTTTCCAGGTGGCTGTTATGGTTTCGTCGTAATCCATGCTTTTGTGGTCGTCTAAAAGTTCCATGCCATGTTCTTTAAGCAATTGTATATATTGAGAGCATGATGTGGTGGTTGAGTTGTTGTAAAGATAGAGGACGGCAAGATTTAGGGCAAGGGGAAGACGGCCCAGCCTGTGCGAAATGTCCTCGGCTTCTTTGTCTGTTATATGTACGCCCCCTTTTGCAAGGGCATTTCCCAAAAAGTCTGTGGCTTCGCGTTGGGTAAAAACACCAACCTCATACTTATCAACAACACCATGGCCATATTTTGTGTCCCTTGTGCATATGATGATATGTCCTTTTAGTCCATCCTGGGGCAGATATTTATTCAAATCCTGCCCCCCAACCCCCTCAGCATTGTCATAAATAAACAGCCATCCATCATTGCTGGCAAACCATCGCTGAATAAAATGCAAAATCTCATCCGATTTCATGTCCGAGGCCCCCGCCTCCCCAATGCGCTGGGCAAAGTTCCTATATGACTGTTCTATCAAAGATACGCTGTCCGCATTGACAAGCCAAACATGTTTATACCTATGCAAATTGTCATAAGCGTATTTAACGGCAATCTGGGTCTTGCCAAAACCTCCAGGGCCCGTTAGGGCGAATTTGTTTTGGGTTTCAAGGGCGGTGGAAATTTTGCCAAGGGCTTCCTTGCGTCCCTTGAAGTTGGGGTTTTTGGTTGGTAGGTTGAAAGCCGATGCAGGTGGAGATGTGGCTGGATTGGCTGGAGACATCCTTTTGAGTATCTCCTCAACCATCGCTATAATATCCAAGGTATTATCGTGGGTTTTGCTGACCACATCCCTTATTTCGTACATAATAAATTTCACTTCATCAAAACTTCGCTCCAACCAAGCGTCAAAATTCAACTGGCAAAACTCAAAAGAAATTCCCAGCCCCAGCTCTAACTGCTCTAACAATTGCTCTTTGATATGTTCTGGAATGTCATGCGGCTCCTTCTCCAGTTCAGCTCTAATGCTTTTCTTGCTTATATGCTCTTTTCTATCAAAAAGCCCGATAACTGCTTTGTTTATCACTTTTATCATGGGGTTAGTGATAATCTCAACATAATCCTCGGTTTTACCAGATTCATTATGTTCCCTGTTAACCTCGTAACAAATGCTTTCCACATGTCTTCTAATCTGCTTTTTGATGACCTTTTCGTCCTTTGTTAATCGGCTAGACAGAAACTCGTAAATGCCGATGGCAGACCCCAAGAATCCTGGAAAATTACACATAATCAACACCCTCCTTATCTTTGCATAGACCGCTCTTTCCCGTTGGCGATGGCATTACCCAAAAAACATCTAGTCTTTACTAAATCTATAACCATAATTATACAATAAAATACATCGTTAGTCAAGCTTTTAAATGAAGCTCCACTGGACAGGGAGTGTAGAAGTGTAACCTATGTTTGACGCAGCTACATATTAAATTGATTGATGGACAAAATTTCCTCTTGACATTCATTGTAGACAGTTGTATACTATTATAATAGGCAGTCGTCTAGAATTATGAAAGGAGCTGGGTAGTTATGGGCAAGATGAAGAAGTTGCCAGATGCGGAGTTTGCTGTGATGAAGGTTATATGGGCAAACGAGCCGCCTATTACGACCAATATTATTATGAGTCAGCATGGCAACGAGGAGGGTTGGAAGCTACAGACTGCAATTTCGCTTTTGCTTAGGCTGGTTGAGCGGGGGTTTTTGCGTACTGAAAAAAACGGCAAGGAGCGCACTTTTTTTCCGCTGGTGGATAAAGAGGATTATTTGGCATTTGAAACAGGGGAGTTTGTGAAAAAATTTCATGGCGATTCGGTGCTAAAATTTATAAATGCCGCGTACAAAGACAAAGCATTGAGTGATGAAGATATTTCGGAATTGACAGAATTGCTAAAAAAGGGGAGGGAATAGTGTGCAGAGTTTTATGATTGCGCTGCTGGTTTGCACGGTCGTTATGTCGGCTGTTGCGGCCTTGTACATGCTATTTGCGCAGCTTTTCTCTCGCAGATACTCGGCAAAATGGCAGTATTACATATGGCTTATTATCATAATTGGCTTCATCATCCCGTTTAGACCAAGTTTGGGCAATGATGTTGTGATTTGGGAGATTCCCGCACCATCTGCGCCTATCGTTATGTTTTATGCAGAAACCATAGAGCAGCGCGTTGAGGCTGAGCGAATCGCAACAGAGGCTCAAGCAGGTGTCGAATCCCGCAATGTTTTTTGGTGGCAGTTGGCATTTTTGGCGTGGCTTGTTGGTGCTGCAGTTTTTCTTGTCTATCATATTGTTAGGCATTTAATTTTCATTAAAGCTGTGGGCAGATGGAGCGAGGAAGTTACTGACAGCCGAGTATTAGCCGCTTTTGAGGGCATTAAAACCGAAATGGGGATAAAAGAGCGTGTGTCGCTGCATATATCGCCATTTGGCAGCCCCATGGCAATCGGCATAATAAAACCCAAAATATTCTTGCCTAGGGCGGATATGGAGCAAAGCGAACTTCGCTTTATTTTGAGTCACGAGCTTACCCACTGCAAACGAAAAGATTTGATATACAAATACTTGGTGGTTTTTGCAACGGCTTTGCATTGGTTTAATCCGGTTATTCACATGGTCGCCCGTGTGATTGACATGCTTTGTGAGGTTTCTTGCGATGCCGAGGTTGTGCATGGTACGGATGCTTGCACACGCCAATCATATGGCGAAGCCTTGATAGGCGTTGTTGCATATCAAACAAAAATCAAAACAGCCCTATCAACAAACTTCTACAAAGGCAAAAAAGGCATAGAAAGCCGTATTTCCTCTATTTTAGACACTCGAAAAAAGAAGTCTGGCTTACTGGTCACTTGCGCTGTAATGCTGCTTGTTGCTAGTACAAGCGTGTTTGCAGTTGCCCCACAAGTCGATGCAGAGCTTGCGTCAATGGTAAGTCAAGATGATTCTTACGGGTGGCATATAGAATTTGGCGGCACGCTCGTATCGGTGTTTCAAGCAGGAGCTACACATTTTGATGGTTTTAGGATTACCGAAGTAGACCATGGGCAAGTGTGGGATGCTGTTTCCGATATGCAGGTAAAGCTATTTGCAAGCCTGCCCATTCACAATGTGTCGCTCATCCGCTTTACCATAGCGCATGACTACCTGCTAGGCGAAGATGCGTTTATACGAACAGTGCGCTTTAACGTAGCAGACACACTTGATACAGGCGAGGTACTTTTGCTTAATAATTTTACAAGCCCATATCTTTTTAACATAATTTCATTTTATGACATGATGGGGCAACAACATTTTCTTGCCATCAGCCACAATGCTTATTATTATCCATATTTCTTTAGTGCATTTGAGTTGACAAAGCAAGTTATAATTAATTAACATTTGGGGGGAATGACTATGTTTAAAAGCTTAAAAACCAAAATTATAATCCCGATTATCGGGGTTATAGCATTAATAATCGCATCGATTGTTATTTATGTATCATTCACTACCGCAGGACTTGTAAATAGTGCGGAAGATACAAGAATGGCGGCGACTACTCAATCAGTTCGAGCCTATCTATCTTCGCTTGAACATCAAACATTTATATCAGTTACGGCACTTGGAAGCAGTGCAGAGCTTATCCGCACCCTTGACAGCGGCGATAGATTGGGCGCGTGGCAATATTTGGTTGACCAAAAAGCCCTTTGGGGTGCAACATCCATCATTGTTACAGATACTGAGGGTATTGCCTTTGCCCGCTCTGCTTTGCGTGATGTGTACGGGGACTTTGTAGGTGCTGGACCGTCCATTTCTGCTGGGCTTCGCAGGGAAACAATCACGCTGTACATGCCAACGCCAACAGCCCCAATAGTTATGACATCTGCCGCACCCATTATGGACGGCGACAGGCTTGTGGGGGTTGTGGCT
>WQSI01000134.1 GCA_009787945.1 Defluviitaleaceae bacterium
AATGGGGTGATAATCCGCATCCGCATCGGTGACATTCGCACCATCGGGCGCGCCACTGGCGGCGTTAAGCTTATTAACCTTGATGAAGGTGTTACTGTAGTTGGTCTTGCCAAAATTGGCGAAGAGCATATTGTCGCTGATGACGAAACCAATGAAGCTAATGAAGCTAAATAAAAAAGCACAAATGAAAGGATGAATTATTATGGAAAAGGTCATTTTTGATGTTATTGGCATGTCTTGAGGCCGTTGCGAGCAAAGCGTCGTGAACGCCTTAAAAGATTTGGGTGCAGAGGAAGCCTCGGCACAATCCCACAGAGGGAAAGTGACAGTTACTTTTGACCCTAATGTTGTAAGCTTTAAAGAAATTATGAACGAAATTTCAGACATTGGCTTTCAGCCCATCGAACCAAAAACCGTCGATGGCTGAGGTCCAGATGGCTGCTAGTTCCGTGGAACTGACCAATACAATAAAATCCACCTGTGCTATGCAGGTGGATTTTGATTATAGACAAATCAAACACATCATTGCGCAATGACGAATAAAAAGTGCGTCATCCCGCGCTTGACGCGGAACCCCATCAGCACTAACCAGCCCCTACTATAGCGGGCTAGGAACAACTGGCGGGATTGCGGGTCAAGCCCGCAATGACGAATAAAGAGGTTTGTCATCAGCCCGATGGGCTTTCCTGCTCCTTTAAAAGGTCAGCTATGGTAATATTATCAACAACTTGGTTAATTGTGCTAAACATAGAGTGCCAAACAGAACGGGTGGAGCAAGATGAGCAATTAGAGTCATCATTACAACTTGGGTCATCATTATTAACGACGCAATCGGCAGGAGCCATAGTGCCTTCAAGGGGGCGCAAAACAGAACCTACCGTAATTTCTTCGGCAGGGCGGGCAAGAAAATACCCCCCATCCGAACCGCGGACAGAATCCACAATGCCAGCCTTCCGTAAGGTTGTTATAATTTGCTGTAAATAGTTTTGTGAAACACCTTGCCGCTCAGAAACGCTTTTAAGGGCAACAATTTTCTTGTCGCTTCCGCCATGGCGGGCAATATCCACAACGGCTTCCAGTCCGTACCGTCCTTTTGTGGAGATGTTCATGCCTAATCCCCCCTAACTGTAGGTATTTATTTAATTGTACCAATATATTAGCAAGTTGTCAAGAACAAAATCCCTGCAATTTTAGCCGCAGGGATTTATATTTATTTTCATGCCTCTTCCTCAACGTCAGTAGAAGCCTGATGCAGTGCCGTGTTAATGGCTTCCAGTAAAATTCTACTGGTATGTAGGGATTCCAAAGGTGCTTCCACCGCTGTGGACTGGTTATAAATCACCTGATGGCTTAAATTTGCCATGGTTGGGCGGATAAGAGGGTAAAAAACCTCCACCGCTTCCTCTAAATCAGAGATGGCAATGTCCAAAATTTCGTCCTCGCTTACGGTTACAGAAACGGTAACAGGGCGGTTGTGCAGGATAATATACGATGTATATGTGCCTGGATTAAAGCTGCCCATTGGACCATGCTGTTCGCCGCCGCGATTTGGCACAATTGCCCAAATTAAAACGATTAACAAGGCTATGCCGATAAGTACAAAAATCCCCGTGCGGACTATATCTTTCATTCGTAAAACAACAAAGCGTGATTTTACCATAGTGCCTCCTTTATTAAATTTTGGGGTATTTACAACATTTTATTACACCCCGAGAAAAATTATACTAGCTTTTAATTTTATATTGACAAACTATAACTGTTGGACTATACTCATCTTCTAAGGAGATAACCATGTCAATCCAATTTATTTTAGGCAAGCCAGGGACGGGCAAAACCTCCCTAATACACCAACAAATTGTGGAAAAGCAAGCTTTGGGCGGGGACAACGCCCTAATTTTGATTGTGCCAGAGCAGTCCAGCTTTCAGACGGAAAAGGCATTGCTGTCGGTAGCCGCCCAGGGGGCAATTTCCCGCGCCAGGGTGCTGTCTTTTAACCGCCTATCCTATTATGTTTTTGGGCAGGTTGGCGGGCTTAACCGCGCCATTTTGGAAAACAGCGGCAAATACATGCTTTTGCGCAAAATTGTGGCAGAGCTTTCTGGAAAATTGCAATATTTTAAGTCAGCACAAGATACCAAGGGTTTTTTGGACACCTTAGCCACCACAATTACCGAATTTTACCAATACGACATATACCCAGAGGATTTAGAGAAGCAAAAAGCTGAAAACGAAGCCCTTACAATGAAGCTCCACGACCTGCATTTAATTTACGCCGCATATCGCAGCCATCTTGAACAAAATTTTATATCAAGTGACGAAATGTTGGACATTTTGGCAGAAAAAATACCTTTGGCAGATTTTTTGCAGGGGGCAGAAATTTGGATAGACGGCTTCAAAAGCTTTACTATACAGGAAAAGAGGGTGCTGTCTGCCCTGCTTTCCACCGCGGGCAACCTAAAAATAGCTTTAACAGCCCCTGGCGATGCCCAGGACACATATATGCCAACTAAAAACCATGCCTATTTTGAGGTTTTTGACACCATAAACAAGCTAACCGACCTTGCTGTAAGCCTTGGCAAAAAGGTCGAGAAAACCCATGTTTGCGGGGAGCATCACCGTCACGCTAAAGCCCCAGACTTGGGCTTTTTGTGCAAAAACTTTTTGGGCATATCCAACAAAATATATGACCAAACCCCCGAAAACATCCACATTTTCCACAGGGAAAACATTTTTGAAGAAATTGACCACGCCGCCCGCCTTGTCACCACCCTAACCCGCAAACGGGGCTATAAATACAGCGAAATAGCCCTGGTTGCATCAAATTTATCTGAATACGAAAAGTTTTTGCCGCCAATTTTTTCCCGCCACGAAATACCTGTTTTTGTGGATGCCCGCCAAAGCACCCTATCCCACCCGCTAATGGAGATGGTTTTTGCCGCCTGCGGTGTAATTTCCAGTAATTGGGCTTATGAGGCGGTTTTCCGCCTGTTGCGCCTGCCTATGTTTGCCAATCGTGATGATATAGACCAATTGGAAAATTATGTATTGGCTCATAATATTAAATGGCGAGCATGGCAAGAGGAATTTGCCCGAGGTGATGAGGAAGAACTGCACAAAATCAACATAATTCGTGAGTGGGCGTTGGGCATCATGCGCCCCCTTACCGAAAAGTTCACAAGCCGCAAAAAATTCGCCCTGGAAGAATTTGGGCGAGGCGTATATGAGTTTTTAGTCGCAAATAACATGCCAGAAATCCTTGAAGAATGGATGGATACGGCACTTGCCACAGGCAACAATCAAGCCCTTAGAGAGCATGAACAAATTTGGAACAAACTTATGGACACCCTAGATAAAATGGTGGAAATTCTTGGAAAACAGAAGGAAACCATAGCCGATTTTGCTAAAATTTTAGAAGCAGGGATTATGGATTTAGGGCTTGCTCCCCCCTCTCTTGACCAGCTTGTTTTGGGGGATTTGCGCCGCTCTCGCTTTGGCGAGGTTAAGGCTCTGCTGATTTTAGGCGCGAAAGAAGGGGCAATGCCAGGCAAACCCAACGACGCAGGGCTTTTCAGTGATGAGGACCGAGAGTTTTTGGTATCCCAAGGGGGGTTGACCCTGGCAAAGGACACCACCGCCCAAATTTATGAAGAAGAATTCTTGATTTATGCGGGATTTAGCAAGCCAAGCGAATTTTTGGCTATCAGTTACCCCGCTGGCAATCTGGAAGGGCAAGGGGCAAGCCCTTCCCGCCTTTTAAATCGAATTTACGACCTTTTCCCCAACCTAAGCCAAAATGACCTTGAAGCTTCCAGCCCTCAAGGAGCTTTTAGCGACATGACCCTGGCTTTGGGGCAATCTGCCACCTCTGCCGAAACTGCCTGCCTAAAGCACACGCAAGCATACAACTTTTTTGTAAAACATCCAGACTTTACAGACAAAATCGCCCAAATGAGAGCTAGTTTAAACTTTACTTATGACGCTAAATTATCTGCACAATCTGTTAAGGCGTTGTACCGCCCCAATATACGCACTTCTGCCAGCAAATTGCAACGCTATGCGGCTTGCCCCTTCTCCTATTTTGCAGAGTACAATTTACGGGCAAAACCCCGCAAAATTTACGACATTGCTAATATGGACATTGGCAATATCTACCACGACATCCTGTCGAGATTTGGTGACATTTTAAAGCGCATTGGACCTGATGGGGCAAGGAACGAAAATCAGGTGGCTGAATTGGTAGAACAAGCTATTGACCACGTTTTGGAAAGCCCAGTCAACTATCAATTTCACAGTTCTGGTAAATACATGCACTTTGCCGCCAAAATGCGGGAAATTAGCAAAGCTTCCACCCTTGCCCTTGCCAACCATCTAAGCCGCGGCAACTTCGACTTGGCTTACAATGAAGTGGCTTTTGGCGGACAACAGACAGGGGGCGACGTAACCCTTTCCCCTATCGAAATAGAGCTGTCGAAAGATGCCAAAATGTTGCTGGAAGGTCGTATTGACCGTGTGGACATCAGCAAAATCGGTGGGGATG
>WQSI01000135.1 GCA_009787945.1 Defluviitaleaceae bacterium
GGCGGTTGCGCTGGCGGCGGCTTTGGCTACGGCGGCTTCAGCGACTTCTTAGGTGCTGTAACGGAAATTCCGCTAAGTGCGATTGTAAGCTTTACCCACAACGCAATCTAACACAACTTAAAGAAAAAACGCCTTGCAGCATGGGTTGCAGGGCGTTTATTTATTGTATGATGGGCAAAATTCTGTCATAAAGCAAAGGCTGCATTTTGCTTTTGGGGCTTTGCAAATTTCCCGCCCGAAGGCGATGATTTGGTGGTTATATCGTATCCATGTGGATTTTGGGAGGCATTTCATTAAATCGAATTCGATTTTCACGGGGTCGGTGTTGCGGGTTAGCCCGAGGCGCGCGGAAATGCGCATTACATGGGTATCTACAACCACGCTAGGTAGCCCGAAGATGTGGCAACGTACCACATTGGCGGTTTTGCGCCCAACCCCTGCTAACTTGGTTAATTCTTCGACCTCGCTTGGTAATTCGCCGCCAAAATCTGCAAGCAGCATTTGTGCGCAGGCAATGATGTTTTTGGCTTTGTTTCGGTAAAATCCTGTTGACTTTACGTCCTGCTCCATTTGGGATAAATCCGCCTCTGCGAAGGCTTCCAGGGTTGGGTATTTCTTGAACAATTCTGCCGTGACAATGTTTACGCGGTCGTCGGTGCATTGTGCTGACAAGATTGTGGCAATCAAAAGCTCATGGGGTTGGCTGTAATTAAGGTAACATACAGTTTCTTCGGGATAGCGTTCATTTAATGCTGCCAGCACCATTTTTATTCTTTCTGGTTTTCTCATAAAATCTCCTTGACAAACTCTTTTGTTTGCTTTAAACTTAGTCCAAAGGAGCTGAAAATATGAAAAATTCTAAAGTTACACAATTTATCATTCGCCTTTGGTGGATTATTTTTTCGTTGGTGCTTATCGCCGTGGCGGTAAATATGTTTATGGCACCCCATGATATTGCCGCAGGCGGCCTTACTGGGCTTGCCATTATTCTAGAGTCTTCTGCGCTAGAAATTGACCGCAACATCACAGTTTGGGTGGGCAACGGCATTGTTGTTATTGCCACGTTAATTTTTTTAGGCAAGGAAGTGTTTATAAACACTGTTATCGGCGCGGGGCTTTTGCCTGTGGTTATCGGCATCATTCCTCGCACGAGCATTGTGCAGGACAGGATGCTTGCGATGGTTATTGGTAGCGTTATTTTTGGCGTTGCCGTGTCTATCCTTTACAAAAACAAGGCATCAAGCGGAGGAACGGCAGTTCCGCCTCTTATTTTACAAAAATACACTGGGTTAAAGCCCTCTATTGGCATGTTTATCACAGATGGTGTTGTGGTAGTTCTAAGTCTGTTTATTTTCGACTTTGATGCGTTTTTCTTCGCGGTTCTATCCATTTTCATTACCATGGTTGTTATGGGTTATATTGAAAACGGTATCAGCAAGAAAAAGCGCGTGCATATTATAAGCAAATTTTCAGAGGCAATTATAGCGGACACAATGAAAGAGCTTGGCAAGTCTGTTACAACCATTCCGACAACTGGTAGCTTTAATAATGAGCAAACCCCTATGTTGATGGTAACATTAGACAGCAGCGACTACAGAAAGTTAAAAGAAATTGTGGCGCGCCACGACAAACAAGCATTTATTGTTACAGATGTGGTGTCGGATGTCCACGGCAGAGGTTTTACTTATGGTTCGGGTAGTGTATAGTTTTTAATGGTTTTTAAATGTAAGAGCGCACAATTGTGCGCTCTTTAAATCATAGTGGCTATTTTTGCGGCAATTTGCTCTGGTGGCATTTGGTAGTCAACAACGCCAAGCTTTACGGTTGCGTCTGGCATACCATACACCACGCAAGACTCCTTGTCTTGGGCAAAAATGGTAGCTCCGCGCTTTTTCAAATTATAAAGCCCCCGTGAGCCGTCGCGCCCCATGCCTGTCAGCACTACCCCAATCACGTTTTTACCCATAAATTCTGCCATTCCGTTAAAAGTAACGTCGGCGGCAGGGATAACACCATGAACCTTTTCCCCAGGAGCGCATTCCACAATTAATTTTTGGTTTTCAGATTTAACCCTCATATGAAGCCCGCCAGGTGCTACCAGTGCCTGGTTTTTCTTTACCAAATCCCGCTTGTCTGCTTCTTTTACGGCAAATTTGCAAATGACGTTAAGGCGGTCGGCAAATTGGGTGGTAAAACCACCTGGCATATGTTGCACAATAAGAATAGGCGGCACATTTGCAGGCAGGGCGGTCAACAAAGACACAAGAGCCTCTGTGCCGCCTGTAGATGCGGCTATAACAATAACTTGGTCAGTGACATTTGCCGCCAGACGAGTGTCCAAAAGGGGAGCAGGAGCAACCACCCGCCCATAAGTATCTATACGGTCAAATATATTTCGGATAAAAACCCTCCTCGCAAAAGCGTTATCACTGTCGGGCTTGGCAACAGCGCCCCTTGTGCCGCTTGTCATATAAGGAACGGCGGTTTTGATGCCCACCAAAATAACAAAAACGCTGTAACCATCCACAAGGCTTTTAAGGCCACTAGGCGAGGCGGATACAGTTTCAGTATCAAAAATTAAAACATTTACCGCACCTTTGCGCAAATTTGGCACAAGGTCGAAAATGGTGTTTAAACGAGCATTGCTTCCCCAGCCAGCCTTGGCAAACTCTGCTTCAAAAATGTTTTTTATAACGATGTCTTTGGATAATACCATAACATTTGGTTTCAGCGCAAAAACCTCCCTTCAAAAAAGGTCCTTTTATATCATACCACAACCTTAATTACTTTTCAAGCTAAAGGTGATTATTTTGTCCTAAAATCGGAAAAATACTGTAAACAAACATCCTTAGGAGGATAAAATGGAAAATGATAACAAATCAGCAGAAAACTTAGAGCAGTTGGGGCAAATTGATTTTCCTGGCAAACTGGAAAACAAAGAGGATAATCCTCGCGGCAATATTTGGTATTTGCCAATTATTGGGCATATCGAAGGGCATATGACCATGCCCGCCGAACACAAAACTACAAAATACGAACATTTGATACCAATGTTATTACATGCCGCCGAATCTTGCTCCATTGACGGCATGTTGGTGGTGCTTAAC
The DNA here is from genome assembly GCA_009787945.1 of Defluviitaleaceae bacterium. Classification (GTDB taxonomy): domain Bacteria; phylum Bacillota; class Clostridia; order Lachnospirales; family WRAX01; genus WRAX01. The sequence goes on from WQSI01000135.1 coordinate 3,108, forward strand.
ACAGTTGGCGGAGATGTAGAGGCGGGGCTTGCCATTGCAGAGCTTATCAGCCATTTTACAAAGCCCACGGTTTCCCTGGTTTTGGGCGGCGGACATTCTATTGGAGTGCCGCTGTCTGTTGCTGCAAAATATTCCTACATCAGCGCGTCTGCCGCCATGACAATTCATCCTGTTCGTATGAGCGGCACGGTGGTTGGCGCACAGCAAACATATGATTATTTCAACAAAATGCAGGAGCGCATTTTGAATTTTACAATAGCCAACGCAAAAATTAAAAAAGAGCGGCTGACGGAATTGATGATGGACAGCACAACCTTAGCCATGGACGTGGGAACATTTTTGATTGGTCAGGAAGCTGTGGATGTGGGTTTAATTGACGAAGTTGGCGGCCTTAACGACGCTATGGAAAAACTTTATAATATGATTGAAGAAAATCGTTGCAAAATGGCAGATGATGTGGTAAAATTGCCCAATGGAGAAAATTTATAAAGATATTTTAGAGCCGAAAACCCGCAACCCCTTGCGATTAAAGTTAGGGGTGGCTTTTCATAGGCTTAAAAGGCGGGTAAAATGGGCTTTTGGAGGATATAAATTTGCAAAAGTTTCCAATGAGGAGCTGCAGCACCAGCATTTTGTACACCAAACGCCATTATTGCGCCATTTAGCGGGTGTACCTATGGAGCTAGAGCAAAACAAAATAACCAACCTGCGCCTGGCTTTGGAGAAGATGAACAAAGTTGTGATTAACCCAGGAGAAACCCTGTCTTTTTGGAAGCTAATCGGGAAACCCACTGTGCGCAAAGGTTATCTTGAAGGGGTTGTTTTGCGGGGCGGAAACTTTTATTCTGGTTTAGGCGGCGGTTTGTGTCACCTTTCAGGGTTTTTGTATTGGATGACCCTGCACACGCCTTTAAAAATAACAGAGCGGCATCGGCATGGCTATGACACCACACCTAATAAGTTTTTTGGCTCTGACGCAACCTGTTTTTATAATTACAAAGATTTGATGATTGAAAACCCAACAAGCCAACCCTTTCAGCTTATTTTGGAAATTAAGGATGACCATTTGCAGGGCGCGTGGCAATCATCATCCGCGCCTAAACTTGCTTATGAAATTTATGAGAAAAACAGCGTGTACCATATCCAGTCCTGGGGTGGCAAAACCCGTCACAATCACGTTTACAGGCGTGTTTTTGATTTAGAGGGCAAAGAGATTGGGGACGAGTTTGTGGCAGAAAACCATGCAATTGTTATGGGGGACAAAACACTTGATAATTGACAGCTTTTCACAACAAGATACAGAAGATTTGGGGTTTTCCATGGCGCAAAAGGCTGTGAAAGGCGATTTTTTCGCGCTTATAGGGGATTTGGGGGCGG
>WQSI01000136.1 GCA_009787945.1 Defluviitaleaceae bacterium
GGAAATTGAAGAGGAAATAATTGAAGAGCCTGAACCAGAGCCTGAACCAGAACCAGAGCCGTCACCTCCTGAAGGTATGGCTGTAAGCGCGCTTACGGGTTTGTATATCCCCGAAGAAGCCGCCGCCCGCCGCCCTTTTGCGGTGGTTTATAACAACGAATCCCGCGCCATGCCCCAATCGGGGCTGATGCAGGCGGATATTATTTTTGAGGTGTTGGCAGAGGGGGTAACAACCCGCCTTGTGGCTATTTTTCAAGATTTTGATGCGGAGATTATTGGACCTGTGCGCTCTAGCCGAAATTATATGGCAGAAATTGCTAATGATTTTGGGGCTGTGTTTGTTCACCACGGGGGCAGCCCTACGGGGTACGCCGCAATTAACGATTTAGGCATAGATAATTTAGACGGCATGAGATACGACGGCACAGTTTTTTGGCGGGATGCCGTTAGAAGGCAGACGCGGGGACTGGAACACTCTAGCGTAACATCAGCTGAAAACCTACTGGAAATCGCTGAAGCTAGGGATTTCGACATGACAGCTCCTGATAACCTGGGTTTATTCGGTTTCTTTGACGAGCGAACAGTTTTGGCGCATTTGCCCCCACCTGTGCCAGGCGGAGGAATTACTGTAATTGTAAACGCTGCAAGAACAGTCACTATAGCTAGCCACAGTGCAGTTTTTCGCTTTGATGACCAAACGGACAAATACTATAAATACATTTGGGGCAACCCCCATATGGATGACCAGGTTGACGAGCAGATAAGCGTAACCAATATGCTTGTGCAGGTGACTAATATCCATATAATTGCTGGGGATGAGGCAGGACGGCGAAATGTTGCCATTGTGGGAAGCGGGCATGGCTATTTGGCTACCATGGGCAGTTACACCCGTGTTTATTGGGAGAAGCCCAACCACCAAACCCCCACCCGCTGGACGGATGCCTATGGCAATCCACTACAGCTAAACCGCGGAAGAACGTGGGTTTCAATAGTTAGTGCATCCCCTGAATTTGAATAGAATTAGCCACAGCGACCTTTCGGGGTCGTTTTTGTTTTGAAAAAGTTTTTTTAAAACCAGTGACATTTGTCACTGGTTTTCATTAAAATTAATGTGTATAATATGTTTAAGAATAAGAAAACGACGACTAAGCATAAGGAGGAAACGATTATGGCAATGGTAAATATGAAAAACGTGATTAAGAGATATGGTGATTTTACAGCTTTGGACCATTTAGATTTGACAGTGGCAGAGGGTGAAGTTCTTGGGCTTCTTGGTCCAAACGGCGCGGGAAAGTCCACTTGCATAAAAACCCTTTGCGGGCTGATTGACGCAAACAGCGGCACGGTGGAAGTTTTTGGAAAGGCTCAAAGCGTCAGCAATTTAGAAATCCGCCGTCACATTGGGCTTGTTACCCAAGAAATTACGGTATTTAGCGACTTATCAGCTCTTGAGAACCTGCGCTATTTCGGCGGGCTGTATGGCTTGAAAGGCAAGGAGCTTAATGACAATGTGGCAGAAATGCTAGACTTTGTAGGGCTTGCCGACCGCGCCAAGAAACGCCCCAAAACCTTCTCTGGCGGTATGCAACGCAGGCTAAACATAGCTTGCGCCTTGGTTCACAAGCCAAAGCTTGTAATAATGGATGAGCCAACGGTGGGCATCGACCCTCAATCCCGCAACCACATTTTGGAAAGCACCAAGCGACTGGCAGAAAGCGGCACTACAATCATTTATACTTCCCATTATATGGAAGAAGTTCAAGCGATTTGCAGCCGCATTTCCATTATGGACGCTGGCAGAGTGATTGCCGACGGCACAATTGACCAGCTAATGTCTAGCGTCACCCATGAAGATAGGGTTCATTTAACCGCCGCAATGGCAAGCGACCAACTGACAACGGAATTAAAGGAAATTGCAGGGGTTAAGACCGTTAACGTAAACGGAAACCAATACCTTATTGTTTCTGGCGCAGGCAGCGGCAACCTTAACCGCATTATGGAAATTGCCCAGCGCAACGGCGGCATTGTAGGCTTTAGCGAAGAAAAGCCAAACCTTGAAGATGTTTTCCTAACCTTAACAGGCAAGAAATTGCGTGACGACCAAGCATAAGCAGACTATCAAACATAATTCGAGGAGGACAATAAAATGAGAGAATTTGCACATATTTGGAAACATTATGCTTTGCGCACCTTGCGCCGCCCTATAACTTGGGCTTTATATCTCGGTTTGCCCCTGGGTTTGACCCTTGTAAATGTGCTGGCAAACATTGGGCTTGCAGAAGGCATGGGGGCAGAAGCCCAAGGTCAGATGGTGGGCAATATGGTGACTTTAATGATTTTATCATTCCAGTTTTTTAGCAGCGAAGTGTTGTATTTTGACCTATTTACCACCTTGCGGGGAGAGGTTGCCAACCGCCTATATATGTCCCCCATAAAACAAAACAAGTTTTTTATCAGCGCAGTGGGCTGGAGCTGGATTTTCAGCATCTTGCAGGCAACAACAATCTTTACAATTGTATACCTAGTTTTCCCAGAGGCATATTTCCCGAGCTTTTGGCTTCTTGGCATAATGGTTTTGATTGTATCAATCCTTTCCCAGCTTAAAGGCGCGCTAATGCCCTTAATCGCTAAAAACCGCAAGTCCGCAGACGGCATCTCTGCCATTGTATGCTTTGGAATGATGTTTTTAAGCGGCGGCTTGCTTGTACACTTTGGCGACTCCGAATTTGCAACATTTTTGATGACTCGCTCCAACCCATTGGCTCTTGCTTGGTCTGCTTTACAGCAGGACACAGCTTGGCAGCGTTACTTATCAGGAGATTTACAAGTGACAATCCCAGACCCAACCAACTTTATCACAACCAACCTAATCATTTTAGGGATTATTATGGTGGTGCTGTTTGCAGTGGTGGTAATCCTTGGGAGAAGGCGTAAAACAACATAGTTTAGAGGGAGAACGGAAGCTATGAAGGAGTTTCTGCACATTTTCAAATACTACGCCATACGAACATACCGCAGACCTATCGTCTGGGCGTTATACCTAGGTTTGCCCGTGGGCTTGACCCTTATAAACGCCGTGGCAAACCTAGGGCTTGGACCTGGCAACTTCGCCCCTGTAGGAATTATAGTAACCTTGTTTATCCTGTCCTTCCAGTTTTTTAGCAGTGAATTGATGTATTATGACATTTTCACAACATTGCGAGGGAACGTTGCAGACCGCCTGTACATGGCACCCATAAAGAAAAAAGCTTTTTTCGCAGGCGCGTTAATAAACAACTGGATTTTCAGCATCTTCCAGGCTGCCGCAATCTTCACCGTTGTATATTTGGTTTTCCCAGACAATGTTTACCCAAGCTTTTGGCTGCTTGCTGTTATGGTGTTGATGGTGTCCGTTCTTGCTCAACTTAAAGGTATTCTGATGCCCTATATCGCAAAAACCCGCAAATCAGCAGACGGCATTTCAGCAATAATCTGCTTTGGTATGATGTTTTTAAGCGGTGGTTTGTTGGTTAGCTTTGGAGATTCGCCCTTTGCAGAGTTTCTTATGACTCGCTCTAATCCCTTGGCACTTGCGTGGTCGGCATTGCAGCGAGATGTTCAGTATCAGTCAGGGTTTATACCAGACCCAAGCGACTTCATCATCACAAATATTATAATTTTAGCCGTTATCATTGTGGCAACGTTTGCCCTGATAACAATCCTTGGAAGAAATCGCAAAACAATATAGTTTGGACAGTATGGCAATTTTACACAACACCCCGTAGGGGCGCATATTATGCGCCCGTTGTCCAGCAAAGATTATGATAACGTAGAGTACGTTTGCCCAGCATCGGGCGCATAATATGCGCCCCTACGATGGATAGTGATGCCGAAGCCAATCGGGTGATGGCACGGATGCAGGGTTTGTGTAATGATGTATACAATAACCTAATATAATTTTAGCCGTTATCATCGTGGCAACGTTTGCCCTGATAACAATCCTTGGAAGGAGAAGTGGAAGATAATGACAATTTTCAAATTTGCACTATTGCGCAGTTTGCGTCACCCAGTTTCTTTAGTGCTTAATTCAATTGTGCCTTTGGCACTGATGTTTATACCTGTTTTGTGGGAGCAAGCCCCCTTTGGCGGTCATCCCTTCGGCTTTGCCATTCTTGCCTTTATAATAATTTTCGGGGCCTTCACCATGTCAAAAAACATTATTAGTGACAGAGAAGATGGGGCGATAACCCGCATTTTAATGGGTCCTGTGTCCATGCGGAACTATTTGACTCAAAATCTGCTATGCTCCATGATACCTTTGACGGTTCAGCTGATTCTGGTGGCAGCCCTCGGTATGCTTTTGAGAGATTGGACGGCAACAGTGGCTTTAGGTGTGTTTGTGAGCTTTTTCGTACTAACCGCCACCTGTGTTGCAATGTCCTTTGCGTGGCAGTGCCTTTTCAAAAACAGCGAAGGGTCAACCACTGGCTTTAGCATT
>WQSI01000137.1 GCA_009787945.1 Defluviitaleaceae bacterium
GTTATCCTCCAGGTCATCCCCTTCTGTAACAGAATATTCGCCAGTGGTATAAACGGTTTTGCCAAGCAAAGGCTCAGGGGTGATTTTGATAATTTCCCCTGTTTGCTCAAACTTCGACAGATACTCCTCATCAAGCTTGGCAAAGCAAGCATCTATGTCCATATCTCCATAAAAATAAATCAAGGCGTTTTCAGGGCGGTAATATTTTTTGTGAAAGGCGATAAAGTCCTCGTTGGTAATGTCAGGAATTGCGGCTGGGTTGCCCCCGCTTTCGTGGCGCAGGCAAGAATGGGGGTGCATCTCCCGCCCAACCACATTATACAATATGCGGTAAGGGTCGCTTAACGCCCCTTTCATCTCATTATACACAATGCCGTTATATTTCAGCTCCCCATCTTCCAGCTGATAATGCCAGCCTTCTTGAGCCAGGGTGGTGTTGCGCTCATAAATCATAGGGAAGAACACCGCATCTAAATACACATCCATCAAATTCATAAAGTCGGTGTCATTGGTGCTTGCCACGGGGTACATGGTTTTATCGGGATAGGTAAAGGCGTTTAAAAAGGTGTACAGCGAGCCGCTTGCCAATTGCATAAATGGGTCTTTCAGCGGGTATTTTTTGCTGCCGTTAAGAACGGCATGTTCCATAATGTGGGCGATGCCTGTATCATCTGTTGGAGGTGTTTTAAATGTCACCGAAAACACCTTGTTTGTATCAGAATTTTTTATATGCATTATCTGCGCCCCAGATGTATGGGTATACAAAAAACCTTCGCCCTCCATATGGGGCAAAGCGCGCTTTTCTGCTAATTTAAAGCTTTTATTCAAAAAATCAACTCCTCTGAAAACCATTATAACAGCCTTTGCCATCAAATGCAAACAACTTTTTTATAGAATATATCAATCTTTAGCAACAATAACCAACATTAGACCTTTTTGAAGCGAAACCGTGGCATTATCACTTAACATAATGTTGCTAACCCCAAGCCCTTTACCCGCAAGCATGTCCGCGCCCTCCAAAGGATATTTTAGGTTTTTGGTGGTAACCCCTTCGCAGGTTGTTAAGGGAACAAGGGATATAATTGAGCCAACGGGTTCGCTAAGTTCCAATGCAGAGTTTGTTATCATAATTTTATTATTTTCGTTGATAATAACGGCGTTTTCGCCCCGCTCTAAAAAATGCTGTAAAAGTAGTATATTCGTTAGGCTGTGGTCTATGCGGCTGCCTAAAACCCCGAGAAGCAAAAAATCCTTAAAACCTTCACCCCTTGCGTATTCTATTGCGATTTCGGTATCTGTTAAGTCTTTTTCAGAGGGATGCCGTTGCAAGGCAACCCCTTTAGGCGCAGAGCCTATTGAGTCAAAATCCCCCAGGATAATATGCGGGTCTATGCCCATTTTTACAGCATGGTCATAACCGCTGTCAGCACAAATTACAGTGTCACCGCTGTTTATTTGTTTTTTAATGAAATTATAATCTTCAATCGTGCCACCACTAATGATTACAGCTCTCATACACACCCCTATGTGCAAAGTTTAATAATTAAAGTTTCTACAGCAGTTGCGTCATTCATCTGACCGCTTTTTATTGCGTAGTCCGTTTCCAGGCACTGGTTTAAAGCGTTTAACAGGGCGGGCATAAACTTGCCACGGCTACCTTTTATAAAATTTTCAACAGCAAAAGGGTGTTGCCCCAATGTTTTAGCGATTTCTGGCGCGCGGCTGCCCTTTCCCGCCATATGACTACATTGGATGTAAAAACGATATTGACGGGCTATCATAGATAGGATATAAAAAGGCGATTCCCCGAGGGTCATCATATCGCGGTACATTTTAGTGGACGCGCGGGCATTACCCGCCCCAACAGCGTCCATCATAGCAAAAATTTTAACATCAAGGGATTTTGTGCAGACTGCATCAATATCAGCCACGGTAATCTCCTCACCATCCCCTGCATGGGCTATAAGCTTCTCCAGCTCGTTATGAAGCAATTGCATGTCAAGGGTTGTGCTTCGCATCATATGGGCGGCAGCGGCACGGCCCAGCTTTTTGCCGCGGCTGGCACACATTTTCATTGCCCAATCTGCCAAATCGGCTTCACTTGGGGTGGCGGCTTCCATAACCAAACCGCTTTCTTTAACCCGTTTGTATAGCTTACCCCGTTTGTCCACTTTTTCCTCTGCAAACAAAATTACTGTGGTTTCAGGTATGTCTGGGATATATTTCGCAAGGGCTTCCGCGTCATCTTTGCGCCCCGTTTCAAAAAGCCCCGTGTTTTTAAGAATTATCAAGCGATGTTCAGCCATAAAAGGCAAGGTTTCCGCCGACGCTATAATGTCCTTTGCAGGAGTTTTGCCATCCAAAACCTCCATGTTAAAACTGTTGGCATCTGGAGCAAGAGCCTCAACCAATCGCTTTTGCCAATGGCGCATCAAAAAAGCTTCCGTGCCATGAAAAAGATAACAAGTAGCAAAGTTTCCTGACTTTATGTGTTGGTTAAGTTCTTTCATAGACACAAACCCCCGCTTTCTATCATTCACCAGCTTTCATTATACACCCCACCCCAACCCCCGTCAAGAAATTTTGTAAAACCCTTAACATTCCCCTCTGGCAAAATTACAAAACCAAAAGCCAACGGAACAAAAATCCGTTGGCTTTTGGTTTTACAAGCTATTTAAGGAAATTAATTACACCTTAACCATTTTAACGGCGCAGGCTTTTAGCTCTGGCTCGTGTGCCCATGGGTCACGGGCGGCGATGGTTACTTTGTTGATGTGGGTGTCTGGATGGTGGAAGTTAGAGAACACGTCACCATCGGCAATGCCATCGTTAATTTTGACGATGGCTTTCGCCTCGCCGCGGCGGGATACAAGCTTAACTTCATCCCCTGCCTTAACGCCATATTTGTCGGCAGTTGCTGTGTTGATTTCAAACACGCCATGGGGGTCAAGCTCCAAAAGGAATTTGGACTTGCCCGTCATTTCAAAGTTGTCATAGTGGTACAAATCGCGAATTGTGATGAGAACCATTGGATATTCGTCACATGGCGGCTCTGCAATCTTGCTGTTCTTGGTGTAGTCGGAGCCTTTTAGGGAAACCTTGCCCGCTGGGAAGCCAGATGTGAACAAGTAGCGCACGCCTTCTTCAGCATCAGCAGCAATTGGCCATCTTACACCGTCATAACGGTTGTTACGGCGTTGGATTTTGTCGAAGGTAACGCCAGCGTATTGTGGCAATGCCTTGTTCATCTCATCCATAACATGCTTGGCGGTTGAGTAGTTATCCGCTTGCAGTTGATTTTGGGTATAGCCAAAACGATTCATCAAGTCAATCATAATTTCAAAGTCTGCACGAGCTTCGCCTACAGGTTGTACCACAGGTCGGGTCATTTGGACGCGGCGCTCGGTGTTTACCACTGTGCCATAGGTTTCCAGAACAGATGCCGCAGGCAAATAAACATCAGCCATTTGAGCCGTCATGGTAAAGTTGGGGTCTTGCACAACTAAGAAGTCAAGAGCTTCTAACGCCTTAATAACTTGGTTTGCATCTGGGTTCATGGTAACTGGGTCAGCACCCATTACATACATGGCTTTAACCTTGCCTTCAAGGGCTGCATCGCACATTTCAAGCTGGGTTAGGCCATGCTTGCGGTTAAGTTTAACGCCCCAAAGCTCTTCAAACTTATCACCAACGGCGCGTGCTGCTGCTGCACCTGCATCACCGCCGCCAAGGGCGCGGATAAAGTCCTCATCAAAAATTTGATAGCCAGGTAGGAAGTGCGGCAAGCAAGCTTGGTCACAACCACCTTGTACATTGTTTTGACCGCGTAGAGGGTTCAAACCAGTGCTTCTTCTGCCGATATGACCGCAGACAAGGGCAAGGTTTGCCAAAGTCCAAACAAGCTCTACCGCATTATGACGCTGGGCAACGCCCATACCCCACGTAATGGCAGAATTTGGGCCTTTGGCGTACAATTCAGCCGCTTCTTTGATTTTGTCGGCAGAAACGCCAGTAATTTCAGCTGCAACTTCTGGGGTACAATCTTTAATAATATCCCACATTGCATCAAAATCTTGTGTGCGCTCTTCAATATACGCTTTATTGTGCAGGTCGTTACTAATAATATGGTTAATCATAGCGTTTACCAAAGGAATGTCTGTACCAGCTTTTTGCTGCATGAAAATGTCAGCAAAATGGGCTGTGCCAACCACACGTGGGTCTGCCATAATAAATTTAGTTCCTTTTTTCTTCGCCCCTGTCTTAAAAGTACCAATAACTGGATGGGCATGGTGAGCATTACCACCAATTTGGAAAATTACATCAGCGTCCTCAAGCTCCGCAATAGAGTTAGACATTGCACCACTACCAAGCTGCACTACCAGTGCAGTAACAGTTGTGGAGTGTCAGAGGCGGGCGCATATATCGACAGAGTTAGAGCCG
>WQSI01000138.1 GCA_009787945.1 Defluviitaleaceae bacterium
TGCCTATACACCAGGGGTTGCCGAACCTTGTCTTGAAATACAAAAAAATCCAGACCGCAGTTTTGATTTAACCCGCCGCTGGAACACGGTGGCTGTGGTGACAGACGGAACAGCGGTTTTAGGGCTTGGTGACATTGGTCCAGAGGCTGCCATGCCTGTAATGGAGGGAAAAGCCGCCCTTTTTAAGGCTTTTGGCGATGTAGACGCGATACCCCTCTGCATACGCAGTAAGGACAGCGAGGAAATTGCCCAAACAGTGGCTCTTTTAGCAGGTTCTTTCGGCGGCATAAATTTGGAAGATATTGCCGCGCCTCGTTGTTTTGAAATTGAAGCACGGCTTAAAGAATTATGTGATATTCCGATTTTCCATGACGACCAACACGGCACAGCAGTTGTAACACTGGCGGGGCTTATTGGCGCGTTACGCTTTACAGGCAAAGACAAAAAAACCGCTAAAATCCTAATTTCTGGGGCAGGGGCGGCAGGTTGCGCCATTGCAGAGCTTCTCTTCGCCGATGGCTTTGAAGATATTACCATTGCAAATTCCCGTGGGCTTATCACTGGCGACGGTGACTATTCTAGCGACCGCTTAAATGCCCTGGCTAAAATTACCAACAAACGTAATGTGGTTGGCGGCTTGGCAGAAGGCATGGTGGGCATGGATGTGTTTATAGGGGTTTCTGCCCCTGGCATTGTTACTGCTGATATGGTAAAATCAATGGCTGATAAGTCAATTGTTTTTGCTTGTGCCAATCCAACTCCTGAAATTATGCCAGATATTGCCAAATCTGCAGGGGCTGTGGTGGTTGCCACTGGCAGGTCAGATTTTCCAAACCAAATCAATAATGTTGCGGCATTTCCTGGCATTTTTAGGGGTGCTTTAGATGCCCGCGCCAAGGATATTACTCAAGAAATGAACATTGCCGCCGCATATGCAATTTCAAGCCTTGTGACGGATGAAGAGCTTGCGGCAGATTATATCATTCCTTCTTCCCTCGACCTTCGTGTTGCAAAAGTTGTTGCGGCAGCGGTAGAAAAAAGTTGGAAAATACTTGACAAGATGTAAAATATAGGCTATGATGTAAGGATGTATTATGAATAAAGGTCATAGGAAGCTTTCAAAAAAGTTTGTTGCCACTATTATAATGCTTATTTTAGCGGCAGTTGGGGCGGCTTTTTCGCCCTTGTTTAGGGTTAACCAAATTGACATTGAAGGTAATCGAGTTGTAGCGGGGCTGGAAATTACCAGAAGCATCCAATCCGATTTAAGTATCGGGGTTAGCATGTTCACTTTTAACGCTAGACGTGCAGAAAGCCAGTTGGAACTTTTGCCCTATGTTCTGTCTGCCCACGTTCAAAGGGAATTTCCGCGGCGGGTGGTCATAAATATTGTGGAGAGACAGCCTGCAATCAATGTCCGTTTAATTGTAGGCGGCTATGCTTTGCTGGATAATGCAGGAAGGGTGCTAGAAATAGTACAAACTCCCAATTCCGAACTCATTCGAGTGCTTGGGCTTTCTGTTGATAACTTTATTGAAGGTCGGTATTTGGAAGCAGAAAGTATCAACGAGCTGTTGGAATTGTCAATGATTTTTGCTTTATATGATTTTGTGCCAGAAACATTGGATTTTAGCAACCCTCGCAATATAATAATAAATCATGGCAATTTTGAAATTGAATTTGGTAGTTTGTATCAGGCAGATAGAAAAACCCGCTATATAATCGCGATTCTTGCAGATACTCCTGTTGACAGGGGGTTTTTGAATTTGCAGAACCCAAACCAGCCACCCGTGCTGAGTTTTACAAGATAATAGATAAAAGTTTACAAGGGGAGGAAAATGAAATGGTAAATGTTGACACTGATGTCTTTCGTATGGCTTTTGACCAGAAGGCAAAAATCCGTGTTATTGGCGTTGGCGGCGGTGGTAACAACGCCGTTGATAGAATGATTGATGATGGTGTAGAAGGTATAGATTTTATTGCTGTTAATACTGATGCCCAGGCTCTTCATCGCTCTAAAGCCCCAATTCGCATACAATTAGGGGAGAAGCTGACCTCTGGTCTTGGGGCTGGAGGTGTGCCAATGGTTGGCGCAAAGGCTGCTGAGGAGTCCCGCGAGCAAATTTTGAGGGCGATTGAAGATTCTCACATGCTTTTTGTAACCTGCGGCATGGGCGGCGGAACAGGAACAGGGGCAGCCCCCATCATCGCAGGGCTTGCCAAAGATTTGGGAATTTTAACCGTGGGCATTGTGACCAAACCTTTTTCCTTTGAAGGCAAAAAGCGCATGACCAACGCAAGCGAAGGCATTGACGAGTTGCGCCAACATGTGGACACTTTGTTGACAATTCCCAACGAGCGGTTGATGGAGGTTTTGGACAAGTCCGTCAGCTTTAAAGATGCGCTAAAAAAGGCAGATGAGGTGCTTACGCAGGGCGTACAAGGCATTTCTACTTTAATTTCTCATCCAGGTGATATTAACCTTGACTTTGCTGACGTTAAAACCGTTATGCAGGACAAAGGAATGGGATACATCGGCATCGGTGTTGCCAATGGCAAAAATCGCGCTATGATAGCGGCAGAAAATGCTATAAACAGCCCAATGCTAGAAACTTCCATTCAAGGGGCAGGGTCTATTTTGCTTAACATCACAGGGGCTGCCGACCTTGGCTTGCATGAAGTTACAGAGGCGGCAGGCTTTATTAAGGAAAGCACTGGGGTGGATGATGACAATATCATCTATGGCACATCCATAAACGAGGACTTGAAAGACCAGGTGATTATCACCGTTGTTGCCACTGCTTTTGAAAGCAATGGTGCTGTTCGCGCGCCGCAAATCAAGGCAGACGCCAAGACGGATGCCAAGGCAACCCCAGCCGATGACGAGCCAAGGGACCCAAGGCCAATGAGCAACGACCAAGATTATGGCGGTCAAATTAAACTGCCAACTTTTGTACAAAGAGAACGCAGATAAAGGAGAATTTAAGTGGGAGCATTAGATATTGTAATAATCGTTTTTGCCGCTATCGTTGTGTTGGGGGCAGGGTTTTATTTTCTAAACCGTTGGGCAACCAAGCGCTATTCCCAACAACAAGAGGCGGTAAGCAAAAATAAAGTGTCTGCCAAAATTTTTGTTATAGACAAAAAACACGACAAGGCAGCCAATGTAAACCTTCCAAAAGTCATAATGGAAAACCTTCCAAAAACCGCAAAAGTCACCAAAATGTACTTTGTAATGGCGAAGGTTGAAAAACAAATCATCACCCTAATGTGCGACAAAAACAACTACAACTTCCTAGAGCCTAAAAAAACCTACCAAGTGGAGCTTGCAGGAATTTACATCGCCACCGTAAAGGGCGCTAAAACCCAATTTGAGGNAAAACAAGCCGCTAAAGCGAAGAAGAAGGCGAAAAAAGAGAAAACGGCATAAAATAAACTCCCCTTCCGCTGGTTGGGGAGTTTTAGGCAGGAGGCAGACTGATGAAAAAATCTGAAGTTTATGTTGATGTTGCCATTGCGGGGGAGTTAGAGCGTGCAGAGCTTGAACCGCAACTTCAACAAAGCATTAAGAATAAGGAAATCATTAATTCGCTAGCACAGAACCCATCAAAATTAGGCGGAAGCGGCGGCGGCATACCCGATGCAATTTTTGAGTTCTATGCCAATGGCGCAAAATGGTTTGGGATAATCGAAAATAAGTCGGGCAAAAACGCCATGGGCAAGCTGACCGACAGAGGCTTTATAGACAATTTCAACAAAGACGGAACAATTGCTTATAAAAACAAAGTTGCCAAATTCGCCCTTAATGGCGCGTATTATTACGCAAAAAATTGCTATCGCGACACAAGCTATAAAAACTATTTGGTTATCGGGGTTTGCGGATATGAGGAGTTTGGCGAGTATAAGTTAGACATTTCTTGCTATGTTCTAAACAACGAAACAGGCGGCGAAGCCATTTATTTTGATAATTTCAAAGACCTGTCCTTTTTGCACCCAAACAACCGCGAAGGCACGATGAAGAAAATTGCCCAAGTTCATTTGACGGAGGAGCAGAAAGACGAAATCCGCATAAAAAGCGAGATGAGCGTCCAATCTGCCCTATCTACCCTCAACGAAAAGATGTGGACAGAATATGGCATTGATGCAAAATGGCGCATCAACGTTTTTGTGTCCATGGTTTTGTCTGGGCTTGGTGGCGATGGCATAGAGAAATTGCAAGTGGATGATTTACGGGGCTCCACCGAAGACGGCTCCACCGATGCTGATTTGATTTTGCGCAAAATAAAAAATCTTCTGGATGCGCGCGGTGTACCAGCCACCAAAGTTCGCTCCATTCTTCTGGAAATTGAGCGAACCATAAAATCTAACACCCAATTTAACACAACGGGAGGCAAAAGCGAAACTG
>WQSI01000139.1 GCA_009787945.1 Defluviitaleaceae bacterium
GGCAGGGCAGCAAACCATACATCCTCACTGTTAGCGGTGTGACCGCCAGCACATGAGGAATAGGCAGCAAGGATAGGTTGTCCGTTGTGCAGTATTACCAAGTCTGCCGTTTGCAAAACAGCCTCCGTGGTTCGGTAATGCTCACGGAAAACACCGCTGTAGACCTGTGAAAAAACCGTGTCGCATAGGTTATAATCCTGCCCTGCCCAGCTTGCCATGCGGTAAAGGGTGAAGGTACGGGCGGCAACTGCCTGGGCTTTTAAAGCCTCCATTTCCCAACTTGCGGGCATTTCAGAAGGAACAACGCTAAATAAATATTCATTCATATGTACCACGTTAACAGCTGACACGCTATCACGCCCAAAGCGATTGACCTCGATGATACCGCGATATTGCCGCGTACCAAGGTCGGTAATCCCGCTTACATCTCTAAATTGCAGTATTTGATGGGTATTGTCACTTATCAAAACGGGTACGCCATTAGCGTATACCGTCACGCGGCTGTTGTTGGGCGCAACCGCCTCGCTACCCTGCCCTTCTGGCAAGTACAGCGTCCAATGCCCCCAATATCCATGCCCAACAAAGGCAGGAACAGAGCCTGGATGATAGGCAGAAAAAAGTTGTGCTTGCTCAAGGGTTGCAAAAACATCACCTATTTGGGAAAATGCGGCATTTGAGGGGCGAATGGTAAAATTGTTAGCCGATTGAAGAGTTCCCATGTTTTGAAAATTACCATGAGAAAAAACCCCCACTTCCATATGCTGGGAGTAAATATTTATTTGTGACCGTTGGGAGAAATATTGACGCAAACCAATTCGCAAAAAGCCGTCAAAATCGGAAGCGAGCAAGCCGTTGACAGGCACAATCAATGCCAACACGAAAACAATCGCGCCCAACAGGCTTTTTTTAACTCTCATCAACAACTCTCCTGTCTGCCTCCAAATCTTCAGAAAGTTCCTCGGAGAATGTTGTTAAATATTCTTCTAAATCATCTATTTTTTTGCTTAGCTCATCAAAATCTGAATTATCCACCACTTTAAGATACTTAGCGGCAACCATGCTGTATTCCGATGCAAAACCCGTCAACAAATTACGCTGCTTGTTCGCGGACAAAGAAATGTCCATCATCTGCTTAGAAGCATTTTCCCGAATTACGCGGCTTTGTTTCTTAGCGTTAAAAACAATATCGTCAGCAGCCCTTTGTGCATTTACAATGGCGTTGTTTATGGCTTTTTCCTTTTCCCTATACATATCCAATTGGCTTTCTAAAGTGGAAATGTACCTATCTACAGCTTCGGTATCATAACCCTTTTTAACCAAATTAAAGCGTCCTGACATAACTTTACCTCCTAAAAATAGTTTGTTATTATCAATCTTTGGCACATTGTACCATAATTTTCCCTGCGCGTCAATGGCAATCTTCTTCAAGAAACCCAAATTCCTCTATAATTTTTACAAAAAGGGCGTGATTATCCTGTTTTAACTCGGTTATAAGCTCCTTCATCAAATTTTGGCGAACACCCTCTGATAGCCCGTGGGGCAGTTGCAAATCAAAGGTCAGCACATCACCAGAAAGCTGAAATTCGTGGGCGTGTGCCGTTGGACAATGGGCTTCCAAATAGGATTTGGCAATTCTTTTAAAATTATGCAAATTTTGGTCATTTATATCCACAGGGTCCAGATGGGCAGTCAAGATTATACCAAGTTGCGAAAAAACCGATGCTTCCACTTGGTCAGCGATGTCATGGGATTTTTGCAGGGTTGTGGTTGCATCAATTTCTATATGAATGGTTGCCAAATTCTTATCAGGGCCATAATTATGCACAACCAAATCATGGACATCAATCACGCCTGTTTGTGCCAGGGCAATATCTTTAATGGCGCGGGCAATGGATTTGTCCGCGGGCTTGCCAATAATGGCAGAAGCAGCTTCCCTCAAAGCTTTATAGCCAGAATACAGCAAAATAAGCGAAATAATAAGCCCTGCCCAGCCATCTAATTGCAAGCCCCAAATGTGTGCTGCAAGGATACTGGCGATTATGAAAACTGTAACAATGCAGTCATTTATAGAGTCTGTTGCCACATTTTTAAGAGTAACCGAATTAATCCGCTTGCCTAAAACTTTATTGAAAAAGAACATCCAGAGCTTTACAAAAAAGCCAAAAACCAACAATCCTAAGGACAGCCAGGAAAAGTTAAGGGATTCGGGGTTAAGGATTGTCAAAATGGAGCTTCTAGCAAATTCTGCGCCTAGAAATATAATTACCATGGCAATTATCAACGCCGCCACATCTTCCACGCGGCCATGCCCGAAGGGATGCTCTTTATCAGCAGGCTTTGACGATATTTTAAAGCCAACGAGAGTTATGATGGATGCCGCCATGTCGGTTAAATTATTAAAAGCATCAGCAATAACCGCCACGCTGCCCAAAAAAAGCCCTGCCAACAGCTTTAACACAAAGAGGACAAGATTTGCCACAATGCCTGCAACACCGCTAAAAACCCCTGCAAACTGCCTATTTTCATCAACTTTTTTTATTATAAATTTTGCCATATTATTTTCCTAACCCCGCATCCCGCATAATTTCGGTTATTTTGTCCATATCATCATCATCTGCCAACCGGTTTTTGCCTTCGTAGCCACATTTCTCGCATTTATGAAGGATTTGCCACCCTTTTGCGCTGTGGCTAGTGATGGCGATTGGGCGCATCAATCCATGGCAATCATTTGCACGGTCGCCTGGCACATTGTCAACATGCACAGAACGCAAACAAAAGGGACAATGATTCCGAATTGTCCCTTTTTTGATTGCGTCTACATATTTGCCGCAACTTATACAATTGAAGCTTGAATTTTCAGTCTTTCGACCCATAAATCTACTCCGCTATAATGCCCATCATTTGGTCAAAACCCGCCATAACAGCATCAAAAGTGCGCTGAGAAATTTCTGGCAATTCGCCGCCCCAAGTGCGCTGTGCCGCCTCGAAACCAGCAAGGAAAGCATCCCTCATAAGCTCTTGCCTGCCTAGGTCATCTCCTGCAAATGCGCGGGCAAAGCTTAAAATGCGCTCGCTAGTTTGCTCCACGCCAAAATAACCATCTTCAGCAATATCTCTTTCTGCCTGTAATCTGGTTGCTTCGTCAATTTCAATCATAGTTTCGCCGTTGACAATGGTGGCTGTGTGACCTTGCATGTCAAGCAAGCGGCGAATCATTTCTTGGAAAGCTTGGGTTTGACGGTTCATTTGACCGATAGCGTTGTTAATATCACGCATGTTAACTTCACTCATGCTGGTGGTTGTGCGAATGTCCAAAATATCCTGTGGCACAGTTTGCCCGCCAATTAGCCCATTGTTATTTGCATTACCTGGAAGAGTAACTGGGTTTGCGGGGGGTGTTTGGTTTTGGTTGTTTGCTGCCTGGATTCCGTTAAGTAGATTCATGCTTGTATTGATGTCCATATCAAAAAATCCTCCTCGAAATAGGTTTATTATTATATCGGACAAATTACAGAAAAACTTAACAGTGAATTATGTATATCCCCCCACAACAAGAATGGCGAACTTTTAAAAGCCCGCCATTATCACTAATCACGCTTATAGGTACATCCGCTTCGCAGGGTGCAATCTCTACATTCTTCGGCGTCAACCTGCCTAGCCTTAAATGGGCACATTTCCAAAAGTTGGTCTTTGTCCTCGCAGGTTTTGCCTTTATCCAAAAACCCGTCCTTTAGCGCACAGTTTTTGTGGGCAGGACAGCGTTTGCAGTCATCCATTGATACTTCCATTGCCTTAAAAGGGCACATTCTCAATTCAGCCATGTAAAAACCTCCAGAAGTCTTTTTGTTTAGTATATCAGACCTTGGAAGGTTTTGTCAACATTATTCCATTAGAAAGTTGTTGATTTTGATTTTGGGTTGCATATGCCCATCCTCGCCCCTTACCACTTCCATGCGGTTTTGGTTTAAAAAGCGGGTGATGGCATAAGCATCAATCCAGATTTGGTTGTTGCCGTCTTTTTGGCTTTCATCAAAAATAATTTGCATCCCAAAATGTAGGTGGGGCTGTTTGATGTTGCTGACATTTTCATTGTGACTATATCCCGTGTTGCCTAGAAAACCGATAACATCTCCCGCTTGCACGCGCCCTCCCTCTTCCAGTCCGTAGGCATATGGCGTGTCCTTTTGCAGATGGGCATAGTAATAATATCGTTTGTTATCCAAACTGCGGATACCAATGCGCCAGCCGCCGTAACGGTTCCAGCCTA
>WQSI01000140.1 GCA_009787945.1 Defluviitaleaceae bacterium
ATGATTTGGTATGTTGTATAATCAAAGTATCGTGCTAGCTGGGGGAGTAGCGGTCCCTCTCTACCCGCAATCCGCTATAGCGGGGGTGATGCCCATTCTGAGGCTTTTTGTGCTTTGCGACAAAATTTGTAAGCGGTGTTGAAGAACCANGTCTTGCGCAATAATGACCGATGAACCGTGTCAGGGCCTGACGGCAGCAGCACTAAGTCGGCACCATTATGTGCCGCGAGGTTGCTTGGTTTGAGCTGGCTGCAAAGGGCGGCGTGTAGGTGCTGGGTCGAAATTGGGCGCACGATTTTTTTGTAACTTATACATTCATATAAAGAGGTGAGGAAAATTAAGATTATTAATTCTCTTAACCAAAAAAAGGCTAGGCTGCAGGTGTATAATAGCGAGGAAACAGGCAAAAACGACCCCCACATTGTCTTTGGACGTGATGGGGAAGTTTTGTTTTGTTGCGACGATTGTCTGATTTTTTTTGGTTTTGATAGCCAACAAGAATTTGTTGAAGGTTTCCACATGACACAACCCACCTACCAACCCGACCAAGCAAAAACCGCAAACATCCTAAACAATGTAATTAAGGAGGTTGCCATTGGCAACTCGCGGGATTTTGAGCTTGTAATGTCCACAAACGAAGGGCGCATTTTTCAGGGGTATTTGGAGCTTTTCCGCCTTTCTGAAGAATTTGTGGTTTGCTTTATACGAGAAAAATATGCGAGGGTCGCCACAGACACTTGCAATCTCACCCTAATAGAACATGCACCAGGCGTTGTTTTTTTGATAGATGAAAATTTAAGCATAGTCTACTGCAATCAGCATAGCCTAAAGGTCTTTGGGGCAACAAGCCAAGGTGACTTTGCTAGTAAGTTTTTCTCACGTTTTTCAAAAAAATTCCAAAACAACATGACCGCCGCCACCTTTATGAATTTGCAAGTTCAAAAAGCTCTGGGCGAGGGTTCTGCACGCTTTCTTTGGTACACCAGGCGCAATTATGGTGATGTTGCTACATCTGTGCGTCTTGTTCGCACCGAATTTCGCGGGATGCCCTGCTGCATTGCCTATTTAGCAGAATTTGAAACAGACAGCGAAGTCTATTTTGAAGGTGACATAAGCCGCAATTTTTTAAGCGATGTCACATGGCCCATTGTGGAAACCATGCCCTTTGCCTGGAAGCTTTTGGATGCTGAGCTAAACTGCATAGAATGTAACGAGGCAATGGTGCATTTGATGGGTGCTGACAATAAAGATTATTTTTTGGCAAATTATAAAGAAATTTACCAAAACGAAGAAGGGTATGAAGCCAACAAATACATAATGAAGGAGATTTTGGAAAACTCTTCCATAGATGTAATTGACCGTTTTAATATGGAGCTAACCAAATTTGACGGCACAAACATACCAGTGCGCGTTGCTTCTTCCCCTGTTATCGTTAAAGGTCGGGATGTTTTCTCTGTTTTTATGCGCGATTTAACGAAAGAGAAGGCAGCAGCAGAGCAAAGGGAGCTAGAGAAGGAACGTCTTGAAGCCATTTCTGAAAACGCCCCTGTGGGAATTCAAATCTGGAATTATTATAATGAAATTGTATTTTCTAACGAAAAGATGGCTCATATATTAGGTTTTTCAAACGGAGAAGAGTATAAACAAAAGCTTGATACCGTTTCTCCAGAATTTCAACCAGATGGTAGACCAACGTCAGAAACCGCCTTTGACATTGTTATGAATGTAGCCAAAACGGGAGAACCCACCACATTTGACTGGACATTGTTAAGCAAAACTGGCGAACCTGTACCTTTGCAACGTAGGTTTTTGCGCATAAATTACGGCGGCGAGTATTGCCTGATGGAGTTCTGCCAGGACTTGCGCCCTCAAAAAGAAAAGGAAAATGCCCTGATATACGAAGCCGAAAACGTACGCACCTTATTTAATGCCATGCCCCTTGTGTTCGAGCTTTGGAACGAGGACAAAGAGCTTGTGGCGGCAAACGATTTCGCCCTAAACTTTTTTGGCTTTTATAATTTTCAAGATTATTTTAATAACTTTTGGCATCTTATCCCAGACACACAGCCTTGCGGTGGCAAGTCTGCCGAACTTTTTGCAAGCAATATGGAAAACGCTTTTGATGAAGGCAAAAAAGACGTTAACTGGATGCGTCAAAGCCTTGATGGCACACCAGTCCCAACCCGCTTAACCATGACCCGCATGGAATTTGAAGGCAAACCAAGGATAATTTGTGTTTACCAGGACATGCGCATACAAATCGCAAAAGAAGAAATTATTGTAAGAGAGTCCGAAAGGTTTAAAGTGTTTTTTAACACCGTGGACGCGGCATGTACCCTTTGGGATGACCAAAAACGGCTAGTTATGTGCAACCCTGCCGCCGCTGATTTCTATGGCTTAGAGGATATTGAGGACTTTACAGCTGTTTTCGACAGGTTATCCCCGCCTTTTCAGCCTTGTGGCACTTGCTCAGATAAGAAAGCCTTTGGATATGTGGAACAGGCGTTGGAAAAAGGCTCGGTTACCTTCGGGTGGGAACACTGCAAATTAGACGGCACTCCCCTACCCTCCAGGGTTACACTAACCACCACGGAATACCAAGGAAAACTTGGGGTTTTTGGTGTTGTCCGTGACCTGCGAGAGCTGATGAACGCAGAAAGCCGCTACAAGCTGGAAATCGGTCGCCTTAATGCCATTTTAGACCATGTACCCATGGCAATCCAAATTTGGAGCAGGGATTTGGAGCTTTTGTTTGTAAATGGCGTGTTGCCAAACTTGCTTGGTTTTGAAGATGAAAGCGAATACAGGCGTAAAGGCAGCACATTCTTCGCCGAAGCACAAGAATACGGCATAACGTCAGCAGAATACGACATGGAGCTTTTAAACAAAGCCTTTGAAGATGGTTTTGTTCGTGCCGAAGGAATTCATAAAGCAACTGACGGCACACTTGTACCTATGGATTGCACAATGATTAACATAGATTACGGCGGGACAGATGCGGTGTTAGAGTTTTGCCGCGATTTGCGGGAAAGCTATGCTTTAGATGAAGAGCGCAGGCAAAACCGACAACGCATCAACGCCATACTAAATTCAAGCCCAATCGCCAGCTTTATTTTGGAAAAGTCTGGGCATGTTTTGCTTGCCAATGTGAGGGCCGCAACCCTCTTCGGGCTTGACAGGCGGCACAAACTTGCGGAAAATCTGCACAAGTTTTTTCCGAAAACCCAGCCTGATGGAATTCTTTCTGCTGAAAGGTGGGCAGCAAAGGTTGACCAAGCTTACAGCACTCTCGGGGATGTGGATTTTGAATGGACATGGCAAGGTGAAGGCAGTGACGTTGTTCCCTGCCACATAACCCTGCACAATGTAGAGCTTGATGGCGACGATGCCCTCATCGTCCATATGCAGGACTTGCGCCAAATTAGAAGTGCTACAGAGGCGGTGGACTCTCTTCAAAAAATGGTGCATACTGACGCGTTAACAGAGGTTTTCAGCCGCCGATATTTTGACGAAAATGCCTCCAAAAAACTTCAAGAAAGCGTGGAGAGGGGCAAGCCCTTCACGGTTATGATGGTGGACATTGATAATTTTAAGATGGTTAACGACACCTATGGTCATCAAGTGGGGGATGAGGTGCTTAAAATCCTTTCAATTCGCATGTCGCGCGCCATTCGCGCCAATGGCTTCATAGCCCGCTACGGCGGGGAGGAATTTGTGGTGCTTATGCCTGATGTGGGCTTGGAGGACGCTTCAAAAATCGCTTGCCGTATACGCAAATCCATTGTGGAAAACCCCTTCACCGTTGGGGATTTGCGCCTTCCAATTACCATCAGCGTTGGCGTGGCAGACAGAAACGACCAAACGCCAACCCTTCCCCAAGACTTAGAAGAAGGCGTTAAACATATACTTAACAGAGCAGACATGGCGATGTATGCCGCCAAAAGCCAGGGCAAAAACAGGGTAATGTATTGCCATGATGGCGATAGCCACCATTTTGACTGTGGCTGTGACGATTAGAGGTGATGTTGTGAAAATAGGCTTTATACAATACAACGCCCCTGTGGTGCTTACCTTTGGGCTAATATCCCTTATGGTTTTGGTTTTGGGCAGCATCACTGACGGCGGCTCTACCCTGCTTTTGTTTTCCGTTTACAGAAGCA
>WQSI01000141.1 GCA_009787945.1 Defluviitaleaceae bacterium
TCTGTTACAGAAGGGGATGACCTGGAGGATAACTATACAATTGCAAGCTATCTTTTGCCCGCTGATGCGCCGCCTATTGACGTGGCAGCTCTTAAAGTGCTGAATTATATCCTAACAGCCACCCCTGCAAGCCCCCTTTACAAGGCAATGGCAGAAGGGGAGCTGGGGGAGGACATTTCTGGAAGCCTTACTAAGGACGTTATCCATCCTTATTGGAGCATTACCATGAAAAACGCCACCCTCACCTGTCAGGAGTTTGATAAGTTCTTGACTGACTTTTTAACAGGTGTATGTAATAACGGAATAAGCCTTGATTTTATTGATGCCTGTCTTAATTATTTAGAGTTCCAAGCAAAAGAAGAGGACTTTGGGCCATCCACCCCAAAGGGTCTTGTTTACAACATCCGCTCCATGTCTAGCTGGCTTTATGGGGCTGACCCCTTTGACCCTTTAATGGGCATTGACCATTTAGAGGAAATCCGCACAGCCATCCGCCGCGGATGTTATTTTGAATGTCTTATCCGTAAATATTTCCTGGATAATAAGCATAAGGGTTTCGCTAGGCTGAAGCCTGTTTTGAATTTGGACGAGGCTAAGGAGCAAACCGAAAGGGAAAAGCTTGCAAAAATAGCCGCAGGGCTGACGGAAGCCGACAAAGAAGAAATTGCAGTGAAACAACAGGCTTTAAAGACCTTCCAGGAAACTCCCGACACAAAGGAGATTTTGGAGCTTATCCCCCGTCTTGCTGTGACGGACATTAAAACCGAAATTGAAAGCACCCCTTTAGAAATCCGTAACGAAGGGGGCGCAAAGTTGCTGTACTCTCCTTTGGAAACCAACGGCATAATTTACGCCGCCATGATGTTTGACATGAAGGCAGTGCCAGCAGACTTGCTCCCATATGCTAATATTTTGCTGTATATGTTCTCAAAAGTTCCTACAAAAAATTACGACACAACCCAGCTGACCCAAGAAATCAAAGGCAATTTGGGCGGTCTTGGCTTTTCCATGGACATTATCAGCAAACAGGATGGGGATTTCATCCCTATGGCGGTGGTTTCTGCTAAGTTTCTAAGCAAAAACACCACTAAAATGTTTGATGTTGTTCGGGAGATTTTGCACTACTCGCTATTTAGCGATAAAAGCCAGGTTAGGACATATTTGCTAGAAATGCGCGCCAGTATGGAAGATTGGGTGTTGACCTCTGGCGCAAGCCTTGCCGTCAGCCGCTCTATGACCTATTTCGCACCAGCTGCTGCCTATCAAGACATGGCAAGCGGCCTTGGATACTATCAAGTCCTCAAAAACTTATGCGATAATTTTGACAGCGAGTTTGAAAACTTACAAGACCTTTTGGAACAAGCCGCATTATTGATTTACAACAGCAACCACGCCGTTTACAGTGTGGTTTGTAATGAGGAGCTGTATGGGCAATATGTCAGCGGGCTAAAGGATTTTCACCCGTCAGCCTTAGAAAGCTCCCTTCTTGACCCTGCCCCACGACCTGCCCTCATAACACCTAAAAATGAAGGCTTGATTACTGCGTCTAAGGTGCAATATTGCGCCCTTTCTGCCAATTTTGGCGCGGAAGGTTATGGCTATCATGGAAGCCTTAAAGTTCTTGGGGGCATCCTTGACAACTACCTTTATGAGGAAATCCGTGTCAAAGGCGGGTCTTATGGTTGCGGTTCGGGCTTTAACACCCGCGGCATCATGTTTATGTATAGCTACCGCGACCCACAACTGGAAGAAACTTACAAAATCTTCAAAAGGTCAGCGGAGCATATTCGGGATTTGGAGCTTAGCCCAAAGGAAATGGAAAAGTTTATCATCGGCACAATACGCGGCTTTGACAAGCCTGTCACCAATGCCCACAAAGGGCTGACCGCCGCCGTTAATTATCTGCAATGCTGGACAGAAGAGGACAGGCAAAAAGAGCGTGATGAAATCCTGTCCACAGACCTTACCAAAATTAAGTCCTTTGCAGAATTGCTTACGGATGCCGCCGCTCAGGACAATCTTTGTGCCGTGGGCAGTGCCGCCGCGCTAGAGGGTAAATCCATTTTTGGTAGTGTTCGTAAAATATAATGTAACGTTTAATCGAACTGGGGCTGGCAATGCCAGCCCCTACCACCCAAAGGTAGGGGCGCGCATTGCGCGCCCTATTTACGTTAAACGCATCACCCAGCCTGCTCCACATCCCCTCCATGGAAAACCAATTCATAAACTTTCTCGCCTTTGTAAAACATCTCTTCGTAGCCAGAAAACCAGTGAAAATCCCCTTCGATAGTGCATTTGTAGGAATAATCACCGTCATGGTGTTCCGAAGGTCCGCGGAAAGGGTGTTCTTCTGGGGCAAGAGTCAACGCCTGGTTCAGAAATTCAAATGCTTCTTTTATAAATTCCACTGAATAGTCATCCCTTAACATTCTGCCAATATAATTCATTGCCCAAATGGGTGCATCATCCCGCCACAGGGCTTCTTCTCCCGCAAATTTTGCACTGCCGATAAAAGTGTCAATATATTTCAAATTGTCTTCTACATATCCAAAATCTTTTGATGCTGGTCTTGTAGAATTGGCATTTTTCTGGACTTTACCAGAAAAAACTGCCTGTTTTGCCCTCACCAAAAACTGCGCTAGGTCTTTATCCATTTAAATTCCCTCACTTTCAAAATTCTCTAAAATCCTGCGTAAATAACTGTCCAGGTCGGCAATTTCTGCATCTGTAAAGCCTTTGTAAAAAATGCCGTTCATATCATCAGACAGCTTGTCATACTTTTCTTTGTACTGCTTGGCTTTGTCCGTAATTGTAACAAAGGTTTGTCTGCGGTTGTTTTTGTCGGGTACGCGCTCCACAAGCCCCAGCCCTTCCATGCGGTCTAACATGCTGGTTAGGGTGGTTTTTGCCAAGGAGGTCTGCTTGGCAATATCTGTGATGGTTTGCATTTCCTGCTCCCACAGCACATACAAAATTCTGCCTTGCGCCCCATTAAAAGCGTCAACCCCGCACTCTTTCAACAATCGCTCCCATGTGCGGCTGCTAAGCCGTCCAATTTGGGTCATTAAAAATCCGCCTTGCTTTTTAAATTCAATCACCCCTCTCAAACTATATAGTATTATACTATATAGAATTATATATGTCAAGAACAAATTTTGATTGTATATAGTTAAAATTTATGTTACAATATTGTTCTACAATTCGGAGGTGGAAAATGTCCATATTTATGCCCATGGCGGAAAAGCTGCGCCCTGCCACTTTTGACGGCTTTGTGGGTCAGAAACATTTGGTGGGGGAGGGGGCTTTGCTGCGCCGTTTGGTGGAAAAAGACGCAGTGCCTTCCATGGTTTTGTGGGGTCCTCCTGGGGTTGGCAAAACCACCCTTGCGCGGATAATTGCAGGGAAAACAAATTCTGAATTTGTCAACTTTTCTGCCACACAAAACGGCATTAAAGAGGTCAAAATTGTAATGGAGCAGGCAAGCGTTGCCCAACAATGGGGTAAAAAGACGATTGTTTTTGTGGACGAGATACATCGGTTTAATAAAGGTCAACAGGATGCCTTTTTGCCCAAGGTAGAGGATGGAAGCGTAATCCTTATTGGCGCAACAACAGAAAACCCTTCATTTGAGATAAATTCTGCTTTGCTGTCCAGGTGCAAGGTGTTTTTGCTGTATGCTCTAACCACAGAAGAGGTGGCAGACCTTTTGTCGGGGGCAGTTGCCCATTTTGCCAATGAAAATGACTGTAAAATCGAGATAGATGAGGATTTGCTAAGCATTATCGCCCAGTTTTGCGGCGGTGACGCAAGAATGTCCTTAAACACTTTAGAAATGGCGTTAAATTCTGCAATTATAAATGATGGGGTGATGGCTGTCACCCAGGAGCTTATCCAGCAAGTTGTCAGCAAGAAAATAAATTTGTATGACAAAAAGGGGGAGGAGCATTATAACATCATCTCCGCCTTGCATAAATCCATGCGCAATTCTGATGTACATGCCACGGTTTACTGGCTTTGCAGAATGTTAGATGGTGGGGAGGACCCCCTGTACATCGCCCGCCGCCTTGTGCGCTTCGCTAGTGAAGATGTGGGGCTTGCTGACCCCCAAGCCCTTGTCCAAGCCAACGCTGCCTATCAAGCAAGCCATTACAACGGTA
>WQSI01000142.1 GCA_009787945.1 Defluviitaleaceae bacterium
GGGGGTGCAAGGGGGTGTAACCCCCTTCCCCGAAGGGGCAAGCGGGGATTGCTCACGGCACGTGTGCAATCCCCTGCTTGTCACTACAAAACCCACCAAAAATTACCGCGTGTTTTTCAACGTCTGTCCGCAATGTTTTTTAAAGGTTCTTTTCTGCCATTTGACATTTACTTTTGAAAAAGATTTATAAAAACCCTTACGAGGTGAAAATGAAACTTGCTTGGCACATACTCAACAACTTAATAAACAATGCCACGGGAAAAGACATAAGCCTAGCAATTCATTTAGCGCAGTTTGCGGATGATGATGGGCTTGTTTGTGGTGTGCATTATAAAAAAGTTGCTCGTGCCATTGGTTTTTCTGTTTCTGGATTTTATAAGTCGCTTTACAATTTGGAAGCGTTGGGTGTTGTTGATATAGATTGGCATAGCGCGGATTATGGTTGGTGGTCATTTAGATTTGTTGATAACGATTTTACAATTCATAATAGAGGAGAAAAAGACTTCAACAAAAACGAGCAACAAAAATTTTCACAGCCATATCTTAACTGCAATTACAAAATATTACATACAGAAAAATTTCATAAGTCCTCAAAAAGCGAAAAGGTAATTATACTTAACCTCATTCGTAGGATGGGCTATTTCTTTGGTAGGGGTAGCGATTACAAAGGCAAAAAAACAATCCCCTTGCGCCTTGAAACCCTCATTAACTGGACAGGCAAAACAAGACGCTCCGTTATGCGCATCCTTGAAAGATTACAGGAAAATTTTGATAATTTTGTTAATTTTGCGCTAGATGGAAATAATGTTTTTGTCATGCGTCAGTCAGATGAAAATAACAAGCATACCAAAACTAATTTCAACCTACACGAACGCAGAGTTTTAAAGGAGCGGGATATAAAAATCTTTCACGCGGTAGGTTTTGTTTTGGACAAGCTAAAAGTTACGACAGAGCTTGATGACGAACACCAACAAGAAACACTAACCAATATCTGCAACACAATCAAGCTGTATAATGTAAAAAGTTTTAATGAAATTGTAAATTACATAGCAACAACCCTAAAAGATAGCGGCTATTTGTCGATGAAATATTTTCATTCGCTATTACGGCAACAGAAAGCTAACAGCGAGAAAATCAATTCCCGAGTTCTTGTATAGGGAACAGCTCTTTTTTGCATGTCAAAATTAAATCCCCATCACAAATTTTCACCCATAAAAATAAAATCAAAGCAAATTTTATGTAATTATCGTATTCCAAACATCAAACGAAACATAAAATATTGCGATGATTTTATTTTTATGGGTGAAAATTTTTGTGGATTTTATTTTTTATTGCTGTGGATTTTCTAATTTGTGACAGGCTTAAACCCAAAGAAAAACCGCATATTTCAAGGGTTTTAACGCCTTGGCTTGCGGTCGCTATCTTTTAGTAATAGTATCTTAATAATCTTTTTATGTAACGCGCAGGAACGAAGTTGGTCAACGCGCTCTTTCGAGAATTTTATCGACCCTTCCGCTGGGTACATAGAAAATCGTCAGCATGTCATCTTCAATGTTAAATCCGCGATTAGTCCAACTGGTAGAACCGCTAATTGCATAACGCAATATATCGTCATTTCTCCTTTCCCAAGACATTGGTCTTTCTCCTTGGTAGCCCCTGCCACCTGTATTAAAAACCCAAATTTCTCCAACTCCATCTCTAGAAAAAGCATTATCCTCAATCATAAGCCATTCACCGATTAAATTATGGAACAATCTATCAATTTCATCCATGTTTTCATAATCGACGATAACATCTTCAACGGTGACTTCTGTTGTATTTTGTGCTTGGTGTTCATTTGTATTTTGGTTCATATCGTTTCCACCTGGCGTTACATCGCTTGCCCTGCGATAAACCGTAAAAACGCCCGTGGTACTATCAGTAATTGTTAGTATATCTCCCGATATGGTGTAATCAAACTCCGCTGTTCCAAAAAGCGGCATGGTCATTCTCATTGTTTGTCTAGTGGTTTCCCAGTCAAATCTTATCCGTCCATCTTCAACACCTGTTCCGTCTTCGTTAAATTGGACATAACGATGTCTGCCGTGTGCGTTGGTTTCTACAACTTCCCATCTTCCTACCAGGTCGCTACCGCCGCCGCAAGCCGACAGAGAGAACACAAGCAGGGTTGTAACTACCGCAATCAAAGCAATTTTTCTTATTCTGTTTGTTTTCATAATATGTACCTCCAAGTTTTCCGTGTCAATTTACTCCTAAACCCATTGTACCATACCTTAACCACCTAATCAAGCCCTTTAAAAATTGTCGGCTTGCCTGTTAGTTGCTTAAAGCATAAATAAGCATACCTATTAATATGGGGGCAGCAATGGCAGGGGCGGCAGGAGATACTATTGTTGCTCATTTTAAAGATACGGGAAGAAACCCGAACTATTATGACGCTATAATAACGGGGGATTTAGGCTATGTGGGTTCGGAGCTGCTTATACAAATTGTTAGCAAGTCGGGCTATGAAATCGCCCACAACCACAAAGATTGTGGCATAGAAATTTTTGATAAAGATACCCAAAACACCTTGGCGGGGGGCAGCGGCTGTGCCTGTTCTGCCGTCACCTTTGCAGCACATTTTTATGAAGAAATGAAGGCGGGCAAGCTGAACAAAATTCTATTTATTCCCACAGGGGCGTTAATGTCCCCAATTAGCGTTCAGCAGGGCGAAACCATTCCCGCCATTGCCCATGCTGTTATTATCGAAAATACAGGGGGTTAGACATGGAGTATTTATGGGCTTTTTTAATAGGCGGGGCGATTTGTGTCGTTGGTCAAATTTTGATTGACAAAACAAAGATGACATCAGCCCGCATTTTGGTTCTTTTTGTTGTGGCAGGGGTTGTTTTGGGTGGTATTGGGCTGTATCCGCGGCTTGTGGAGTTTGCGGGGGCAGGGGCAACTGTGCCTTTGCCAGGATTTGGGAATTTGTTAGCCCGTGGCGTAAAGCAAGAAATTGACCAATCAGGTGCTATAGGTATTTTGACAGGCGGGCTAAAGTCTGCGGCGGTTGGGATAATGGCGGCGGTTTCCCTTTCTTTTCTAGCCTCAATAATTTTTCAGCCAAAAGCAAAATAATGCTTGACATAGTGGAATTTTATGATATAATCTTTAAAAATAAATGGGGGTTATATTATGAAAACTTCTAACAAAAACTCTGCAATTTTGCAACTGGCTATAATCGGCTTGCTGATTGCAGTGGGCACAATAATTCCAATTGTGATGCCCTTCTTTCCGCCCTTTAGGATTGTAATTCCGCCAGCGTCCTACACTTTGGGGGTTCACATTCCTATCTTTATAGCCATGTTTATCTCGCCAAAAGCGGCAATTGCAGTGACCATTGGCACAACAGCGGGCTTTTTCCTTGCTGGCTTTCCAGTGACCATTGTGCTGAGAGCCGCCAGCCACATCCTGTTTGCCTTGCCAGGTGCAATTTATTTGGCAAAAGCCAGTGCTTCTAAGCTAACTGGGCTTAATTTGCGCCTGTTCTCTCTCGTCATAGCGGCAATTCATGGGATTTCGGAGGCTGTAATTGTTATAGTTTTCTTTTTGGGAACAAGTTTTCCAGAGGGTCAAGGCATTTGGTGGATTTTTGGCTTTGTAGGCTTTGGTTCGGTGGTTCATAGCCTAATTGACTTTGAGTTGGCAAATATTATCCGCAGACCTCTTTCGAGGTGGATTTAGGAATGTGCTAAAAATAAAAGGTAACTATATATCTTTACACAACACCCTGTAGGGGCGCATATTATGCGCCCGTTGTCCGACGAAAGCGATACTAATGCAGAATACGTTTGTCCAGCGGCGGGCGCATAATATGCGCCCCTACGATGTACGGTAATGATGCCAAGTTGTGGAGTTTATGTAAAGTTGTATATAATTACCAAATAAAATAAACCTCTGCCACCCTAATTTTTACAGAGGTTTATTTTTGTGTGGCTAAGCTTCACGGCTTTTTGTTGCCATATTTAATAAAAACTTTTCAACTTCCACAATAACAATAGGCATAAGCGACAGCCCCGCCACTATCATCCAGGCT
>WQSI01000143.1 GCA_009787945.1 Defluviitaleaceae bacterium
TTTTGTCCAATGCCTTTAAGTATACTGATGTAGGTACTGTCACCCTTCGCATGTACTGCGAATATTTAGACGACAACCATGAGGTGGGGGCAGACATAAACCTTGTAATATCTGTAATAGATACAGGCAAAGGGATGACAGAAAGCCAACTTACTGCCCTGCAAGACGAATACACAAGATTCCACGAAAAAGAGGATAGATTTACACAGGGTACTGGTCTTGGTATGCCTATTGTGTACAATCTTATAAACCTTATGAATGGCTCTATTGAGGTGGAAAGCCAGGTTGGTGTTGGTACAACCGTCACCATACGTCTGCCCCAACAAATTGCAGGTGAGGAAAAGCTGGGAATTGAAACAGTGGAAAACCTGCGTAAATTTGAGTCTGGTATATTCGCAAGCTCTAAGAAAATGACATTTACTCCAGAGCCTATGCCTTATGGACGGGTTTTGATTGTAGATGATGTAGAAACCAATATATACGTAGCTAAAGGGCTTATGAGTTTTTATGATTTACAGATAGAAGCAGTAAATGGCGGATACCCTGCCATAGAAAAGGTAAAGGAAGGTGAGGTTTACGACATAATTTTCATGGACCACATGATGCCCGATATTAACGGCATGGAAACCACAAAAATCCTGCGCGGTTTGGGTTACGATGCCCCAATTGTTGCCCTTACGGCAAATGCTCTAATTGGTCAGGCAGAGGAGTTTTTGAAAAATGGTTTTGATGGCTTTGTGTCAAAGCCTATACAAACGGTCCATCTTAACAGTGTTTTGAACAAGTTTATAAGGGATAAGCAGCCGCCAGAGGTTTTGGAAGCTGCTAGGTCAGGCTCAACTCTATCAGAAAGTGTAATAAGCGAAAGCGGCGGAATTGATGACTATTACAGCCGCCCTGACGTTTATGACGCTGTTCGTAAGGAGTTTTTGAGAACTCAAAAAAATGTGATGGAAGAGGTGGAGTCCTTTATTGCTGAAGGTGACTTTGGCACTGCCCGCCGTCTTGTTCACACCCTAAAGGGCATGGCGGGGCTTTTACAAGAAAGCGAGCTGCTAAACCTATCAGGAGAAGCGGAAGCCATTTTAGAGAACAAAAACATCCCTGTATTGGATGCTCTTGCCGCAAAAACCGCGGAAATTCTTGAAAAATTGGAGCAGCAGTATGGAGGTGCAGGTGATGCGCTAGACTGGAGCGGTCTGGACACAGCAGAAATCAAAACCCTGTTTGACACCATCGCGACACTTTTAGAACAAGATGACAGCGAAGTGATGGAAAAAATAGAGGAATTGTCAAAAATACCAGGCACACAAGAAATATTGGAGCAAATCGAAAACTATGACTATGACATCGCCTTGGAAACCCTAGTTGCCTTGCGTGAAAAAATGGAAATATAGGAGGAATCTTTATGAAGATTTTAATTGTTGACGACGTTGCCGTTATTAGAACGATTATCAAAGACATTTTGGCAAACTACTGCAATATTGACAAAAAAGGTATTTTTGACGCTAACAGCGGTACCAGCGCAATCAAAAAATACCCAAAAGTGCAGCCCGATGTTGTGTTTTTGGATATACACATGCCCGATATTGACGGCGTATCTGTTGTAAAAGAAATTAAGAGCATGGACAGCAGTGCAAAAGTCATCATGTGCACATCTTCAGGGGATTTAAACTATATAAAACAATGCGTGGCGGCTGGAGCTACTGGGTATATCCTAAAACCTCCAACACCAGAAAACGTAAAGAAAGCCATAGAAACCGCCATGGGCATCGACCTAGACGTTTACACAGGCAACACAGACAAGCTCCAAAAAGAATTGGAAGAGCTAGAAAGTGCCTTAGAAGCCAAAAAACGCGCCCTGGACGAGGCTACCCAAAATCACGATAACCATGATGACCATGATGCCGTCATTGAGATGTTTGTTGAAACCAACCAAGAAGGGTCAGACACACCTTAACCATAAAAAAATCCTAAGGATGTTAATATCCTTAGGATTTTTTTATGTAATCACGTACAACTTTACATAAGCTTCATTATCCCCCGCAGGGGCGCATATTATGCGCCCGCTGCTGGATAAACGTATTCTTCATCAACATCGCATTTGTCGGACAACGGGCGCATAATATGCGCCCCTACGGGGTGTTGCGCGGAGTTAAGCGCGCCCCATTTAAACGGGGCTAATCCCTATAATTCCGCTGTAATATTTATGTTGACAAAAGCGTTTACTTGGTGTATAATGGTACTCGGAACAATAAAAGGTCGTAAAAAGGGGACACGCTAACCCTGACATCGAAATCAACAGCGTGTCCCCCCACAAACGACCCATACAGGTCTAGGTGTAATTATACAACACCTATGGCCTTCTTGTCAAGCACAAAAGTGCTTAGATACGGAGGGGTAAAAATGGTAAACAGAGAAGAAATTAGAAATAAAATTGTAGAGGCAAGGCGGGATGTATCCGCAAGCCTTCTTTTTGTTTGCTTGGACACTCTATATCAAATAGAGTTAGACGAGCAGGGTGTGAGGATAGAGCTTAACTTGGATGAATGTCAGTTTAATCAAAAGGCTTTGGAGTTGTTGAGAAACACCTTTGTTCAGCTTGAAAACTTGTACTGCCCCATGGCGTAATGGCGGATTTTGTTTGGGGGTAGCCACAAATAAAAAAGGGCGCGCAACGCACGCGCCCTTAAAATCGTTAATTTTGTTATTTGCACAAAATTATCGTCACATCATTAACATTAGTGCCTGTAGGGCCTGTGATAATAAGCCCTTCCACAGCTCCCAGGGCGGTATAGCTGTCATTATCTCCAAGAACCTTGTCAACGTCAAGCCCTTTATCTTTCAGGCGACTGATGGTTGTGCCATCCACAATGCCCCCCGCTGCATCTGTTGGGCCATCTGTTCCATCGCTGCCTAGTGAGAAAATCAGAATATCTTCAAGCCCTGAAATTGACTTGGCAGTAGACAGGGCGATTTCTTGGTTGCGCCCTCCCTTGCCCTTGCCCTTGATATTTACAACGGTTTCGCCCCCCGCAATTATAGCACATGGGCGGGCAAAGCTGTTGCGCCCTCCGTGGGTGTCAGCGGCTATGGAGCCAAGCAAACGCCCCGCTTCTGCCGCTTCGCAGTTCATAGTGGTGGTTAGCACCGTTGGGGCGTAGCCAAGCTCCCGCGCCACCTTTTCTGCCGCCGCCGTCAGCGTCACCACAGAGCCTGTGATAACAGTTTTAACATTGTCGATAGTTTTCGGTGTTTCTTCCAATAAATATTTGCGCTGGAGGTCGGTTAGCTCCAAGCCGTACTTTTCTGCGACTTTTTGGGCATCTGCCACTGTGGAATTATCAGGCACAGCAGGACCAGAAGCGATGCTGTCAAGCCTATCCCCAAGCACATCTGACAAAATGACGGCAAAAACCTTGGCGGGGCTTGCAATTTGGGCAAAACGACCAGCCTTAACCGCAGAAAAACGCTTGCGTATCATATTAATTTCCACAATGTCCGCGCCAGAGCGCAACAATTGCTCCGTAGCGTCTTGAATATCCTCAAGAGAGATGCCCTCTAAGGGCTTTTCAAACAAGGCAGAGCCGCCGCCGCTAACCAAAAATAGCAACTCATCCCCTTCCCCAAGTGACTGGGCAAGCTCCACACATTTTGCTGTTGCGGCAATTGTGGCTTCGTCTGCCACGGGATGCCCTGCCTCATAAATGTCAATTTTAGGCAAATCCCCCTGGCTATGTTCGTATTTAGTGACTACAATCCCTCGCTCCAGCCTATTTCCCAGGAAATCTGAAGCCGCCGCCGCCATTGTCCACGCCGCCTTGCCGATTGCCACTAAATAAATCTTCCCTGTAAAGTTATGTGCCGCCAAAGCGTTTTCAACTGCCGTGCGGGGCATGTTGTCTGCAATAATCGTCTTTATCATTTTTTGTGCATCATTATGAATACTCATGTTAAACCTCCAAAAAATGTCAATATAATCGTAGGGGCTGTCTCCAAAATCGCTTTCGTCAGATTTTCGAGCGTTTTTTCACCCAGCAAGGAAGCAGGTTCCGTGCGCACCCAAAGGTGCGTGCGGGT
>WQSI01000144.1 GCA_009787945.1 Defluviitaleaceae bacterium
ACTTCACTTACATTTGCTACTATAGCATCAAGTGTCCCGGCAGTGTTGCCTGCTATTTCAGAACCACTTTCAACTCTGCTTATGCTTGTTGCAATAAGCTCGTTTGTTTCTGATGCTGATGTGGAGCTGCGTCCTGCTAGGGTGCGCACCTCGTCAGCTACCACTGCAAAACCCTTGCCATGTTCGCCAGCTCTAGCAGCTTCTACTGAGGCATTAAGTGCAAGTAGGTTTGTTTGGAAGGCAATGTCTTCGATTACCTTGATAACCTTAGAAATATCACTAGAGGAATCTTTGATTTGTTCCATAGCTGCAAGCATTTCCTGCATGGATGTGTTGCCTTTTTGGGCACTTTCGGCTGAGCTATTAGACAAAGAGCTGGCAGACACGGCATTTTCGGCATTTTGGCGTGTTTGCTGGCTTATGATGTCTATTGTGGCACTTAGCTCCTCAACAGAGCTTGCCTGCATGCTGGCACCATTTGCCAGCTCCTGCGCACTGGTGGAAATTTGGCTTGCACCTGACAAAACATGCTCAGATGCTGAGGAGATGTCTGACATAGTTCTATGCAGGGTTGACGAGATGTTGTTGAGGGAGCTTTTAATCGCGCTAAAATTGCCCAAATAATCCCGCGTCACAGTGACAGTTAGGTTGCCTTTTGAAATTTCTTCCAATTTTTGGGATATATCATTGACATAGGAAGCTGTTTCGCTAACGGTTGCGTCAAAATTGGCGATAATCTGGTGGAACATTCCTTTGTATTTATTCGCATCCGAGGCAAATCCCGCATCAGTAATTTTTTTGTCAATAATATCTAAATCAAAATTCCCTACTTTCATTTCTTCCATTGCTATTTCTATAACTTTAAGGGGCTTGTACACTGTGTTTGTTATGGAGTTAAGCCCTTTCATAATATTGCGCCAGTCGTTGCTATAAAGGTCCGTATCAACTCTAAAATCCAAGTCTCCTTTGGCTGATATGGCAGAAATCATGGAATTAATCTCAGAGCCCACAGCCCTTAGGTTGGTGGTAAGCTTATTTACAGCGTCGGGCATGACAACCCAATCTCCGCTCCAATTGCTGGCATCCATGGATTTGGCAAAATCGCCATCTGCAACAAAACCTAGGGTTTGTGCAACATCTACTATGTCCGCCGTAATTGTGGATAAAAGCTTGTTAACCAAACCAATCATCTCGCCGTAGGAATTGTGGTATTTGGCGTCATCTATGGTGAAGTTCATATTTCCTGCTTCAACATACTGCTCATATGTTTTACCAAGGTCGTCCACCATGGACCTAATCACGTCCACAAGCTCGCAAACATCATGAGTAAGCGCGCCAATTTCGTCTTTGGACAGGTCTGCCCTGTTTATGTTTACATTAATATTTCCGTTTGAAACATCTTTTACAATTTTGGAAAGAGTGCCAATGGGCTTTAGCGAACGAGAAGTCAGCAAAAACATTATTACGCCAGCCACCAAAAGACCTGCAACTGCCAAAACAATCAAAATAGCTTGCAACGAGCTTGTGGTTGCATTTGTATGTTCATTTGAAAAGCCTGCAAAAAACATGCCTATAATAGAGCCGTCCCAGCCGTGAAGGGGGAAATAATACGCACTAAACGGAATGCCCCGCAAAGTCAACTCGCCTGAATAAGGGCGGTTTTGCTCCAAAACTGTTTGTATAACCTCGTCAGGCGCATTAATGCCCACTTCGCGCTGATTGTTGTCACCCAAAATGGTTGTGGTAATGCGCTCAGGTCCTCTAAAAATCGTGATTTCTGCATTTAGTGCTTCGGCAAAAGAATCAACAAAATCATTTGACGACATGACTATATTGGAAGAAAGTGTGCCAATAACCACACCATTATAAAAAATGGGCGTTAAATGAGACATTGCCATTGGCATGGCGTCAGTGGAAGAAAAGCTAGGCACGTCAGTTCCGCTAAGTCCCATCATAAACAGCGGCACACCATAAACGGAATCATTGTACATAGCAGGCGCGTGGGAGCGAAGCATTACCGTGGCTGATTGGTCAACAATAACAATAGATTCGATTCCCAAATCGGATTTAATGGGTCCTAAAGCCGTCATGAGTGCCTGTCTGCTTTGGGCAGCGTTTATGCCGGCGTTCCAGTTTCTTACATGCTCAACAACTGCCGCATTTGATGCAGCAGAAAGGCTGGCAATGCGGCTTCGCTCTTGCAAACTTTCCATGTAGGAATTTGTCGTTTGGATAGCCGTTTCAAGACGCTGCTCGGTGATTTCGTTTGCGAAGTTGTTTACGCTTATGGCTGTGTATAAAATAATTGCAGCCACAAGCAGGGTCAAAATGCCGACGCTTGGAATGATAATCTTGCTTTTTAAGCTTTTGAACATTTGAAAATCCTCCTTGAAATTTGACTTATTTGCTACCAATTGGCAAAAAAATACAATAATATCCATTTGCCAAAACTTTTACATGATTATACAGCAAAATTCAACAATAGTCAATATGAATTTTAACACAAATTTTCATAAATTTGGTTTAGAAAAGTTTTTCTTGACAAACATCTTCTATGGTGGTATAATACCTAAAATATTTTACATAAAATTTTTTATATAAAATATTTATAGTATATGGAAAGGGGGCTCTACGTGTTAGAGAAGAACTTTGAAAGCTTATATTTGATGTTTCGTTCCAACTATTATAAGCGGTTTATTGAGGAAATTGGGGTGAAGGAGGGGAGCCTTAGTGCTACCGAAAGTTATTGTGTGGAGATTATATATCTGCTTGATAAGCCGACGGTTTCGGATTTTGCGCAGTTTTTAAACCTTTCTGTGCCCAATGCGAATTATAAAATCAACAGTTTGGTAAAAAAAGGATATGTGGTAAGAGAGCAATCAAAAAAAGACCTTAGAGAGCAGCACCTTTCAGTCACAGATAAATTTCTTGATTATTACGGCTTAAATGACGCCTTGATAGCTCATTTGATGAAGCGGATTAGGGAGACATTTTCTCCTGAGGATTTGGAGGTTGTTGAGGGTATGATTGGGCGCATTGTTGTACTTATGCGAGAAGGTGCTGACCAAGTTGAGGGCAAAATTAACTAATTTTAGGAGGTAACACATGTTTCAATTAATTTCAGATGGTGGTTGCGATTTTACCAAAGAGGAAGCGGCACAGCTGGGTGTGGAAATTATCCCGTTTTTCGTGTCTTTTGACCAATCGACCTTTTTAAAAGAAGGCGTAGATATTAGCAAAGAGGACTATTTTAAGCGTCTTGCAGAGGATAAGAGCATTTTGCCAAAAACATCCCAGCCAAACCCGCAAGACTGCATTGACCATTACGAGCCGTACTTAAAAGCAGGCAAGGATTTAATTGTGCTTACAATTTCTTCTAAGCTTAGCGGAACGCACAATTCAGCCACTTTAGCCGCCGATATGATAAGTGACGATTATCCTGACAGAAAAATTATCGTGGTTGACTCCCTAAACGGCAGCGCAGGGCAAAACCTGATTTTGCGTGAGATGGTCAAAATGCGGGATGCAGGCTTTACAATCGACAAAATTGCCGAGCTTGCAACAGAGGTTATTAAAACCACAAAGCTTTATTTTACACCAGGCAATTTAGAGTTTCTAAAGCGCGGCGGCAGGGTGGGACCGACTACCGCTCGTGTTGGCGGGCTTTTGGGGCTGCACCCCATCTTGCATGTTGTGGACGGTGCTGTTGACCAGCTGGACTCTGTGCGCAGTAAAAATAAATACAGCCAGCTGGAAGAAGGTGCCATAGCGGCTCTAAAAGGCTCGCAGGATGTTAGTGTATGTATTGGGCAGATTTCTAACGAAGCGGTGGCTACAAGCTTCAAAAACAACATGGAAAGCGAGCTTGGCATTAAAATTGAAGCCCCCATAGTGAGCGTGGGTGCGGCAATTGGCTCGCATATAGGGCCTGGCTCGCT
>WQSI01000145.1 GCA_009787945.1 Defluviitaleaceae bacterium
GTGGTGTATACTTTGCGCCATTTTGTGGCTATGTGCCATATTCGCCGTTGGAGCGTACCCGAAAACAGCTATTTTGTGCTTTCTGTTTTGGAGAGCGAAAAGTCTGACTTAAATATACGCAGAAAAGTGCGGGTTTTGCGGTGCAGGGAAATATCAAGCCCCATGCTTATGGGATTGTTTCGCCCAACGATACTTTTACCTCTTAGGGCAGACTATTCGCCCAACGAACTTGCCTTCGTTTTGCGGCATGAGCTAATCCACCACAAACTGCGGGATATTTGGGTAAAGTTGTTACTGCTGACAATAAAATCCATTTACTGGTTTAACCCTGCTGTATATTTGATGGCAAAACAGTCAGAACAGGATATGGAGATGATTTGCGACGGTCTTACAACAAATGGCATGTCTTTTGAGGATAAAAAAACCTACAGCCATTTGATTTTAAGTTTCGCACGCAGCTCGTCCTATCCGCTGACAACATCCATGGCAAGCTCTAGCAAAAAAATGCTTAAACAGCGTTTTTACAACATTTTGGTCGGGGCTAAAAGGCGAGGAAAGCTGATGTTTGCTGCAATATCTGCCGCCCTGCTTTCGGGGGTTGTTTTCGTGGGCTTCACATTTGCCCCTATGTTCACCTTGCCCATGGGGTACACCCAGCAAATTTTCGCAAGAAGCCAAAGCGCGGGTATAACCCAAATAAGCTTTGATGAAGATAATTTGGCACAGCGCACATTTGAATTTTCAGAACAAATACAAAAGATTGACGTGGATTTTGTGTCAACCATTTACGTTTTCCCTACAGGCAGGGATTTTGTCCAAATAACCACCGACGCTGCCTTGCTGGACATGATGGAAGTTTCCCTTGATGACGGGGTTTTAACCATAACACCGCCAGACGCAAACGTAGCATCAAACAGAGATTTTCGTGAATTTACGCGGATTTATGTAGGCGTACGCAGGGCATTGTCTGATGTAGGTGTTGGGTTGTTAAACGAAACATTACGTGAGCATAATACACAACATCCGCATTTAAGGGAAGGCGACGTAAGCATACGAACCCACAGCGAAAACCCTGTAAATGTTAGGATTAATGCCATTATTGCAAACCTTTCTGTTGACGGTGTTACTGACGTAAACTTTTTTGGTAACAGCGTGCGCTTGTCTTTGGAAAACCACACAACAGAAGGAAATGTTGATTTGAGAGATTTGCCTGTTTGGCGGGCAGACCTAGCTTTGGCGGGCGGAAACACGGTTATGGTAAATGCTAGGGATTTGATAAACGTCACTTCCAGTTCGGCAACTGCAAACGCGGTGGAATATATAGGAAGCCCTTACATACGAGAGCAGGTTGTGTCTGGAAACCTTAATTTGACAAGGTTGCTGGGTTTGGAGGAATAAAATTCCCCCCTTGACACATGTCTTACTTTGTTGTATAATGTCAATTAACGAGATTGCCCAAAGTACTTCTTATTGTGATGTCAAAAATTGCTATGCTCATTCCCTGTTAAAACAGTGACAAGAAGCGCAGGTTTTTGTCACTGTTTTGGCGGGAAATATGTATAGTTTCGCGGCAAGGGTGTTTTTTCAACTATTACATTAAGGAAGAGGGATTACATGAAAAATTCTGCTATTTCGAAGCTGTCCACCAAACTTGTTTTGGCCATTGGCATTTTGTCGCTGATAGGTCTTTTGGCAATTTTTATTATCGCCAACACAGTGGTTAGAGGCATTATTTACGAAAGAGTTGTAGAAGGCGAACGTAATGAAATGGCAACATATGCCTATCAAATTGATGGCTGGATGGAAACTGGTGTATCTATTTTGGAAAGCTTATCACATGTTGTACAGCATGTTGACAGAGGGTCTGATTTAATAAATATGCTTGAACATGTTGCGGGGCAGTATGATTTTGTGGAATCTATCTGGGTTGCTACAGGTGACCGTGGTTTTTACGATAGCACTCGCTGGTATCCCACAGACCCTGTATATTGGACGCCGCGGGGGGATAATTGGGTGGCTGACCGCCCTTGGTGGACGGCGGCAGAGATGGCAGGCGGTGATGTTTTCATCACTGTGCCAAATATAAATCTTGCCACAGGAGGTATGGTAAGCACCATCGTGCGCCACATACCAAATCTTAACGGCGTGCCCGCTGTTATTTCTATGAATATTGAGTTTAGCACTATATACAACCTAATGTCAAATTTTCAAGCTACTGCTGAAGGGAATTTGTACATTATAGCTCCAGGCGGCGAGGCAATTGTCCACAGTCACCCCGCCCTTGCTACTACTGCTTATGGTAGCGCCAACATTTCTTCTGTTCCTGAATATGCCGACATTATGAGAAGGTTATGGGCAAATCCTACTGATGTGTTAAATATCAGTAATCATTTCGGTGAAGGCCGCTATTTTATGATTTTCCCATTGTCAACCTCTGATTGGACCTTGGTTTATACATTCCCTCATTCGGTAATTAC
The DNA here is from genome assembly GCA_009787945.1 of Defluviitaleaceae bacterium. Lineage (GTDB taxonomy): Bacteria > Bacillota > Clostridia > Lachnospirales > WRAX01 > WRAX01. Next base: position 2,478 of record WQSI01000145.1, read on the forward strand.
TGTACCCGTTAACCAAATAACCACCACTGTTCTCACTTCTTCCGTGATTGTTTTGGTTGCGTTGGCTTTAACCATAATTTTGATGATTTCCCGCTTGATACGCGGATATGCGAAGAATTCCATTGCAACTTTTACCGCCCGCTCTGTTGCTATCGCTAACGGTCAAAGTTTCGCTGTCAACACAAAACCAGACAACTCCTTTGGTTTAAATCAAATTGACGAGGAGTTTAACAAAAATCTCGACATTATCGAAAGCATGATACAAGACATAACGGCAATGCACAATGCTCACATAAAGGGTGATTATAGATATTCGGCAGATAGTAGCCGTTATCACGGAGCTTATAGTAAAGTTATTGCCAGTGTAAATGATATGGTGCAACATCACACCGATTCCAAGCAAGAAATTTTAACTTGCCTATCTGAAATTGTAGGCGGGGACTTTGATGCAGAAATTCGCCAGTTTCCTGGGGATGAAGCCTATATTAACCAAGCAGTGGATGGTCTGCGTGATGGTATCAAAGGCGTTGCTGAAGCCATTGAAGCCGTGGTGGAGCGCGCAAACATGGGCGATATGGCGTTCACCCTTGACGCTAGCCGTTTTGCAGGGTCTTGGCGTGGTCTTATTGCTGGTCTTAACAGTGTTTTGCTGGCAATGGATGCTCCAATCACAGAAATCCGCAACTCTATAGCGGTTCTTAACCAAGGTAGCTTTAACCCGCCTTTGGTTACTGGCGATTATCAAGGTAGCTTTTTAGAAATTAAAAATGATTTTAATGAGTATGTGAAGGAATTACCTAAATATATGCAAGAAATTAAAGACTGTTTAGGCAAGATTGCAAGCGGCAATTTGACTTATAAAATTACCATGAATATGAATGGTGATTATGCTCAAGTTAAAGAATCCGTAAACGATATAACCGAAAAACTGCACAGAACAATGAGCCAAATTCATGTGGCGGCAGAACAAGCCCTTAATGGAGCTGCACAAATTTCCACGGCAGCCATGGGCTTGGCAAGCGGCTCTCAAGACCAAGCAAGCTCTGTTGATGAATTGGTTGCGGCAATTGGCATGGTTAATGCCCAAACCCAGCAAAACGCGGAAAATGCGGAAAATGCTAACAATTTGTCGGAAGCCTCTAGTATGTCAGCCATTAAGGGCAACCAATCCATGAAGGAAATGCTTGATGCCATGGAAAAAATTAAGGATTCTAGTGGGTCTATCTCAAAAATCGTTAAGACCATACAAGATATTGCTTTCCAAACCAACTTGCTTGCCCTTAACGCCAGCGTTGAAGCGGCAAGGGCTGGGGAACACGGAAAAGGTTTTGCCGTGGTGGCAGACGAGGTGCGGACTTTGGCGGGCAGAAGCCAGCAAGCCGCTACAGAAACCACCGCCCTTATCCAAGATTCTATTGACCGCGTAGAAGCAGGTGTGGTT
>WQSI01000146.1 GCA_009787945.1 Defluviitaleaceae bacterium
TAACCCTTTCAATAGAAACAACCCCCCAAAACAGACTGCCAGTTTGCCCGCCAATTTCTTGCAACATCACCAAAAACAGCAAGCCAATCCTAAAAATACCAAACTTTTGGGCAAACCGCAGCTCCTTCGCCCTTGCGCACCTGTCAAAAAAAGACACCTTAACCCTCCACATGAAAATAAAAACATCTGGAAAGAATAATGAGTACTCTTTCCAGATGTTCGATAAAACTATTTAATTAGCCGCCACTCCAGCATAACAAAAGTTATTGAGGAGTGCTGCCCGCCATTTGACGCTCTTGGGCTTCAATCATCTTCTTAACCATTTGACCACCAACAGAGCCATTTTGGGCAGAAGTTAAGTCGCCATTGTAACCCTTTTTCAAAGGTACACCTAGCTCGCTGGCAACTTCATACTTAAAGTTATCCATAGCGGTCTTTGCTTCTGGCACTACTTTTTTGTTAGACATAATATCACCTCCCCTGACGTTATATTGTGCCTTTGAGGTCTTTAATATTCTGGTTTTTATTTCAAGTAGTTTTTGGGATGGTTGTGTGATATAATTGAAAAAACAGCATTTCGGAGGAGTTGCTATGCAGAATTATACCTTTTGGGAAGAATATCAAACAAATATTGCGCCAAGAATTGCAGAGATAGACTTGTTTTTGAAAACAGCAGAATATCCGCTTCAAGCGGATTTGGTGGCGGATGTTTTGGAGCTTAGTGAAAGAGAAGTTCGGCAGATATTGACAGGAAGGTCAGTGATTGATGAAGGGGTTTTTCTCGCGGTAATGTCTCGGGGGTCCAGCGAATTGTGCAGGCTGTACCAGAGAGAAATGGAGCGTCAAAGCCCTCAAACATACAGTTGCAGCGACATAGCCTACATATATAATTTAAATTTTGCAGAGGTGGATGCCGCTTGCAGACAGCTAAAGATTAAAGAGGTCACGGCTTTTACTATGCCCTTGGTGTTCTCGAATATTCCTTATCAAAATGCATATTAAAACTCACAACCCCTCTGCGGAATTTGCGTTCTGCGGAGGGGTTGTGAGTTTTGGTAGGGAATGAGTATAATGCTGTGGTCGTCGGATGGTGAAGCCCATGGGTTTGCTCCATGCCGACCTATGAAACCACCTGAAAGGCTTTATTTTTTGGGCTTTCTACGTAAATGCATATGCACTTAGCAAAAATATTTTATTTTTTACCAAAAAACTCTTGACTTTAATCTAAGACTATAGTAGAATGTTAAGTAAGACATAGGTAGAACCTAATCACGAGAGGAGCCGACCATGAATATAAAGAGATTGCCCGATACAGAGTTTGAGCTTATGCGGATTATATGGCGAAGCGAGCCGCCCGTTACAACCAACGAAATTATGGAGCAGTTGAAGTCTGACATAAGTTGGAAACCGCAGACGGTTTTAACCATGCTTGTACGCCTTATCGAAAAAGGCTTTTTGGAAAGCGCGCGCATTGGCAGGCAGAGGAACTATACGCCCATAATAAACGAGCGTGATTACATGAGCGTTGAAACGGGGGAGTTTATATCGCGGTATAGAGGGAACTCCATCGGCAGCCTGGTTAAAACCATGTATGATGGAAAAAACATGACCGACGAAGATTTAAAGGAGCTTAAAAAATGGCTTAAAGAGAGGGAGTGATGGCATGGCACAATATTTATTCTCTTTCTTAACAACGTCTTTGGTAATGTCTTTTATTATTCTTGGCGTTTTGGCCACAATTACCTTTTTGCCCAAGAAACTCCCTTCACGTTTAAGATACTTGGCGTGGGTGGTCATCCTCCTTGGTTTGGTAATTCCCATGCGGCCGCTTTTTGGCGGCGGGTTGCTTGCCATCGAGCTTCCTCCTGCCTTATCTGTATCAGGGCAAGCAAGTGAAGTGGCAACAGGCGCAGGTGCGCCGCAAGCAACCATTGATTTTACCCAGGGATTGCAAATAGAAACGGCAGGAAGCCAAATACCCCTTGTTTCAATAATTGCAATTATATGGGCAGTTGTCGCCTTCGCGGTTTTCGCTTTTCACATTTGGAAGTATATTAGATTTTCAAGGCTTGTTAAGCGTTGGGGCGAAACGGTGCATGATACAGCAATTGTGGAAATTTTTAGAGCCATTAAACATGAAAAGGGCATTAAAAGAAACATCGGCTTGAAAAAATGCTCCTTCGTTTCAACGTCAATGCTTGTGGGTTTCATTCGCCCTATGGTGCTGCTGCCCGACAAGGACTATGAAGCTGATGAGCTGGAGCTAATTTTCAGACACGAGCTTATCCACTACAAAAGGGGCGACCTTTACGTAAAGTTGCTGTCCATCATTGCCACAGCGTTACATTGGTTCAATCCCGCAATATACCTTATGAGCTACGCAATGCAAGCTGATTGTGAAGCATCATGTGATGAAAAAGTATTGTTAGAAGTTGGCAGCGAGAATAACCAATTTTATGCCGAGCTTATAATGGATATGATAGCCACCCGCAAAAGCCGCGGCACACAGCTTTCAACCTGCTTTTACGGGGACAAAAGGGGCATTAAAATGCGCATGGAATCCATTATGAATGGGGCAGCCAGCGTAACTAAGATTAGTTTTTCTTCCCTTTTGGTGCTGTTCCTAACACTAACATTACTGTCTGGCTCGGTATTTGCCTTTTNGAGCTACACGCCACAGGAGCCGCATCCGCAAAACCCTTATCATAGCATTGATGAGCTAGATTTGCAGATAACAGCCCTGCAAGCGAGGGTAATTGCATTACAAGAAGTTGGCGGCGGCATTTTATCAGGGCTATTCTTCGACCATCTTCTTGAAGTGTTTAGAATAGAAGTGTTGTATAGCGGTAATAGGTTTTACCTTGGTATTGATGCAAACGACGGCAGTGTTATGATTTACCGCATGGAAGAAGTTGCCATGCAGAGCACCACCTGGGCAGATGCCATGGAGATTGCCCTTGCTACTGTAGAAAATGCACAGCTAATTTTTGGCGGCATGGAGATTATAGATGGTTTTCAAATTTTCATGTTCCACATCGAAGCTGATGGTAGATATTTTGAAATTATGATTGGTCCAGCTGGTGAGGTTTTAGTAAATGAGTATAGCGAATAATCGCAGAAAGGAGTAATTTTGTGAAAAGAAAGTTAATTTTACCCACCGTTATGTTAATGGCTGCGTTTTCGCTATTTGCCTTAGCGGGCTGTGGTGATGCTACGCCAGCAAATATTCAAGCGCAAGACACAAGTGTGCCTTCTGGGCAAGGGGGCATACATCAAATTTCCAGCCAAAGAGCAAGGGAAATAGCTGTAGATTTTGTTGGGTATGGTGCTGTGCATGATGTTCTCGCCTTTACAGATGACGGCATTTTAACCTTTGAAGTTGATGTTAGGCACAATGCAATGAGATATGTGGTGTTAGTAAATGCCGAAAGCGGCAATGTTGTTAGGTTGAGCCGTTATCAGGACGACACGGCAGTTGCTTATGTTTCGGCAAATGACCCGAACCTTGATGTTGCGCCAGATTATCCACCGCACACACCAAACCTTGATGTATCGCCAAACTACCCGTCGCATCAACCAGCAACAACACAATCAACCGAACAGCCCGCACAAACAGCAAGCAGCATAACCCTTCCATCAAGTATCACACCAAGACCCCCTGCAAGAGCTGGAGGTCCAGCAAACCCTGCTATATCTGCACAAAGGGCGGTGGAGTTGGCTCGTGACCATCTTATCTCTATAGGTGCAACAAGCGCGCGTTTCGATTATATCTATATGGATTTAGAGCGAGGCACATGGGTTTGGAGCGTGGAGTTTGACGGAAGCGGCAGAAGTTATGAATTTTATGTAAATGTAGAAACAGGGG
>WQSI01000147.1 GCA_009787945.1 Defluviitaleaceae bacterium
TACGATAAAGCACAAAGTTATAACTGAACATAAAACCACCTGAATAAAAAGGTGGTTTTTTATTACCTTTGGAGGTGATTAAAATAATAAAAAGTGTTGTTATAAATGAAAAGCTAAATATACGTTATGAAACATTAGACGGCGTTAAATACCTTGTTGTTCCCGTTGTTATGGTGCGTGAGCAGGTGCTAAACGGGGAGCTTTTACCAGCAGAGGAAATTGAAAAGTCTGCCCCTGGGTGGAATGACCGTTCCGTCGTTGTGCATCACCCGCAAAAAGAGAATGGGGATAGCGTCAGCGCGGGGTTAGTTGAAATTATTGAAGATTATCATGTTGGTCGAATTCATAATGTGGTGTATGATACCGAAACCACAAAACTTAGTGGAGAGGCATGGCTCGATATTAAAAAGATGGACAAAAACGAAGAAACCCGCTCCGCTCTTGAACACATATTGAAGAGCAAGCGTTTAGATGTATCAACTGGCTACTATGTTAACAATCCGCAAGCTTTTAGCGGCATACACGAGGGCAAAGCTTATAATATTGTCCAAAGGGATATTTTGCCAGACCATCTTGCCTTGTTGCCTGGTGATGTTGGGGCTTGCAGCTGGGAAGATGGGGCAGGGGTGCGCAACAACAAAAAGATTGCACGCGCATTGGACACCCTTAAAAATGCTTTGCTGCCCAAAGCCAACACCCAAGTTAATTTGAGAGAAGAGCTTATGAAGGCTCTGGTTGACGATGATGCCAATGTTAATTGGATTGTTGAAACCTTGTACGATAGGCGCAAGAAAACCGACTTTGTTATTTATGAAAAGCAGATTTTTGATGAGCAAGGCAACCATGTATACCCCGCTAATGGCAACTTATTTAGGCGGGATTATAAACTTGATACATCTGGTAGCATTGTCCTTGGCGATAAGGAAACTAAGGTTCGTAAAAAGTCCACTTACATAACCGATAACGCCAGACAAACCCAAATCATGTTATCTGAAGCTCTGTTGTCACAAATCCAAAGCTCTCACCCAGATGTTAAGACTGTGGCAGAGCTTTACCACGACAAGGCAGACGGCACAGATTACGCTGTATTTGCCAAAAAGATTGATGGAAAGGAATTTTATTACAAAGTATCCTACAACTTCGACCGCGAAAGCGGCGATGTTACCTTGGGTGACACAGCCACACAGGTTACACAAGCAAGACAATATATAGACAGCGACACAAAACCAAAACAACCACAAAAAAGGAGTGACAAGATGTCAAAATTTTCAAAGACCAAGAAGGGTAAGGGCAGAACAAACAAAAAGCCCCCTGTTAAGTTGAACATGGGCAGAAAAACCCGTGTTAATTATGAGGATGAGGTTGGTTATGACCAATTGTACAGTGCCTTGGATGAATATGACCCAGATGGCATTTATGAGTATGTGCAGGCTTATGAATATCTGCAACTTGATGAGCCAGAGGTGGAAGCCAAAATTGATTATGTTGTTGCAGAAGCTACCACCGAGGAAGAGGCCGCCCAGGAGCTTGACAACGTACTTGATGATGTCTATAGCTATATCCAATATTTGGAGCATGTGGCTGATTCATGTGTTGAAAAAATTCTGGAGCTTGGTTATGAGCCTGCGTCAGAGTATTATCACTTAGAGTACAACCCAGATGACCAACCAGCGGAAAACATGGACACATCAGACCTAACCAACCCTGATTACACCATTGATGATGAAGAGAAAACAGTTAAGGAGCTTGAAACCGCAAGGCGCAAGGGTAGCAGGCGGAATAATACCAAACAAAAAACCTTAACTGCAGAGCAGTATATCAAGAATGTTCCAGACAAAGACCTGCGTGAATTTATGGTAAATGGCGAAAAGCAACATGCATCCTACCGCAACGGCATGATTAAAAATATTATGGTTGCTAATCGCCAATGGAAGCAAAACGAGCTATCTGCAATGCCAACGGCGCAGCTTGAAAAATTATGCTCGTCTTTGCGTATTGAACTGCCAGATTATGGTCTGCGCGGAATGCAGACCAATTCTGAACAGGATAAAGGCTACACCCCGATGACCAAAAACATTTTTGCAAAAAAGGAGGGCGGCAAATAATGTCTAGAAGAATTAGAAGTGATGCAAACACAAGCCATAATGTTATTAACATTTCAGGAAACCCAATCAAGCGCGAGGCCATATATGTGGGAACTGCCACTATTACCCCTGGTTGTATTGTTGTGCCATACCAAGGCGAACCAACAATTGGCGAGGGGTTGCGCGGTGATACAGGCGTTGTAACAGTGCCAACCTCAAGCGTTGCTGGCTTTGCCGTTGCTGATGTATCAAGTGCTAATGGAATGAATTTGGTTGCAGAGTACAATCAAAACGACCAAATACCTGTGCTATATTTCCGCAAGGGTGACATTGCCAATGTGCGCATTGATGCAACGGCAACAGTTAACGAAGGCACGGTTTTATATGCCGACGCTACAGGCACAGGGTTTACATCAACCGTTACAGGGAACGCGCTAGGCATTGCCCGCGAAGCCCTTGTGGTAAATGACCCAGATGTGCCAACTTTTATTAAAATGGAGGTGCTTGCATAATGAATTTAGAACAATTGCTGGCAATTAATGGATTGGCAGGAAATTCAGCAAAAATGCTTATTGCTAATGGAATGAATTTAGACACACTGCGCACCAATACAGTTTTGCAAAAAGATGACTGGGAGGATTTAGATAACCGAGTTATCGCAGTTGCTCAGGAGCGTCTTGTTGTGGTTTCTGACCTAGTTGAAAGAGGGCTGACCTATGACCTTGGCGGCATTGGCAAGACAGTTAGCATGTGGCAAACATCAGGTGACATGTCGCCCGCTAACGTATCTATGGAACCTGACAGCGAAGGCGAGCGCGACCTTGTAAACTTTGAAACCACCCAAGTGCCTGTGCCGATTATCCATAAGGATTTTAGGCTTGGTCTTAGACAGGTTGCGGCAGGGCGAGAGAGCGGCAGCAATATCGACCTTACAAATGCAGACGAGGCATCACGCACCGTTGCCATTGGTATGGAAGATTTGGTTATCCGTGGTTATGATAAGACCCTTGATGGGCAGCATATTTATGGCTACATAACCCACCCATACCGCTCTACAGTGGCTTTGACTGACATTGTAACAGGTGACCCGCTTCCATTTACTGTTGAAACCGCTGCTGATTGGATTTTGGCAATGGTTCAAGAGGCGGATGACAAAAGTTATCATGGTCCATTTGTCTTATATGTGCCAACGGGGCTTAGTACCATTTTGTATAAGATTATTCCAGGCACAAACGGCAAAATGCTAAAACAACATCTTGAAGAAATTGACCTTATTGACAGCATTAAGGTTTCAAGCCGTATGCCAAAAGGCAACATGGCATTGGTGCAACTTGACAGCGGTAACGTTGACCTTGCTATCGGGCAACCCCTTATACCTGTAGAATGGGATGAGAAAGGTGGCATGGCATTACACTACAGAATTATGACTGCCATGGTACCTCGTCTAAAGTTCCGCCAAAATAAAACCTTGGGTGTGGTTCATGCCACATTTATGCAATAGGGGGGGCTTGGTGTGACGCATACTGTTTTAATTGAACATATTCGTGTAGATGGCAGGGGCGGTCGTAAGACCTTTAATGTAGGTGATAAAATTACCCCTTCCGACCACGAGTTACGATGGTTCGCCAATAGGTTTAGTCCTTTGGCACAAGGGTCAGATGCCAACCAAGAAGCAGACCCTCCAAAGCAACCAGAGGACGAACCTAAGAAGTCAGAAGCAGAGGTGACGCCAGATGAGGAAGTTAAGGCGGAAAATGAAGGTGATGAAGCCCCTCCAA
>WQSI01000148.1 GCA_009787945.1 Defluviitaleaceae bacterium
TTTTAGAAGAGCTTGGCGCAGAAGCCGTAACGGCTCGTGACCGCAACTGGACGGCAACGCCAATGACCGCTGTAATTGAGCATTTTGGCATTAATCTTGATGGCATCACCGAAGGCGTGGTAATTTCTGGAGGAACAGGCTTCACCCAGCCTTTCACCATTGACGAGTTGCTTGACGAAACCAACTTTTTCCTGGCTTTTGAGGAGGATGGCGAGGCGTTAGAGGTGCAAGAAGGTACAAACAGCAATATTATGAGCCTTTTCGCCCATGACGAGCGTGCAACCCGCGGCGTGCGTGGTGTTGTGACAATCCGCCTAATGACAGAGGTTAGCGACGTAGATATGACCGCAACTGTCGAAGGGCTTGAAGATGGCGAATTTGTAATCCTTCGTGGCGACAACACATGGACAATTACCATGGATGACCTTGTGGAGCTTGGTTTTGAAGATTTTGTTACCAACATCCCAACAGGCGGCGGCTCTACCCGCTATTTCACTGGAGTTCGCCTAACTGCAATTTTGGAAGCCCAGGGCATCAGCCTTGATGGCGCAACCAACTTCATCACCACCTCTTGGGAAAGCACCTTTTCCGCAGGCTGGAACATCGCAACCGACCTTGACTACATCTTTATCACAGTCGCCGAGGATGGCGAGGTTCTAAGCCCTCACAACGGCCCATTTTTCGGCGTTGTGCAACACCGCGGCTCCAACTTTAATCCGCGCAACTTGCAAAGCATTAGAATTAACTAAGTTAGTTATATATAGTTTCAGACTAACTCCAACCATGGGCTGGGGCGGACATTGTCCGTCCTGGTTCATTTTTTGTATTATTTGACTTGACGTAGTTTAGGGGGAGGCTGTATAATGAGATGGTTAACAATGATAGGGGGAATGAAAGTGAGCGTAATTGGCGCGTCAATTAACGCTGCCGCCATTTTAGGGGGCGGGAGCTTGGGGTTGGTACTTAAAGGCCGCATAAACGAGCGCATATCTCAAACCGCAATGAAGGCGCTTGGGCTGTGCGTGTGCATTGTGGGCATTTCGTCTGCTATTGGCGGCGACATTCTTTTGATGGTGGTTGCCCTTGCTCTTGGCTCTATAGGGGGCGAGCTTGTGAATATAGATGCCTTGCTTAATCGTTTGGGGGTTAGGCTACAAGATAAGCTAGGCAAAAAAGATGAAAAATCCACCTTTGCCCAGGGTTTTGTGGCGGCAACACTGCTGTTCTGTGTTGGGGCAATGGCGGTCGTAGGCTCTCTCAACAGCGGGCTTTTAGGCGACCATTCTGTCATCATCACAAAGTCTATTATTGACGCGGTGGCGGCAATGGCACTGGCTTCAACCTTGGGCTTTGGCGTGCTATTCTCTGCCGTTGCGGTCTTTTTGTATCAAGGGTTTATTGAATTTTTTGCAGGTCATCTCCAGCCTTTTTTAACAGATGGGTTAATAGCACAAATATCCGCCGTAGGCGGTGTTATGATACTGGGAATCGGTGTTAATGTGGCACTTAACGCTGGTATTAGGGTGGCAAATTTGTTGCCTGGTTTTGTTTTTGCAGTTTTGTATTATATTGTCATCTTAGGTTAATTTTGGAAATATGCCATGCTCAGTTGGGTGCGGTTTTCCACCTCCAACTTGCTCATTATATTGCTGATGTTGTTGCGTATGGTGGCTTCCCCTAAAAACAACTGCTCTGCAATCTCTTTGTTGGACATGCCCTGGGCAACAAGGCGGGCAATGTCGCGCTCTCTTGGGGTAAGGCTTGCCAGGGCAGGGTTTTCTGTTTGGGTCAGCTTTTTTAGGGCATTAGCGTCCATAACGCCAGCCCCTGCCATCATCAGCCGCAACTTAGGCGCGATTTGGGCTATTTTATCGGTTTTTATTAAATAGCCATCTGCACCTGCCGCCAAAGCTTGCTGAATATTCGGCTTGTCATCAAATGTGGTCAGCATCATAATGCGAATTTCAGGGTGCCGTTGTTTTATTAGGCGGGTGGCGGCAATGCCATCCATTCCAGGCATCCTAATGTCCATTAAACAAATGTCGGGTATTAAGCTATCACACAACTTAACCGCCTCTGCCCCGTCTGAGGCTTGCCCTACCACACGTATATCCGTTTCCTTTCCCAGGCTTATCGCCAGGCTTTTGCGTATCAACGCATCATCATCCACCAATAATAGTTTCATCTCCAACCTCCTTCATAGGTATTACACAAACCACTCGAAATTCCGTTCCAATAGCAGACGCGGACACATTGCCCCCAATAGACGCAACCCGTCGCTTTAAGTTTCGCAGACCACTACCAACAGGTGTTGTTTTACTAGACGCGCCGTCATTTTTAATGGCAAGACGAACCAAAGTTGACGTTACATCCAAATCCACAACCACTTTGCGGGCTGTAGAGTGGCGGGTTACATTTGTCAAGCTTTCACTTAAACAGGCTTCCAGCACATTCCAAGCGTACATGGGAACTTTGCTTGTGTCGCCAAATGCTTTAAATTCAATGTTGTAAACCGTTGGGAAGTTGCCGCACATCTCCTGCAAAGTTTCAACCCCAAGGGCAGTTACCCCAGATAAATTGTGAACCGCATCACGGATTTTTTTCGCCCCTGCATCTAGCCGCTCCATTGCGGCATCGTACAACTCCAACACATCGGGGTCGGCTTCATCAAGCAAGCCCCTTGCCGTTTGAAATGTTATATATGCTGACACAAAATCATGCCCAGCATTGTCATGTATATCACGGGAAATTCGCGTTCGCTCTGCTACGGCGGTCATTTGCTCCACCTTTGACATGGCAGAGGTTAGCTCGTCTTGCAGGGATTGCAATTCGTAAAACCGCCCTGTGGTGTCATCCCTTTTTTCGCGCTCTTTAGAAACTCCCCATTCCCAAAGCCCCAGAAAAACACCGCTCAAAGCAGATAAACCAAGCAAAATAGCCGCTGTTGGGTAAAAATCTGCCGCTACAAAAGCAAATGTCATCAAAACCAAATAATGACGATAATACGCCGCCGCGAATAGGGGCAACGCCAGCGGGTACAAGCTGTGTTCGCCTAAAATCGCCGCGGCAATACACGCCACCGCATCCACCCAAACCGCGTGGCTAAATTTTGGAAAACGCCACCTCGCCAGGGTCATCACAGATAAGAACATGAGCAAAAAAACGCCTAGCACACCGCCGCCTGTAAATGCCCAATGGGCAAACAGCAACAGAAAGCCCGCTATATTAACAATCATAAAACAAAATCTTGGATTTATCATTTGTTGCTCCCGTATTGAAATTAGTAAAGAAAAATCCACCCTTAACGGATGGATTTCATATAAGCACGAGACCGGATTTGAACCGGCGACCCTCGCCTTGGCAAGGCGATGCTCTACCACTGAGCCACTCGTGCAGATGTTTTTATTGCCCTTGCTTAACCCCACTTTTACTATTATACACTTTATTTCTATAATGTCAAGACTTTTTTGCAAAATTTTCAAAAAAATTTTATTTTGTGTAAATGGTTGGGTTTGCGGGGTTTAAATACATAAAAAACTCTTGACAATCGAGCGGCAAAAGTATACAATATTCGACAAAGGGGGATTTATGATGAATAAATTTTTAGTAACAATGGTTGCCGTTTGTGCTGTGGCATTTGCGGTACAAGACATGCACCGCATTTACACGGCAGTTTATGCAGATGGTCAATTTGTAAAATACGCCCGCCCAGCCCTTGAATTTGCTACATTTGGCTGGCAAGTGGAGCATGACAACCAAAACATACCTTTTGTTTATGCGCCTGCTGGGGAAGTGGTTCGGATAACAATGGAGGACATGCCCTTTCTTAGGT
>WQSI01000149.1 GCA_009787945.1 Defluviitaleaceae bacterium
CATCAGTTCAGCGTGTAACCCCGTTCGACTTGCATGTCTTAGGCACGCCGCCAGCGTTCATCCTGAGCCAGGATCAAACTCTCAGATTGAAAGTTTATATTCAAGCCATAATTAAATGACTGAACTCGCTGGTAAATCTTTTTCGTATTATATACGAAGGTTTCCGATGTAGGGGCGGATATTATCCGCCCGCACTCTTTATAGTTGCGGAAATCAACTTAAGGGTTGGTTAATTCTGAAGTTATAAAACTTAATTTATAACTTTGGTCTTTATCATAATTATTCGGTTTTCAAGGAGCGAGTAAATCAATATTGTTAATGGATAACTATTGATTGTCTTGCTTGTTTTTTGCTACCCTTGTGAGCAACGAAACTTAGTATATCATCTGTCGAAATAAAAGTCAAGGGTTTTTTTAAAAAAAATGAAAAAAATTTTTAAATGCAAAAATTCGAGAAATATTCTTGAAAAAAATCTTCAGTTGTGCTATGATTGGAGGTGAGGAGAGTAGCTAATTATGAGTATGGTTCACAAGTCAGTTTTGTTAACAGAAACATTGGAACATCTAAATGTTAGAGCCAATGGCATATATGTTGATGCAACTTTGGGGGGTGCTGGTCACTCGTCTGAAATTGTTCAAAAATTACAAGAAGGTATTTTGGTGGGCGTGGACCAAGATGAATTTGCCATCCAAAAAGCATCCACCACTTTATCAGAATTTAACAAAAATGTTAAAATAATCCATGCTAACTTTTCAGAAATAGCCAAAATTGTTGAAGAGGCGCAGATTTCTTTTGCTGATGGTGTCTTAATGGACTTAGGCGTGTCGTCCTTCCAATTAGATGATGCATCCCGCGGATTTTCATACATGCATGACGCCCCGCTGGACATGCGCATGAACAAAACCCATGAAATATCAGCGTATGACGTGGTTAACGGTTATGATGAGGATGATTTACGCAGTATCTTCCTTAAATATGGAGAAGAAAAGTGGTCGGCACGGGTTGCTAAGTTTATTGCTGAGGAACGCACTAAAACCCCTATAAACACGACTTTTCAACTGGTCAGCATAATTAAGGCTGCCATACCCAAGTCAGCTCGCAGAGAAGGCCCTCACCCTGCAAAGCGTGTATTTCAGGCAATCCGCATCGAAGTTAATGGTGAACTGGCGATTTTAGAACAATCAATCAAAAATTTTGTGGATATTTTAGCACCAAGCGGAAGAATTTGCATAATCACCTTTCACTCCCTTGAGGACCGTATTGTCAAAAACGTATTTGCCGAATTACAAAACCCCTGTACATGCCCTAGAGAATTCCCCATTTGCGTGTGCGGCAAAACCCAGACAGTAAAAATAATTACAAAAAAACCTGTTATCCCTAGCGAAAAGGAAATTTTAGAAAACCCCCGTGCTAGAAGCGCGAAGTTGAGGGTGGCAGAAAAAATATAGATAAAATTTTGGAGGCTTACCATGAGTAGAAATAATTATTTGAAGAACCAAAGCCCATATTATACATTAGATTCTAGCGCAAGACAAATCTCCCGCGAGGAGGATTTTCGCCCAACCCCAAAACATGTTAAAGTGACAAGGAAGAAGGTGAAAGCGCAGTTTTCAGAAGATATTCAAGTGCGTCATTTGCACTCTTTTGGCTATTATGTAATTTTATTAGCTTTCATAGGGTGCGTGGCGGGGGTTTTTGCTGTAAATATTCGGTTACAAAGCAGTCAAGTCCAGCAAGAAGTTGCCATTAGCCGCTTGACCGAATTAACCGCAAGCAACATCGCCCGTGAAAGCGAAATTCATGCCAATTTGGACTGGTCTGCCATTGAATATATCGCCATAAACCAGCTGGGCATGATGCCTCCAGAGGATTTCCAAAGGCGGGCTGTGGCTGTTGCACCCCAAGTAAGTATGATGGCTACAGAAATTACAGAGGAAACAACAAGTAGTTTTTCTTTTGCCGAATTTTGGCGTACAATTACCGGAAATAACTAGAGGTTAAACATGGACAAGCTTGATAACGCGCGAAAAAACGCTATAAGACAGCATCGCACAAAGGAATATAAGGCGAAACAAACTGTGGCAAGCGTTAAGCAACAACGGGCAGACCGTTGGCGAAAATTAAAATTACCCCTTTTGGCGGCGAGCTTCCTTGGTATCGCTGGTCTTTTGGTTGGGCAGATTTTGTTTTGGCAAAATTTTGCAGGTGATGCCTATGCGGTTCGTGCTATGAACCAGGTGTTAACCCGCCATGGTGTTGGCGATACCATAACTCAGCCCAACCGAGGGCGGATAACTGATAGAAATTTTCAAAACCTGGCTGTTTCTTCTACTGTTTACAATATTTTTGTGGATGTAAGAATGTTAGATTACAGAATTAACAGAGAATATGATAGAACTTTTTCTCAAGCCTATCAATATCGCCGCTTTATTACCCGCGATAACAACCTAAGGGTTTTTGAAGGTTTTTTCAATTGGACAAGGGCGGAATTTGATGCCATGATAGCCTTTGACCACAGGGCTGGCAATCTTGTAAATAATACACATTATTTTGTTATCGAGCGCAATGTGCCATTTTCCCGACGTATTGAATTTGAAAACTGGATTGCAGAAAATGACTTGTTTGCTAGGGATATACATTTTGAGCCTATGACGCAGCGCAATTACATCCATGGTCATCTTGCCGCCCCAATTATTGGCTTTCAGCGGGATTTGTGGTGGGGTTTAGAGCATCAATATAATAGGTTTTTAGCGGGTTATGCTGGGCGAAATATGGCAATGTTTGGCACTGAGGGGCATATCGTCACCGACCGCATCCCGCCAACCCATGGCTCTAATATCATCACCACCCTGGACCTTAATTTTCAGCGTTTTGCAGAAGATTTGGTGGTGCGTTGGGCGGGAACATCACAGGCTAACCATGCGTCGGTAATTGTGATGAACCCCCACACTGGCGAGGTGTTGACCATGGCGCAATATCCAAGTTTTGATGCAAACGACCCTGCTTGCCTAGAATCGTTAACAGCAAACCATCAATCACAACTTTTATCAAGTCTTGACCCTAATTCTGACGAATTTGTTAATTATTTGTTTAGGATATGGGCAAATTTTAACATCAGTAATACTTTTGAGCCTGGCAGCATTTATAAGCCTATGACCGCGGCAAAAGCCCTTGAAGAGGGGTTAATTGCTTCCAATCAGATGTTTTATTGCGCTGGCTTCGTCTATCGCGCGGGATTTCGTATTCGTTGCTGGACATATCCACGAGGGCAAGGGCATGTGAGTTTGACCCAAGCCCTAGCGGACTCCTGCAACATGGCACATATAGAAATGGCGGAATTGCTAGGGCGGCAGTTGTTTTGGCAGTATCAGCGTGACTTTGGATTTGGCACTGTCACGGGAATTGACCTGCCTGGCGAAACATCTGGCATGATTTTTACCCCTGCCGACCTTAACGCAACAGAACTTGCAACATCCGCCTTTGGGCAGCGTTTTACTGCTACTCCAATTCAATCAATTGCCGCTTTCGCCCCTCTTATTAACGGCGGAAACGCGGTTCGCCCTCATGTGGTATCCCGCGTAGAGGATGGCGACAGAAATACTGTTTTCACACAAGATGACGGGTTTCAACGACGGGTTGTTTCCCCAGAGGTTTCTGATTGGATGCGCCACTCCATGGCGTATACCGTAACAAATGGAACGGCAAGAAATGCTGTAATTGAAGGCTTTACCCAGGGCGGTAAAACTGGTACTGCAGAGCAAGGTTTGCAAGATGACCCTAATTTTAGCTGGTCCATTTCATATGTGGGATATTTTCCC
>WQSI01000150.1 GCA_009787945.1 Defluviitaleaceae bacterium
CATATTAAGGGCGTAAACCGTAGGTATGTCGTGGAGAGTAAGCTCCATGGCAAGGCGCAGATTGCGCTCCAAATTACTGGCATCCAACACGCAAATAACAGCCAGCGCGCCACTTTCCACAAAGCGGGCTGCAACTGCCTCTGCATCACTTGTAGGCGTTAACGAATACACTCCAGGTACATCAATCAATGTATACTCTTTGCCGCCAACATTAAAACTGCCTTCGGTAAAATTAACCGTTGTTCCTGCATAATTAGAGCTTATAACATTTATCCCTGTAAGCTCCGAGAAAAAAACACTCTTGCCCACATTGGGATTGCCCATCAACAAAATTTTATTTGCTTTGTTTAACGCCTTGTCGTCATTCTGCACATCATGGCAACTCATCTCCCTGCAACCTCCTTAACGGAAATTTGCGTGGCGATGTCTTTGCCCAATGCCACAGCAAAGGTATTCTCTACCCGCAAAAGCACAGGGCCGCCGAGAGCATATCGGCTTTCAATAAAAACCCGAGTGCCGGTCCGCAAGCCTAAATTTTCTAAAAGCCCAACAGCAGGCACAGAAACCACTTGAAAAGCCTTGCTTTTTTTCGCTTCATATAAATTTATCATAAGTACACTCCTCTATTATTCCTAGCAACTTACTATTATTTTAATATTATCATAATTGGATAGCATCTGTCAACACCTTTTAATGGAAATTTGTCGAAATCATTCCCGAGATAATTACCCTCATCATAATAATTCCGAGTTGAAAAGTATTTTTTTCAAAAAACCTCTTGACAGGTTTTTTTGTTTGTGATAATATACTAATCAACTAGGAATTATATCAATCTAATTTTAGCAAGGAGGGTGCTTTATGAATGTTGTGATTGTAGGCGGAAATGAGAGAATGACCTGCCGTTATAAAGATATTTGCAAAAACCATGGCTGTGTTGCCAAGGTGTTTACCAAGGAAAAGGGTATGTTAAGAAAGAAAATTGGTTGCCCTGATTTTATGGTTTTGTTTGTTGGCACTGTTTCCCATAAAATGGCAATTTCTGCTGTGGAAGAAGCTAAGGCGAAGGAAATCCCTATCGTTCGCGTACATTCAAGCTCTGTTTCTGCTTTGAATCAAGCTCTAGAAAATTATGCCAGTGCCTAATTGCAAAAGATATTTAAAAAGTTTGGAGTGACCTTTTTGGATTTTTTTAAAAAACAAATTCGTTGGATTGCGGCTCTGCTGTTTGTAGCATTGACTTTGGTGATACCTCATACCAACGACACCAGCGTGATAGACTTTGGTGCTTTGACCACAGGAGCAGAAATAGAAGCCTTAACCGAAAAAATTACATATCTTGATGCTCGTTTGGAAATAGAGGGCGGGATTGGTCTTGCTGTGGAGCTTGGCGAAGCCCGCCTTGGGCTAGAAGCCCTGGAATACACAAGGAGCGCGCTTATAACCCGCATTTTTATCGTGGTTGCCGCCATTGCTGTGGGTTTGGCTTTCTCATTCGAGAACATCCGCAACCCTTTCTGGAAATTTATCAGAAAATTTGCACGCCCCATTACAATTGTGCTTTTTGTAGCTTTGGTGGTAGCATCCCTCGAAATTGGGGTTATGAGTGACGTGGGCATCCGCTCCATGTTTACAGGGGCTGAAATGCGTGAGTTAGAAAGCGAAACAGAACGGCTGTACGAAATTCTTGCAGGCGATTTGGATAATGAGGAATGGTTGTATTATTTTCAGGCGCATCAAGCCGCTGAAAACCGCCTTACCCAACTAGGAAACCACCGTGAGGTGTTTATCCATGGCAGAATACCCCGCCTTTTAGCGGTTATCCTGTCTGCCGCGGGATTGTCTGTAGCGGGGCTTCTAATGCAAGCCATCAGCCGAAACAAATTCATGTCGCCAACCACGGCAGGCACAACCGATGCTGCCGCCTTGGGGCTTTTAATGGGCGTGGTGTTTTTCGGAACAATGCCAGCAATTGTGCAAGGGCTATTTGCCTTTGGTTTTGCCCTCCTTGCCACTGTGATTTTTACGGCAGTTATAAGCCGCCTTAAATTGCGGGAAGTGGTGTACATTCCCCTTATTGGGCTATTGTATGGCGGGCTTATCGGTGCGCTATCTACAGCTATCGCCTTCCGTACCGAGCTGACCCAGGTTTTGGCGGCGTTTAACATGGGTAGTTTTGCCCGTCTTGGCAACTTTACCCTGGTTTACATTGTAATTGTTCCGCTGATTGTGTCAGTAATATTCGCAACAAAATTCAGCATTATCGGGCTTGGGGAGGATTTTGCAAAAAACCTTGGTGTCAGCTATCGCCGAGTGGTTCTTTTGGGGCTTGTTATAGTTGCTCTTATTGCCGCATCCACCTTTGTGGCTGTTGGTCCCCTGCCCTTCATCGGGCTTATAATCCCCAACATGGCAACGTCAATTTATGGGGATAACCTCAAAAAATCAATTGTAGATTTAATGCTTTTTGGTGCAGTTTTTGTAATGATATGCGACATAATAAGCAGGCTAATAATCTTCCCCTTTGAAATGATGGTCAGCGTTACCATTGCCGTTGTAGGCGGAATTATATTTATGATTTATCTGATAAGGGGAATGCAAAGTGGAAAAAATCGAAAAGTTAAAGCATAAGCTGCTGGCATTTTCTGCCAGCGGTGGTTCTAGCGGATTAATAAGGTCAGAAAAGCATAGAAGGCGCACTATTTTCGTATTTATAGTGCTTTCTGTTTTGTTGCTTGTTGCTACTGGGTTGTATCTATATTCCCGCACAATAGCCAAAATGAATTATGTTATCAGCGCAGGGGTGGAAATTGCAGATGGCGCACTTGCGTCGGTTTTGGCTCGCGCCTTGCCACATCTTTATGGGATGATTGGGGCGGCGGTGGTTTTGGCGGTGGTTTCTCTATCTTTTCAAACCATCACCCAAAGCAGGGTGCTAACCCCTTCTATGATTGGTTTTGACTCGGTTTTCGTCGGCACTCAAACCATGTTGGTTTTCTTCTTTGGTGCGCACCATATTCTTTTTGCCAGTCCTTTTGTTAACTATTTTGTGACGGCAGGGCTTATGGTTGTGGTATCTATAGTTATGTTTGGTGCTATTTTGCGAAGCCAACGAAACAATATTATATTTTTGCTTATGTTTGGCTTGGTGTTGTCAAGCGTATTAATGAATGGCGCGCGATACCTTCAACTGCTGATGACAGAGGCGGATTTTTTCCAAGTTGCGGCGGCAACATCGGTTAATGTTAACAATATGAATGAAGGAATCATTTGGATTGCCCTACCCATAATGCTTGCAGTTGTTGTGATTAGCATAGTGCGCCACAGAAGGCTTAATGTGATGAGCCTAGGTCCAGAACAGGCGAAAAGCCTGGGCATAGCCTACGAAAAGGAAATGCGCATTAACCTTATTCTTATCGCCATTGGCATGTCTGCGGCAACTGCCCTCATAGGTTCGCTGACCTTCCTTGGACTGCTGGCTGTAAACGCCGCAAGAGAGGTGTTTAAGACATATAAGCATCTGCCCCTCTTCATTGGTTCTGCTTTGATGGCAGCTTTGGTGCTTGTGGCGGGGCAAGGGGTTATGGAGATGTTGTTGGGGGCAATCCCCGTCACTGTGATTATTGATTTGGTTGGTTGCACCTATGTATTTATCCTGATTTTAAAGGAGAACCGCTTATGATTGAGGTTAAGAATATCAGCCAATCCTACGGGGATACCCAGGTTTTGAAAGATGTTAGCCTGACCATCAAAGACAATTGCGTGACGGCACTTGTTGGAGCAAATGGGGCG
>WQSI01000151.1 GCA_009787945.1 Defluviitaleaceae bacterium
GAAGAAGATTATAGCATCAAAGTTTGCTATTTGGGTGATTGTGATTGTGGCGGCTGTCGCTGTTGCCATAACGGCAATAATATTTCTGGGCAACAGCACCACCAGGAATTTAGTCACAAGACAAGCTCTTTTTACCGAAACCATAATAACAGGATTTAGAGAAGCCGCTAATCTGATAACCATGAACGTAGACCTTGAACATTCGGTTCAATTGGCTGAAAGAGGGGGATTTTTGTGGCTGGGCACAAGGGAGCAAACCATAACATTTGTGGGTAATGGGCTGTTTACCACAGATTTAAGCGTTTTTACAGAGGATAACATCATTATCGACAGTTTTAGGGAAAGGGTGTGGGTGACAATCCAAAGACCAGTGTTTTACGGCGTTATTTTGGATTGGGATAACACCATCGTAAACGACGTAACTCATAATTTTTTCTCTTGGGGAGAGATTGAGCTTAATCCTGCTGAAAGCAACGAGCTGATACGTCAAGCAGAGGTTGAAATGGAGCTTTTGGCACTGCAAAACCTTACAAATCAGGCATATGAATACACGGAAAGGGCTGTTACGGATTTGATAAACACTGTTTTATCTGCCGCGGGAATTGGCGGCTATGATATACATATTCTCTGGAATTAAAAAACAACCCCCTGTAATCAATCGAATTACAGGGGGTTGTTTTTATTTGGCCTCTTTGGCGGCCTTATCCTTTTTCTCATCTGGTAAAATGATGTTCAAGATAACGCCGAGGATGACGGCAATTGCCACCCCAAGGCGGTCGATTGGCACATACATGTCACCGATGGGGAAGGTTATAGGTTGCCCAAAGCGCAAGCCAAGCCCCGTAACCATCATTACGGCAACTATTGTTAGGTTTTTTGTTTTGCTCATATCCGTTCGGCTTTCTACTAAGTTGCGGATGCCCACCGCGGCTATCATACCGTAAAGCATGAAGGACGCGCCGCCAATTATGGCTTCTGGTATGGAGCGGATTGCAACCTCAAAAAGCGGCGAAAAGCCCAGGATTACCGCGAAAATTGCAGCGATTTGCACCACGCGAGGGTTAAAAATGCGGGTAAGTGCCACTACGCCCACATTTTCGCCATAGGTTGTGCTGGCAGGTCCGCCGATAAGCCCAGAAAACATAGATGCAACACCGTCGCCCATTAAAGTGCGGGATAGGCCTGGGTCCTCCACAAAGTTTTCGTCGGCAATAGAGCCAAGGGCAACCATGTCGCCCACATGTTCGGCAATGGTTGCCAAAGCGAAGGGCACCATTACCAGTATAGCAAAAATATTAAATCTTGGTAAAAATGCATTTTGGGGCAGGCCGAAAATGCTGGCTTCTGACGCGCCTGCGAAGTGGACTAGAGGTGTGCCGTCAGCAGCTGTCGCACCAAATTGGGTCATTATCAGCGCGATAACATACGCTCCCCCAAGACCTAACAAGATGGGTATAATCTTCACCATGCCCTTGCCCCAAGAGGATGCTACAACCACAATCCCCAAAGTGATTATGGCAAGCAACATGTGGCTTCGGGATTGGTTGATGGCAAAGGGTGCAAGCATAATGCCGATAAGGATAACAGTTGGTGCTGTTACAACTGGGGGCAAAAATTTCATAAACTTTTTGACGCCAACCAATTTAACAATAAGCGCGAACAGTAGGTATACAGCGCCCGACACTAAAATTCCGCCAGTGGCATAGGGCAAAATTTCAGCTATGTGGGCATTTCTGTATGGAGCAATTTCTGCCGATGTCATGTTAGAAATAAAGTCACTCCAACCAGCTACAGCAAATAGCCCGTCTGCAGGGTCGGTTATCAAGTTTATACCTACCATAAACGCGAATGACGAGCCAAGGAAGGCTGGCACGCGGCTTTTAGCAAAAAAGTGGAATATAAGCGTGCCCACACCTACCGCAATTAGGGTAACTTGCACGCTTAACCCCGTCAACAGCGGCACAAGGATTGTTGCGCCAAACATGGCAAACATATGTTGCAAGCCCATAACACCCATTTTTAGAGGGCTTAATTTTTGTATTTTTTCAGACATTCTGCTCTCTCCTTTTCTCTGCAATCGTTTTTTAACAACCGTTATAACGGTCGCCAGCATCCCCAAGACCAGGAACTATGTAGCCCTTTTCATTTAACTTTTCATCAATAGCACAAGCTAAAATATTAATTTTTGGATATTTTTCAATTAGCATATCAACCCCCATTTTAGAGGCGATTATGCACGCCAAAGTGATGTTTTCCTGGGCAACGCCATCTTTCAGAAGGTGGTCGATGGTGTAATCTATAGTGCTTCCTGTGGCAACTATAACCTCTGTTAAAATGACTTTATGCTCCGCCAGGTCATCAGGCAAACTGCGGTAATACATATCAGCCTGAAATTCCCCTTCACAATGGGTACGGCGAATCCCCATGTACCCAAAGGTCGCCATAGGCAAAAGCCGCCTTAACGGCTCAAACATAGCCATGCCCGCCCGCAAAATGGGCACAACCAACACCTTATCAAAAAAATAGGCCACATCAGCTTCAGCTACAGGTGTCATCACCTTCTTGCGCTCTGTGCCGATGTTGCCTGTGATGTCCTGCGACATCAAATAAACAATGTTCTCAATTGCGTTTGCGAAATCGCCCTTGCCTGTGGATTTATCACGAATAACGCCCACATAATGGTCAATCATCGGATTTCGCGTTTGACTTACAGCCATCTCTAACCCCTCCTTAAAAAAATTCTTCAAGGATTATATCAAAATTTGTCGATATTGTCAAGGGTTTTTTGAGGGAAATTTTAAATTCTAAAAAATAAAAATATCCCCATACCATATTAGCGGAACTGATGTAAGAAAACTATACAAAAACAGGACACAAACGTGATATGTGTCCTGTTTTGTTTTCGGGTGCGTTTTTTGGTTTTTAAGATTTTTGAGGGGGATTTGACTCGCCGCCTGCCTTGGTTGTTGGTGTGTAGATTATGCCTATGTTCCTCGTTATTTACTATATACAGATGCTTTCAAACTAAACGACATTGGAAATAATCCGTTGTTGTATTCAAACTTATATAAGTTGCCATCTACACGTTTACCGCCGCCCATGTCATAATAATTTTCTTGGAACTCATGGAAAAACTCAATGCGCAAGCCTGCTGATATTAGCGAGTTAAGAACATCAGAAGTTTTATGCATCCAAAAAAATGTTTCTACTCCTTGCTTTGCTTCAGAAGCATAGCCGCCTATTGAGTTGTCAATGTCAGGCGTTGTCTTAAAGTATGGATACTTGATTTCTGTAATGCCGCTATTCAGTTTACCCTCATCAAACATTAGGGCAATAGGATGACTTTCAAAAATATAAAAATACCCATCATTTTTCAGAAGATGCCTTATGGTCTGCCCCCACTTCATTAAATTGGGAAGCCAGCCGATTGCACCTTCTGAAACGAAAACAACATCGTATTTTTCATTGTGCATTTCCATAAGTTGCATAATATCAGCCTCGATAAAGTCCACATTGGTTGCACCCACATCTACGGCTAGTTTTTTTGCGTACAAAACATCGTCGGGAAACAAGGTCTACACCAACTGCAAATTCAGCCGTTTTTGCAAGCATGATAGTGTCTGCACCTGTATTGCATTGCAGATGAACAACCTTTTTGCCTGTCAAATCGCCAATTTCAGATTGAATATACTTGTTTAATTGGTATGTTCCTTCCAGTAGTGCTTTTTGAAGTAGTGATAGTGTTCTTCGGACACTTGCCCCCATGCGTGTTTGT
>WQSI01000152.1 GCA_009787945.1 Defluviitaleaceae bacterium
TATCCCTTATGGTTTTGGTTTTGGGCAGCATCACTGACGGCGGCTCTACCCTGCTTTTGTTTTCCGTTTACAGAAGCAGCCCCGCCGACCCCCTAACATACATACGCGTTTTCGGTCACGTTTTCGGTCATACAGACTGGGGTCATTTTTTCAACAACTTTTTGATTTTGTTGCTAATAGGTCCTATGCTTGAAGAGCGTCACGGCACTAAAAACATGATATATGTTATCGCCTTCACCGCCCTAATAACAGGGCTTGTGCATATTATTTTTTCGCCAAACACAGTGCTTTTAGGGGCAAGCGGCATCGTGTTTATGTTTATGGTGCTGGCAGGGTTTACCAACCTTCGCAGCGGGCGCATACCCCTCACCCTAATACTTGTGGTTGTGCTGTTTCTAGGCAGGGAGTTTGTAGACGGGGTGCGCTTTGATGACAATGTTTCCCGTGTAACCCATATTGTGGGGGGCATCTGCGGGGCAGGCTTCGGCTTTTTCCTCAACAAGGACGCTTTGAAGAAAACAGGCAATTCATAAATTTAACTAATACCATTTTATCACATATAATTATAACATTCAATACACTCTTTTATCCACCGTCTTACAACGTCATTGCGGGCTTGACCCGCAATCTCGTCAGTCGTCACTAGCCCCTATTTTGTGGGCTTGGAATGACATGTGGGGTCCCGTGTCAAGCGCGGGATGACACGGGTTTGGGGGGTTGTATTTGCTTTTGTTTTTTGGGGGTGTGTGCGCGGTGTTTTAAAAAAGGGCAAGCCTTTTGGCGCGCCCTTTTTCTTTTCTTTACCCTTCTCATTCTCTTTATCAATACCCTTTTCAATACCTTTACCCTTATCTTTTTCTTTATCGGGTTTTTTGGGTTTTTTAGGTTTTGGTAAACCGCCTATAATGCGTGATAACGGTATATTCCACCGCAGGGGCGCATATTATGCGCCTGTTGCTGGGCAAACGTATTCTGCATTAACATCACCTTTGTCGGACGGCGGGCGCATAATATGCGCACCTACGGGGTTGTGTGAAGTTTGGTCTTTTGTTTTTTGGGGTGTGTGGATGTGGTGTTTTAAAAAAGGGCAGCCCTCTGCCTTCTGGCGCGCCCCCTTTTTCTTTACCCTTCTCACTCTCTTTATCAATACCTTTTTCAATACCCTTATCTTTTTCTTTATCGGTAGCGTTTGCTAGAACTAACTAATACAACTACCACACCAAAACAGTATATTGAATGTTATTATCAGATATGCTATAATGATATTACTACCCCTTGATAACCCCCAAGGGTGTCAGCTCCACGTGGATTTTCACCAAATCTGCCTGCTCTGCCATAACAACGTCAATGTTTTTATACGCGCTGGAGGCTTCGTCAAGGTCACGTATTCCGCGGATGCCGTGCAAAACCCCAAGGGCATCAAGCTTCGCCTTCTCGTCCTCTAAAGACAGGGTGCGCTGGGCTTGCTTGCGCCCCATAACCCGCCCTGCACCATGGCTGCAACTGTTAAAGGACAAGGGGTTGCCCAGCCCCTTAACAATATAGGACTTTGTACCCTGCGACCCTGGAATTATGCCAATTTCCCCCTCTTTGGCAGATGTTGCCCCCTTGCGGTGTACCCAAACCTCCTTGCCAAAATGATGCTCCAAAGCGGCGTAATTGTGATGAACATTAAAAACTTCCCCCATGTCACCGCCTGTTAAATTTTTAAGGATGACCGCAATGTCGTCAAGCATCACCTGGCGGTTGCGCAGTGAGAAGCGATAGCAATACTGCATTTCGGTGATATATTGCCGCCCTGTGTCGCTATCCGCCTTTAAATACGCCAAATCCCACTCCTTGGGAATGTCCTTAGACCCAGCTTTTGCCAAGGCGTTATAATGGTCACAGACCTTTTTGCCCAAATTGCGGCTGCCCGAATGTATCATAACCCAGATAAAGCCGTCATCCCCCCGCTGAAACTCTATAAAGTGGTTGCCGCCCCCTAATGTGCCCACCTGTTTGCGGGCAGACTTATGCTCCTGCGCCACAATTGGGGCGTTTTCTGGAGGTGGTTCAATGTCCAGCGGCTCTTTACGGTGGTTAAACCCTGTGGGGATTGTGCGGCGCACCTCCCCTAAAACCGCCTTTAAGTCATCACGGCTAATGTCTGTCAGGCTTGTGCGGCAAGCAAGAACGCCACAGCCAATGTCCACCCCCACGGCATTTGGCACAATAACCCCAAGGGATGCTAAAATGCCGCCGATAGGCATACCGAAGCCTTGGTGGGTGTCTGCCATTAAGGCAATGTGTTTGTGGGCGAAGGGCAAAGCGGCAATGTTTCTGGCTTGTGACAGCGCGCCCTCTTCAGGCTCCATGCACCAGGATAAAATGTCTAGCCCATTGGTTTTGTATGTTCTCATTGTTTACCTCCTATCCAAATTTCTCTTTAGGTATATGACAAAAGCCCCCAGGGTTTTTATCCAAGTATTTTTGATGATATTCCTCGGCTTTATAGTAATTTTTAAGGGGCAGATTTTCCACAACAATGGGCTTGTCATAAGACTTTTGCAAATCTGCCAGAGAGCTTGCAATTACAGCCTGCTCGGCAGGGTCGGTAAAATATACCCCTGGTCGGTATTGGCTTCCCACATCAGGACCTTGGCGGTTAGCTGTTGTTGGGTCAACAATCTCATAAAAATGCGCCAAAATCCCTAGCAAGTCAATGACACCGCTGTCATATGTTACCCGCACCACCTCTGCAAATTCCGTTTTGCCTGTGCAAACTTCCTCATAGGTTGGGTTTTTGGTGATGCCGTTGGCATAGCCCACCTCACAAGCCACAACGCCCTTTTGCATGTCAAAATACTTTTCCACACCCCAGAAACAGCCGCTCCCCAGGTAAATTGTCTTATGAATATTTATTTGGCATTTACCCATAATGTTTAGGGCTTGGCGGTGACTCTCTGGGCTTGTACCTGCGCAAAGCTCCGAATTTACAGTAATTTTAAGGTCTGGCATGGCATTTTTTGCCATTATGGCGTTGCTTACCACACAAATGTCGGTGCAAACCCCGATAAACTCGATTTCTGACAGCTGGTTCTGGCGGGCTTGCAGGAAATTAATAAGGTCAACACTGCCAAAAATTGGCTTTTTAAAGATGTTGTCATCTACAGCGTCAACCCCCGCAACCACCATTGTGTCAGGGTTGTTACGCCAAGCATCAAAAATTTCTGGGTTTATCCCCCACCCTTCTGTGCCTTCAATGCAGTGTGGGATGGGCAGTTTCTTGCCCTCTGGGGTGTTGAGATAATCCTCCCCATGGGTGTCTTGGGTGAACAAAACAAGCTCCCCACGGCTGTCTGCCACACGGGCGGCAATTTTGCCAACAAGAGCCGCGGCTTCCTGCGTGCCTAACGCCCCATCTATAAAATCCTTTTGCATGTCAACAATTACCAAAACCTTGTACATCCTATAGCCCCCTATCCTTTGTGGATTAGATTGTTTTTCTTCTCAAAGGCGATGGTTGTAGCACTTCCATGCCCTGGGTAAACCTCGGTATTCTCTGGCAAATCAAACAGACGGAAAAGGGATGCTTTCAGCTGTTCAAAATTGCTTGTTGGCAGGTCGTGGCGGCCATAACTGCCGTAAAACAGGCAATCGCCAGAAATTAATATGCTGTGGGCGGGAAGGTAAAAGCTCATGTGACCATGGGTGTGTCCAGGGGTAAACAGGGCGTGAATTTCAAGCCCAGCCATGGTCAGCAC
>WQSI01000153.1 GCA_009787945.1 Defluviitaleaceae bacterium
GCCTACATCCACACCGTTAATATAGATGTTGTCCAAAATCTTCTCACCAAAATCGACAGCCGCCAAGGATAGCGCAGTCATTATGCATATAAATAACAAATTCTTCATAAAAATCACCTCTGGGCTATTTTGTCCAGAGGTGTCGAATTTTATTAGACCTGTTCTGAAACCTGCTTTCGTCAGATTTTTGAGGATTTTTGTTGAAATGCAAGGTGGCAGGTTCCCCACATACCCATAGGTATGTGGGGGTTCTGACGCTGTAGCATTTCAGCAAAAAGACCAAAAAGATGGCGGAATGAGGTTTTAGAACAGGTCTATTGTTAATCTGCTAGAATTTCCTGCAAATCCCAAGCGATACTGCTAAAGTCCGTAGGGTCGATAGTGCGCACGTCCAACAACAGGCGACCTTTGTGTATGCGCCCGATTATAGGGAGATACAGCCCGCGCAACTTTTCTGCCAAATCTTCCACTGAAATTTTATCAGGGGAAAGGGAGATGGCATAAGACGGGAAATTTTCCCCAGGAAGAGAGCCGCCCCCAGCTTGTGACATGGTTTCCACAATTTCTGCCTTGCAATTTCTAACATTTAACATCTTTTCGCGCAGCTGTTCAGCCTTTTCTTTCAGCTTGTCCAGGGGGGTGGTTAACATGGCAAGGACTGGGATTTTTTCTTTAGCCTGCTCCAAATCTTCATAATGTTCCAAAGTGGCGGACAGTGCCGCAATTGTTAGCTTGTCCATGCGCAAAGCCCTGTAAAGAGGGTGTTTGTGCATTTTGGCAACCAAATCAGACCGCCCTAGGATGATGCCCGCTTGAGGACCGCCCAGCAACTTATCACCACTGAAACACAGCACGTCAACACCGCCCGAAATTAGGGCTTGCACGGTGGGCTCGTGGTGGGAAAGGTCAATTAGCGCGCCGCCGCCAAGGTCATAAATCAAAGGCAAGTTATGTTTTTGAGCCAAATCCCGCAACTGTGCCAAGTCCACTTCTTTTGTGAAGCCCTCAACACGGTAATTCGAGGTATGGACTTTCAACAGAGCGGTGGTATGCGTATTTATGGCGTTTTCGTAGTCTGAAAGGCGGGTGCTGTTAGTCGCCCCAACTTCCCGCAGAACTGCGCCGCCCTGGGCTATAACCTCTGGCACACGGAAAGAACCGCCAATTTCCACCAATTCCCCGCGGGATACAACCACCTCGCCCCCTGCACACAAGGCAGACAGCGCCAAAAGCACGGCGGCGGCGTTGTTGTTAACGGCAATAGCGGCTTCTGCCCCTGTCAAATTCACCAGTTGAGCCTCCAACCCTGCCATGCGGCTGCCTCGCCCGCCAGTTTCCGTATCAAATTCCAAAGTTGAATATCCAAGGGATGTTTCTGCAATGTGCCGAGGGGCATTTTCTGGCAAGGGTGCGCGCCCAAGATTGGTATGCAGGACAATTCCCGTGGCATTGATAACCCGCTGAAGCCCTCGGGATTGAGCTTGACCTGTTTCAAGAATTTGCGCCAAAATTTCATCATAAGTCGGAGCAACGACCAAAAGGTCAGACAAAATGTCCGACCTAATAGCCTCAAGCACCGTTTTAGCCGCTGTTGTGCGGGTGCTTCTGCCTAATATTTCCAGGCAACCTTCTTCAAGAATGGCATCCATCTTGGGAAGTTGCCGTAAAATTGCATTTTTATCCATATCAATCCTTCCAGGAACTCATCTGGTCATTTATCTTACCTTTGTTGTGGTAATTGCCCTCGTCCTTGTATTTGTACCACAAATAAATACCAAGACCAGGAATTATCGCCGCAAGACTCATTACAAACATCCAACCAAACAAGGCAATACCATTATCACCGCCAGTTTTAGTTAGGCGATATGCTGTACCATAACCCATAAAAGTTTGAACAATAGTTAAAGCCCACCAAAGGAACGCGAAAAATCCCATAAAATACCCCCTTACGGGCGATTTAATGCCCGCTGATATATTTATCTGCCATAATTGCTGCAATTGCGCCATCTGCTGCCGCCGTCACAACCTGACGAAGCATCTTCACACGGATGTCGCCAATGGCGAACACGCCTTTAATGTTGGTTTCCATGTTTTCGTTGGTGATGATATATCCATTTTCCATATCCAACTTCCCTTGGAAAATGTCAGAATTTGGAATAAGACCTACGAAAACGAAAATACCGAATGCGCCATCCTCATCACTAGCGACAATTTCTGTCTTTTCGCCAGTTTTAAGGTTTTCTACAGTCATCTTTTGAACAACTTCATCACCGCCAATTTCTGTTACGGTGCTATCCCACATAAATTCAATTTTATCATTAGCAAAAGCCTGCTCTTGCAGATATTTTGCGGCACGAAGCTCGTCACGGCGATGGATTATTGTTACTTTTCTGCCAAATCTTGTAAGGTACAAAGCTTCCTCAACAGCAGAATCGCCGCCGCCAACCACGTAAATATCCAAATCTTCAAAGAAAGCACCGTCGCAAGTGGCGCAGAAGCTCACGCCCTGCCCGATATAATCAGATTCGCCAGTGCATCCAATTGGGCGAGGATTTGCGCCTGTTGCAACCATAATTGTCTTGGCTTGATAAGTGTTTCCGCCAGCAGTTACGGTTTTAATGTCGCCTTCAAGCTGAACTTCCGTAACAGTGGTTTTGATGGTTTCAACACCAAATTTTTTGCACTGCTCCACCATTCTTGCAATCAAAGATGGTCCAGACTCATGCTCCATACCACCTGGATAGTTCTCAATTTCGTTGGTTGTTACAATTTGCCCGCCTTCGGTTAGCTTTTCAATCATCAATGTAGACAGGCGCGCGCGCCCAGCATACAAGCCTGCAGAAAGCCCAGCAGGGCCGCCACCAAGAATAATTACATCATAAACCTTTGACATTTTTGCCACTCTCCTAAAAATTATTTTATTTTTATTTTTTGTTGTTTCCATCACTATATCACAAAGAAATTCCCCTGTCAATATTTTCTGTGTTGATACTTTGTCAAAATGTGCAGATAATAAAATTCGAGGTGTTGATATGAAAAAATGGATTTTTACAGCAATATTCATGTGTTTGTTTGTTTTTGCAGGGCTTTCTGCCCAAGATGACGAGGATGACTTTGTAAAGTGGTTTGATTTTGATGTGCCTTTGGCTGTTTTAAAACAGGCGTACAAATATGACGCAAACTCTCTTGGGGAGCTTAATTTTGTGCAGCTTTTGGCATATTCGGCGGCGAAAAATTGGGGTGATTTTAAAAAGGATTCGGAATGTCGCCACATAGATGAAGTTGTGGAAAAAATAAAAGGTGGCGAGCTTTTGCATGAAATTTCCCAGGAAATAGATTTGTATAATTTTTATTTAACAGCTTATGGGGCAGTTTTAGGGAATTTTGTAGGTGAATATGAGGCTGATGGTGAAATTAAATACGGTTTAAAAGTTTTTTCGCCTATCGCTAAGGGTTATCACTACAATCATTCTGACGATTTTGGAAACCCCCGAAATTACGGCTATAGCCGCCCCCATTTAGGGCATGACTTTTTCGGCTCAATCGGCACCCCTATAATTGCTGTGGAATGTGGAACCGTAGAGGCTTTAGGCTGGAACCGTTACGGCGGCTGGCGCATTGGTATCCGCAGTTT
>WQSI01000154.1 GCA_009787945.1 Defluviitaleaceae bacterium
GCTCTTGTGGATGGCTGGATGAACTCCCCAGGGCATAGGCGAAACATTTTAAGACCAGCCCACACAAGGGCGGGAGCAGGCACCTCGGTAGACTCTGCAACCAATCGCAGTTTTAATTATCTGCTTTTGGGTCAATAATAGACCACTCTAATCATCTTCCGAAAACCAAAATCGTTATCACCAGTGACGCTACAATGCTAACAACATTGGCAAAAAGCGCGCCAAATAGGGTATATCGGGTTTTGGTAACACCAATATGAAGGAAGTAGACGCTGAAGGTGTAAAACACAGTTTCTGTGGAGGACATCATCACAGAAACGAAACGCCCGATAAAGCTGTCTGGTCCATGTTGGGCATACACGTCAAGTTGCAAGCCCGTGGCGGCAGAAGATGAAACAAGGCGCATTAGCGTCAGCGGCAACGCCTCTTCGGGAAAGCCCAGCCGCCTTGTCAGCGGCGATATAAAGTTGGCAATAAAATCCAATGTGCCAGATGCTCGCAACACACCCACGGCAACCATCAACCCTACCAACGTAGGAAAAATATTAAATGTAATTTTTGCCCCTTCCATCGCCCCTCCTATGAAACTATCATAGACAGGGGCTTTTTTTGCAAGCCCATACGCGATAATCACCACAATCACCAACGGTATCATCAAATCCGAAATAAATAAAACTACATTCATGCTTTAAACACCCTCTTTTCCATGAATTTCGTGTATGCCACAGCGGCAAGGGTGGAAATTAGGGTGGCAAGAAAGCCAGGACCAATAATTTCGGAAGGATTAACAGAGTCATACTGGGCGCGATAAGCAAGAACGCTGATGGTAATAATTTGCAAACTTGACATATTGATAATCATAAACATGCACATTTCTTTGGTTGCCGTGGTTTTGTCTGGGTTTTCTGACTGCATCTCTTCCATGGCTTTCAGCCCCGATGGCGTAGCCGCCCAACCAAGCCCCAAAACATTTGCAATCATATTTGTGGCAATATATTCCATTGCTTTGCTTTTAGCGTCCAAACCTGGGAACAAATAACGCAAAAGAGGGCGCATCTTGTCTGCCAAGGCTTTTATCATCCCAGCGTTTTCTGCCACCCGCATAAGCCCTGTCCACAAAGCCATAACCCCAAGCATGGTGATTGTCACGGTGACGGCCTCCCCTGCCGAATTTAAAGCCGCGTTTGTCAAATCCCCCAGGTTTCCCGTGGCAACCCCCACAACAATACCAATCAAAATCATGCCCGCCCATAAGTAGTTAAGCATGCCAAATCCCCCAAAATGTCTATTTTGTACAATCTATGCTTGGGCAAATTTAACCAGAACAGGTAAAATGTTACAAAAACATTTCCTATATATGTCAATTAATGGTTTTTATTTACATTACTTGACATTTTTGGTATACTGAATTTGTTCCAGCGACACAACAACAAAGGAGGTCTTTAAATGAAATCAACTGGAATTGTAAGAAAAGTGGACGAGCTAGGGCGCGTGGTTTTACCCATCGAGCTAAGAAAAACTCTACATATCGACGTGCGGGACCCAATGGAAATTTTTGTAGACGATGATAAAATCGTTTTAAAAAAATATCAACCTGCGGACATCTTCACAGGAGAAATGGAAGATTTAGTAGAGTATAAAGGTAAAAAGGTTTCTGTAAAAACAATTAAAGAGTTGGCAAAGTTGATATAAGCTTGCTAACCATGTCTAAAGGCGGCTGATTGTCGCCTTTTTTGATATGTTTTGCTTGTTGATTAATTGGAAAAATATGGTATAATTTTCATGGAGGTGTTACCATGAAAGTTTTTGTAACTTATATTATGGCATGGGTTATTTTCACACAAATTTTTAGCAGTGGTATGGATTTTGTGCCGCAAAATGTGGAAATACTAAGTATTTGGATTGATGACGGGGTTTTGACCCTTAATCTGTCGGAGGACGTAATGAATTATGGCGGTACATATTTTGAATATCGCTTTATAAACATTTTGTTTGAAAGTGCCGCCAAATTGCGCTATCCAAGATACTTGACAATTTTAGTAGAAGGCAGAGCCACCTATTTGCCTGAAGGCGTAAAAATTTTTAGGGAGCCATTACATTAATTTACCTTGCATTATTTTTAAGTCCTCCATCAAAACTATCTTTATCAACATCAACTTTAAAGGAGGATTTTTAAATGAAAAAGAAGTTTATCACTGCCGCAATTTGCGCTGTTGTAGCCAGCTTTGCCCTTGCCCATGGAGCGTATAACGTGGATGCAAGCCCAATTTTTGAGCAGGAAGCCACACAAGCTTCTGCATTTTGGAAGAAAAAGGAAGCCGCCCCAGAGGTTGCCCCTGAAGAAGCAAAACCAGAGGACACTGCCCCAACAAATGCCCCAACGAACACCGAGGAAACCCCTAAGCAAGAGGACGAAGAAGCCTCTTTGCCCGTATCAGGAGCAACCCTTGTCCGCAGTATGCCTGCAACCAACCACGCCCCCCAGACAGGGGGCGGCAACACCAACAACCACCAGCAAAACAGAAATTATCAAGGTATTGAATATGTTCCAGGCATCAGCGAGCAAATAGAGAAAATTTTAGCCCATTCGCCTGCCATCAAGCTAGACCCAAACGCTTACATTGTCCAACATGACGAGTCTTTATGGCTCGTCATGGGCAATATTAGGGCAAAGCTGGATATTTTGATTTATGTGGACGGCAAGCATGTGGGCGCAGGGTTTCCAGCCTATGGCGACCACGGTAACGCCTTGCCGATTTACAAGTAGTCATGTCTATATTTATGAAGTTTGCCCTGTTTGGAGCGGCAGGGCTGATGATGGAGGTTTTCTGGACTGGAATGGGTTCTTTGCTTGCAAAAGACCGCCGTGCCACTTCAAAAACCTCCATTTGGATGTTTTTCATTTATGGGGCAACCGCCTTTATGACGCCCCTAATCAGCGCGCTACAGCCATTTAATTGGATTTTGCGCGGCTTGACATATGCAATTACAATCTTTTTAATTGAATATACCGCTGGCATCACCATGAAGGCCGTAAAAATGTGCCCCTGGGATTATAGCGGGACACGCTTTAATATCCACGGAGTTATCAGGCTGGATTATGCCCCCGTTTGGATGGCAGTGGGCTTAATCAAAGAATTTGTCTATCTTAATTATTTTATATAAAAACCCCGCAGAATGAAATCCGCGGGGTTTTTTGTTACAAGGTTTTTATTTACCACTACACAACAGCAAGAATTAGTTGTGCGCACTTACTGGTGGTGCAATTAAAAGTGGTTGTGATGGCACTTCCAAGGCTGGCAAATCAACTGCTGGTGGTGCAGTTGGTGCAGAAGGCCTTGTGGAGGAAGCAGGAGGTGTAGTTAATACAGGTAGAGTAGGTGCAGGTGTTGGTGCGGGGGTTGGTGCTGGTGCTGGAGTTGGTGCTGGGGTTGGTGCAGGTGCAGGTGTTGGTGCTGGTGCTGGAGCTGGTGCTGGAACATAAAGACTATTAACAAGCAAAACCTCTACAGAGCTTCCGTTAAGGGTTGCTGTTAAGGTGATGGTATGCCATGCACCATTTGCTTGTAGGAT
>WQSI01000155.1 GCA_009787945.1 Defluviitaleaceae bacterium
TGGCTCGTTTATACCTGCGGGGTGCAGGGTGTAGTCCATTGCCCCTGTTTCGGTGATGCCTGCCACCCGATAATGGGCGGTGGCAAGGGGCGTTATGCGGTCGTAATGGGTGGATAGCAGGGAAATGGCGCTTTGCTCAGCCAAAAAGCTTGTTATTCCCTGGGCAATAATTGTCGCTTCGGCAGGGTTTGTGCCGCAGACAGGCTCGTCCATAGCCAAGAA
This sequence comes from Defluviitaleaceae bacterium, assembly GCA_009787945.1. GTDB lineage: Bacteria > Bacillota > Clostridia > Lachnospirales > WRAX01 > WRAX01. The sequence goes on from WQSI01000155.1 coordinate 223, forward strand.
AGTAAACCCGTTGCGAATTGCCTTTACTGCGGTGTTTAGGTGGGTCATCTCTGCCCCAAAAGTCGATAAACCTTCTGTGGCAGACTGGGCATCATCAGTAATCAAGTGAATTGCGTCAAACATTGGGATTTCAGCGGTTTCCCCAAACACGAAAAAACCTAGCTGGCACAGGGCGATATTCAAAGCAATGGTTTTAATCGCCATGGATTTGCCCCCCATATTAGCCCCTGTGATAATGGTAACGCCGCGTGGCATGGAAATGGACACTTTTGTAAATTGTTTGCCTTTCTGCGCCAAAACATCAGCAAAATAGGGGTTTGTCATATCCGTGATATTGACGGTGTTACTAATCGCGGGGCGCACTCCGCCAAACTGCTGTGCCAGCCGAGCTTTAGCTATTGTCAAGTCCAAATCCCCAATAGCTTCCGTATTATGGACGAAAACAGGAATGTAAGCGCGGAGGGCATTTGTCAAAACCTCCATAACCCGCATTTCTTCCGCATCTTCTTCTGCCACAACCAAAGCCCGCTTTTCCGTGTCGCCCAGTTTTTCAAGCCGCTCCTTCTCCCGTCGCAACTCCGCCAGCTTTGGAGATTCTAAGGAAAATGGCGAAAGGCGGTTGTTTTGTGGGTCTAAAATATCAAGAGCATCGGTCATAGGTAAAAATGTGATGCCCTTTAAATCAGGCAAGTCCTCCGCCAACAACTTTTCAAGAGTGAGCAAAAAACCCTTAACCTCAAACAACTCAACTTCGTTTAAAGGCAAGGTTTTGGCTTTCTCCACACAGCCGCGGATATTTTTGAAGCGGGGCAAAGCGTCAGAGCTAATCCCCCACCCCACCTCCATATTATCAAAACAAATTTCAGCTTCCTCTTTGGTTAGCGGCACAAGACTCTTTGTTTTTTCTGCCCCATAGGGCGTAACGGGCTGTAAATGGCGCAAAACAAAGGTTAATCCAATTTCATCCCGCTGTTTAGAAGTTAGGTCTAACATAAAACATCTCCTTTATGTATGAAGGCGGGCTTTTTGTACAGACTATTAATTCGAAATGAATTTCTTGAACAAATTTTGTGCAGGATTTTCGCCAAAATGCAAGGATGCGAACCCGCGGTGTGCCCATAGGCACATGAGGGTGAGTATCCGCAGTCGTTTTGGTGAAAAGACAAGCAAAATGTTCAAGAAATTCGTTTCGGATTAATCAGCGTGGAGAGTGGTTAATTTGATGATGATTTCAGAGCCGAGCCTTGTGTGCTTCCTAGAAGATTTGCGCAACACAATGGCAGATTTTAGGGGCGAAATGCCCAAAGGCATACACTTTATAAACATAGAAAGCTTTTATTTTTATGTTAATTCGGCATATCCTGCAAAAAGGCAGGAAATTGGCGGTTTGATGGGAGTGTTAGAACCGTTTATCCCTGTTACGGTTTCAGAATACAACCTGATGTCCTTGTTGGCAGCATATGCCAGCGGGGACATGCAATCCCTTGCCCGCCTGGAGCAAGGGTTGATTGACCGCTCCCGTCTGCTTTTCCTTCAAGCCGCAATTTCATCCAGCAACAGCCACTGGCAACATGTGATAAACACTTGCTGCCAGGTGCGTATGCAACGGATGGGATATTTTTAAATTACTAACTCGTTTTTTTACTGAAAACCCGCAAAATGAACATGATGCCTATGGCAAGCCCAGCAAACACTGCCGCAGTAACAAAGGCAGGTGACATAAGGGCAACATCCGTTAGGCTGGTTGCGGGGTTGTATGCCACATTGGCAAAATGCCCCGCCACTTGACTAGAGATAATCGCGCCAACACCAAAGCCAATCAACACAAAGCCGTAATTTTCCGCCATAAACTTACTGCCGAACAAGTCAGAAGTAAGGGCAGGGAAATTGCTTAAAAGACCGCCGAAGCTAAAGCCAATTAAGGCAAAAAGCACGTAAATTACATATCCGCTGGCAACAGTTAGTAAGAGTGACATACCTCCAGATACTATCAGCAAAATTATCATGGTTGTGCTACGCCCCAAACGGTCAGACACAGCCCCCCAAAACAGCCTTCCGATAGAGTTAAACAGAGCGATTGCCAACACGCCGATGGTGGCTGTGGTATACAAGCCATGAGCCACAGCAATTGGGCGGGCAAAACCAATCATCATAAGCCCGCCGATAACAGAGAAAATAAACGCCACCGCAAGCAAGTAAAACTGCGGTGTTTTTATCATTTCTTTGCTTGTGAAGTTGCGGGCTGTTCCTGCCGCTTTAGGGTTTGCGGCAACTTTGTCCGCCATATGCCCCTCTGGCGGCTCGATGGTGAAAATGCTGCCCACGGTGCAAACCACGAAAAACACAATGGCAAGGACGCGCAGGGTCATCATTTCCCCGCCCACTTCGTACAAAGTGCCAACGCCGCCGAAAATATAAATCATCCATTCAATTAGGGGGGTAAAAATTACACCGCCAAAACCAAGGGCAGCAACAATAATCCCCGTTATCATGCCCTTTTTGTGGGGATACCACTTTTGGGCGCAGGCGATGGTTGTGCTATATGTAAAGCCCATACCAAGACCGCCCAAAAGCCCGTAAGACAGCCATAAAAGCCAACCAAACTCAGGCTGAACAAAGCTGGCTATCATTGTGCCTGTGCCTAAAATCAAGCCCCCAAGAAAAATAACCTTCCGCAGACCGATTTTTTTGGTAAGTTTTCCCGCAACCAAGCCCCCAATGCCAAACAACGCCAAAACAATGGAAAAAACCATTGCCGCATGGGCGTTGTTGCCATTAAAAATAGCATTTGCAATGCCAGTTTGAAAAACCGACCAAATATAAATTATCCCAAGCGTCAACTGAATAGCCACCGACGCAATTACCGCAAAAACACCTTGCTTTGCACTCATTTTAAACCTCCGAAAATTTCTATTTTACGAACTTTGTTAACTTTCCAATCTTACCACGCTTGCGGCACTTTGTCAACTAATTTTAAAACATTGGGCGCAAAATCTCAAGAACCTTGTCAATATCAGCACGGTCAACATCGTTGTGGGTCACGAAACGATATAGCCCATTTGTGCCAGGGTTTATTTTGATGCCCTTAGACAATAATTTGTCATAAAGCCCGTCGTGGTCAAAGCCCTGCTTGTGGATGGTGAAGAATATTAGGTTTATAGCTAGTTTGCTGTGGTCTACAGTCACGCCCTCGAAAGCGTCTAGCTGGTTGGCTAGATATTTGGCGTTTTCGTGGTCCGTGTGCAGGCGGGCAGTCATGTCGTTTATGGCGATTAGCCCAGCTGATGCTAAAACTCCCGCTTGGCGCATGCCGCCTCCCAGCATTTTGCGGTAGCGGCGGGCTCTCT
>WQSI01000156.1 GCA_009787945.1 Defluviitaleaceae bacterium
GACAGCCTTAATATCTGCCGCAGCCCCTCATCTCTAAGGTTCAGGCACGGACTTAGGCGGAAGCCGTGTTTCCTAAGTGGATGCCAGAAGATGGCGACCTGCAAAATGCTCCCTACAACAAAAACTATTGCTAACCCTAACACGCCCCCTCTTTCAAAAAAGAAAAACAGGTAAGCTAATATAGCGGCATTGGACACAAGTGACATGATGCTAGGAATGTAAAACCCGCCTAGGGACTGCAACAAGCCTGTCAGTGCGAAGGCAGTTGATGTGAAAAACATTGTAAATATGGTAATCCTAAGCAATTCTGTGCCTAAATTTATGGTTATGGTGGGGTTGCCCGTACCAAAGTAGATGCTAGATATGGCGGGGGCGGAAAAAACGCCCAAAATCGCCGCAATCAAGGAAATTGCCATGACAAAACTAACAAAATTGCTTGCGAGTTTGAATGCCTCCTCTTTTCCTCTTTTTTCCAGATAGGTGTTAAAAACTGGAATGAACCCAGCAGAAATTGCCGCCGCAAAAGCCGCGTCCAAAAATGTCCTGGGTAGCAAGGACGCAAAGCTAAACGCCGCCGCTTCAGGACTTTCTGTACCCAGCAAGGAAAACATTACCATATCCCGCGCCAGACCGCTTATTTTGGCAACCAAAACCAAAATCATCACAACAGATATGGTTTTAACACCGCTATTTTGGGCTTTGTTAGTTGGCATTACTCAAAAACCCTCTCTACGCTGTAATGCACACCGTTAGCGCCAAAACGCAGGCGCAATAGTGCGAAATGGGCGTTTAACAGCTCACTTTCTGGGTCATATGGTTCGGGAAGGTTAATATAACGCACTCCCTCCACCACATCCACGGAAAGCTGTTGCCCATAAGTTGACACCACGAAAATATCCCGTTCTAGGCGGGCTTGCTCCTCTACCAACTGGCGGAAAAGCCGCAATTCTGCGTTATTGCTGAATTGTTGATGGGGTCTATTCATATGTAAAACAATTGTACTTGCGTTTGTTTGCTCCAAATGTCTTGTTAAGTGTGTCCATTGATATGCGCCAGACTGCATAATTCCGCCATTTTCAGCGTTTAGCTCCATGATTAGCAAGTTATCTGAAGGATGCATAGCAAAGCCCCTTGGCTGACCGAAAGTGTTTCGTGCCGTCGAATCCGTAATGCCTTCCCCAAAAACCACATCAAACTCGCCATATGCAGGGGGGGTTACAAAGTCACGGCGCAAGCTGTCACGTGCCACACTGCCCACTGGAATTGCAGGGGCAGAACCTACATAAGTTTGATAAACCCGCAGATTATCAAAGTGCAGTACATGGCTTTCCGCAGTTTCTTGGTTGAGAGATACAGCATGAACACGAGTAAGGCGTACAGGGTGAATGGCTTCTGTTGGCACTTGCGCCGTCACATCCCGCCAACCTGTGAAGTTGATTCTGTCAATAAAATCAATAACAAAAGTATTGCCTTCGCCGTCAATTATATTCCCCCGCAGCCAATGACCAGAATTATTTCCATAAACAGCCAGAGTGTATGCAGTGGCGTTGACATAACCTGTATCGCTAAAATTTAGGTGAGCCGCCTGGGAGTGTGCGGCTTGGTGGAAGGTGTAGCTCATCACCAGAGAATTTGCACCGTAGCTGGCAAGGGGGGAGAACGCCACAAAGCCTTCAACTGACGCGGGGTAGCTAGAAAAGTGGGTATCTCCAGTAAAATCAGGCTCTATAGGGTCAATTTGCACTTGATGACTTTGCAGTATAATTGGTATATATTGGTATGCAGTGGCAGTTGATACGCGAAGCCAACCATTGCCGTCAACTCCTGCGATAAAACTCCCAAACTCCATACGTCCAATATTTGCTGGATAAACTTGGAAGTCCAAATGGGCAGGACTTAACCAAACTCTGCGACCATAATTATCTATACCATGGAAATTTATTTGGGTATCACCACGCAAAACCTGTGTATTTGTGGTTATTTCGCGCACATCAATGGCATTAAAACCGCCCCAGGCAACAACAGAGCCAAAACGAGCCTGCACCACCACAGAACCCGCACTTTCTGCCACAATGCCGTTGTCGGTAATGCGTCCGTTGGTAACAAAAATATCGTCTGGTTGAGCGGGTAGGGTCAGTTGGTTCATATATTCATCAAAACCACGGAATTCAAGGGGTCTGGGGATTCCTACAGCGATGTTGTTGCCGTCGCCTAAAATTTCTGCATGTGCCAAAGCCCCAATGGGTGCATTGCTCACAACCCCAAGGGCGTTTATGATTGCACGCTGACTGCCTTCAGAAGGTCGGTTTACCACAGCAAGATTTTCACCAGGCAGTCGAGCCGCCATGGTGGTAGAGCCTCCTCCGTCCAAATTTACAGCGTGAGCCGCGCCAAATTGCGACATATACACAGCAGCTTCTGCTAAGGTCGCCCCAATGGAGTGGTTGCGGCCGTCAATTGTCATCAAAATCAGCCTGTCGCCTGCCCAGTTTAGCCCCATTAAGGTGCGGGGGTGGCGCGCAGTAGAGCGCAATGGGGCTGTATCTGGCACTGCACCATTGTGCAAAACGCGATGTTCGCCAGAAATTGCAGTATGCACCGCATCAAGGTTGATGTTGGCAGTAATTACCATTTCTGCCCGCTGCCCTCTGTAGAAATGATGACCGCCCCGCTCAAAATCCGCAGGGTTCATTATAATGACAAAACCATTTTCTGGAACATTTACGGTGTAGAAGGTAATTGCGGTGACGATACCGTTTTCCACCACAATTTTATAAGAACGCCCCACACGAGCATCAATGCTGGCGGTGGACTGGATATACCCATGGGTTAAAAAGCTTGGAAACGCAAGGTTTGAAACCATGTTAACAAGCCCAACGTAAAAAGGGCGTTGTCCGTTCAGGGTCAAAGCCACTTGGGGGCGAACATAGTCGAAAAAGGCGTGATTATCACCCAAAAGCAAACTGGCAGAGTCGTTTCCGCCGCTGTTTCTTCCCCCTTGAGCAGAAATTTCGCTGCCAATCATCTCGAAGCCCAAAGGTACGGAATGTCGGCCGCTAAGTCCGAAAAAATCACCATTTACGCCCGCTAAAGCACCTCCTGCGCTTAGCAAGGTTGTTGCAGGCTGACGCAACCCAAGCTCCACCTGGGAATTAAACACGCCAATGTCCAAAAATGGGTCATTTAAGGGTATTTCCAGCACGTTAATATCCACCAGACCTGCTGGCGTTATACGTATGGACTGGGTTAAATATGTACCACGGGACAGACGGGTTTGCTCCCGATGTTCAAAATGCGCCCATGGTATGGCGGGCAATGCCGCCGACAATTCTATATGTACAGGCAAAAGGGTCGCCAATGCTAAAATACAGGCAACTCCAGCCTTTATAAGTTTTTTCATATAATTCTCCTTACGCTTTTTTAATTGTTTTCATGCTTGATTTACGGCAATGCCACAATCTGGAAGTCACCCTGCACTAAAAACCAAGCATCCGTGACAGCGTGGACACCGCGCCCGTCATTTCGGGGAATTA
>WQSI01000157.1 GCA_009787945.1 Defluviitaleaceae bacterium
TGACAAATTGGTTAAAATGGCGGATAATTTACGTAGAGATTTAAGGGCTGCCCTGCCGATTGTCAGCGGTGGCAACTCTAGTAGCTTACACTTGCTGGAAAAAGGCGAAATGCCGAGGGGCATCAACCACCTGCGCCTAGGTGAAGCCCTTGTTTGCGGCAAAGAAACGGCTTTTGGCGAAACCTTCGCAGGGCTTATGACTGATGTCGTCACCTTGCAGGCAGAAATTATCGAAATTGGGCAAAAGCCCTCAATGCCTGTAGGGCGCACCAATATCAACGCCTTTGGCGAGGTTGTTAGCTTTGAGGATGAGGGCATACAAAACCGCGGCATTTTGGCAGTTGGGCGGCAAGACATTGGCACAAGCGAACTTGTATGCCACGACCCTGCTGTGGAAATTATTGGCAGCAGCAGCGACCATTTAATTGTAAATTTAACTGATACAAGCTACAAAGTAGGGGATACCCTTACATTCTCCCTGTCTTACGGCGGGATTTTGGCAGGGTTTACAAGCAAGTATGTGGATAAAATTTTTATCGAGGAGGATGCAGATTGTCAAAATTTGTAACCATAGAATTAAAACAACATGTTGGCGCGCCAGCCACACCTATTGTAATGGTGGGCGACCACGTTAAGAGAGGGCAGTTAATCGCTGTTTGCGAAGGGTTGGGGGCTAATATCCATTCAAGCGTTTACGGCATTATCCGCGAAATTGGGCAGACCGTGGGCATCGAAATGGACGACCATCAGCCCGAAGAATTTATTAAAGTTGATGGCGGCACCCATTTAGAAATGGTAAAATCCGCAGGGGTTGTAGGGGCTGGGGGAGCGGGCTTCCCTGCCCATGTAAAGTTTGGGGCAGACTTGCAGGGAGGCGTATTCATCCTTAATGCCGCTGAATGTGAGCCTGTTTTGGCGCATAATATAAAGGTTTTGGCGGAGCAGCCTGACCTGATAATCCGCGGCATGAAATATGCCATGGGCATGGTTAACGCCAAGGTGGGCTATATTGCCATTAAGCCCAAGCACACCCGTGAGCTTATCGCCATTGCCCGCGCTTGCAAGGCAGAGCCTAATATTGAAATCCGCTATCTGCCCGACATGTACCCTGTTGGGGATGAGCGGGTGATTGTCCGCGAAATTTTGGGCATCACCCTAAAGCCTGGACAATTGCCCTTGGAAGCGGGAGCGATTGTGTCCAATGTGGAAACCATAAAGCGGGTTGCAGAGGCAATTGACCTTGGCAAACCTGTGATAACCAAAGATTTTACAGTGGCAGGGCGTATAAATAGCAAACCTCGGGTTTATTTAGATGAGCCTATAGGTATGCCCGTGCAAAAATATATTGATGACTGCGGCGGAGCCATACAGCCCCATGGCGAAACCCTTCTGGGCGGCCCTTTTACAGGTTTTGGCGGTGGCGAAAAGTCAACCATCACCAAAACATTAGGGGGGATTTTTGTGGCAATGCCCTACCCAGACGACCCCCGCAAATTCGGCATTTTAGCCTGCGAATGTGGCGCGAACGAAGATAGGCTGCGGGAAATTGTGGCAGGCATGGGCGGGGAAATTGTGGCAGAAGCCAAATGCAAGCGCATGGTGGAAGTTGGCGGCAGATACCGCTGTGACGAACCTGGCAACTGCCCAGGGCAGTCCGAAAAAATCCTAAAACTAAAGCAACAGGGCGCGCAAGCGGTTTTGGTGTCCACTTGTGAGGACTGAACTAACACCGTTATGGAGATAGCCCCTAGGTTAGGGGTTTCGGTGTACCACTCAACGGACCATGTACTGCGGGCAACAGACCATAGGTTGTACAGGAGAACCAAACAATGAAGCGTCATAAAATGCGTCATAACCCTAACTGTGATGATGCATCTGTTGCCCTTCGGCATTATGGACGGCATTTTGGCAGGCAGTGCGTTGGTTTTGATGTTAACACAGTATTTTGGAGATAAAAAGATTGATTAGGAGGAATTAAAAATGGCTATTAGTGTTGAAAACGTGAAAGAATACGCAAACAAACCAGCGGTGAGCTGTTGTAGATTTGAGGCAGGGGCGGTTATTAGCCACGCCAACTTGGAGGACCCTGCTTTGTTTGATGATTTGGAAGATAGTGGGTTGCTGTCAATCCCAAGCGATTGCTATACCATTGGGCAAGTTATGGGGGGCAAAATAATTAAAACCATTGGGGCTTTGACCCCTATGACAGCAGAGTATGTGGAGATTGTAAGCGGGGCAGAAGGTGCGCCGAAAGCCATAGGGCAATCAGCACCAGCTGCAAATGTGGACATTCCTCAGATGGGAGGCGGCGGTGATACCATCAAAATATTTATAGGCAAGGGCGAAAACATCCAGCTAGAAATCCCAACCCTGGTAGGGGCGGGCATTGCCCGCCCCATGACCGCAAACGTAACCACCAACCCTACTCCGCTATCAAGCAACACCCTAAAAACCCTACGCACCCTAAAACGCCGCCACTTTAAAATTGACAATATTGTTTTTGGTGACGAAACCAAAATAGACGGCACAACCTTGACATTGCGCCATGCAGACGAGCTTTGCAAAGATGCCGTAGCATCAGTAAACCTTGTGGAAGAAATGAAAGTGGAAATCATCACTCCTGGGGACTATGGGCGTTATTCTGAAACCATAATGGACGTTTTGCCCATAGCCACAAAGGAAGATGGGGAGCTTGGCTCTGGCATCACCCGCGTTTTAGATGGCGTTGTTTTCGTCATCACAGGAACGGACGCAGACGGTGTGCAAATTGGTGAATTTGGCTCATCTGAAGGGGAAATGGATAAAAACATCATGTGGGGTCGCCCTGGCGCGCCTGATAAGGGTGAAATTTTCATTAAAACCCAAGTTACCATAAAGGCGGGGGCAAATATGGAGCGTCCTGGCCCATTGGCGGCTCACCTAGCAAGCGATTATATTATGGAAGAAATCCGCAAGGCGCTAAAAAATGCCAGCGACAGCCTTTGCGTGCGGGAGGAAGGCTTTGAGCAAATTCGCCGTAGCGGCAAGCCCAAAATGGTTATTGTCAAAGAGGTTATGGGGCAAGGGGCAATGCACGACAATCTAATTCTGCCTTATGAGCCCGTGGGCACTCTTGGGGCTGTTCCCAATGTGGATTTGGGCAACTTGCCCGTTGTTCTGTCGCCTTTAGAGGTGTTGGACGGGGCAATCCACGCCCTAACCTGCATTGGCCCTGCGTCAAAAGAAAACTCCCGCCACTACTTCCGCGAGCCGCTTGTTATGGAAGCCATGCAAGACCCTGACATTGACCTGGCTGGGGTAATTTTCATCGGTTCGCCCCAGGCAAATTCCGATAAATTTTATGTGTCAAAACGCCTTGGTATGATGATTGAGGCGATGGACGCAGATGGCGCAATAGTCACCACCGAAGGCTTCGGGAATAATCACATTGACTTTGCAAGCCACATCGAGCAGATTGGTCAGCGCGGTGTTGCC
>WQSI01000158.1 GCA_009787945.1 Defluviitaleaceae bacterium
TTGCGCCCTGACATTGCAGGACTGATGGGTGCATTTGGTGCGGCATTGGTTGCCCGCGAACAGGTCAGCTGTGACAAAGACAGCGTGAGCCAAATGCTGGATTTGGCAGGGCTTGAGGCTTTGCAAATTGACAGCTCCATGGCACGTTGCGGGCTTTGCGAAAACAATTGTATGCTAACCATAAATAAATTTGGTGAAGGCCGCGTTTTTATTTCGGGCAATCGTTGCGAACGTCCATTAGGCAAGCAAACCGCTGACGCTCCCCGCGGGCAGGACTTGTATCAATATAAATATGAGCGGGTTTTTGACTATTCACCATTACCCACCGAGGAGGCTCATCGTGGCAAAATCGGCATAGTGCGCGCCCTTAATCTTTATGAAAATTACCCATTTTGGCACACTTTCTTCACCCATCTGGGTTATGAGGTTGTTTTGTCGCCTTCGTCTAGCCGTGCCGTTTATGAAAAAGGGTTGGAAAGCATGCCGTCAGAGAGCGTGTGCTATCCTGCCAAGCTTGCCCATGGACATGTATCAGAGCTTATAAACGCTGGCGTTAAAACAATTTTTTATCCCAGCGTGGTTTACGAAAAGCGGGAGTATGACGAGCCAAGCGACTGCTTTAACTGCCCAATTGTTGTCAGCTATCCCGAGGTTTTGCGGACAAATGTAGATGAAATTGAAACTCTGGGTATCGACTTCCGAAACCCATTTCTTAACATGGACAATGAAAAGTCCATGGTTAAGGAGTTACAACGGGAATTTTCAGATATTCCAAAGGGAGATGTAGCCCAAGCGGTGAAATTGGCTTATGCCGAGGATGCGAGGTTTAAGGCTGATGTTCGCGAAAAAGGCAAGGAAATGTTTGAGCAAGTGCAAGCATCTGGAGATTATGCCATTGTGCTTGCAGGGCGTCCATATCATCTTGACCCCGAAATAAACCACGGCATAAGCAAAATGATTGCGGATTTTGGGGTTACTGTTCTGACAGAGGACGCAATAAGCCATCTTGCCAATGCCCACCAAAATGGTTCGCTTAATGTGCGTGACCAATGGGTTTACCATAGCAGACTTTACGCCGCCGCAACTTATGTTGCTAACAATCCAAATTTGGAGCTTGTCCAGCTTAACAGCTTTGGTTGCGGGCTTGATGCTGTGTCCACAGACGAGGTGCAGGAGATTTTAGAAGGTGCAGGCAAAATTTACACTTGCCTTAAAATTGACGAGGTGAACAATTTGGGTTCTGCCCGTATTCGCATCCGCTCTCTTTTCGCGGCTTTGGAAGAGCGCAAAAAGCGGGGTATCGCACCCCAAAAACCAGTACCACGCCATCCGCGCACCTTGTTTACCAAAGAAATGAAGGATAAGCACACAATAATCTGCCCTCAAATGGCACCCATCCATTTTGAGCTTTTAGAAACAGCTTTTAATGAAGCAGGTTATAAGCTGGTGGTAATGCCCGCCATGGACAGGGAAGCCGTGGACATTGGTCTGCGCTACACCAACAACGACGCTTGCTATCCTGCCATAATCGTGGTGGGACAACTGCTGAAAGCCCTACAAAGCGGGGATTATGACCTTAACAACACCTCTGTAATTATGTCACAAACAGGGGGCGGTTGCCGCGCCAGTAACTATATGGGCTTTATCCGCCGTGCCCTTCGCAAGGCGGGTCTGGAGCATATACCCGCAATTTCCCTGTCCGCTGGAGGGTTAGAAAAGCACCCAGGCTGGAAGCTGACTGCAAAAGATATTATGCGGGCTGTTAAAGGGCTTGTTTACGGAGATTTGCTGATGCGTGTGCTGTACGCCACCCGCCCATATGAGGCAGAGCCAGGTTCCGCCCAGGCTTTGTATGATAAATGGCTGGAAGTCTGCAAAAAAGACGTTGTTAGCGGAAACAACACCAGTTATAAAGTCTTATGCCAAGCCATTGTGTCAGAATTTGACAATTTGCCGCTGCTGGACATTACAAAGCCAAAAGTTGGCGTAGTTGGGGAGATACTGGTCAAATTCCACCCTACCGCCAACAACGACATTGTAACCCTGCTGGAAGCCGAAGGAGCAGAGGTCGTCGTGCCAGACCTGTTAGACTTCTTCCTATACACCTTTTACGGCGCAAACTTCAAACATAAACATTTGGGCGGCTCGGCAATGTCCAAAACCATTTTTAATACCCTTAATAAGGTGATGGAGCGCAACCGCCGCCACATGGTTGCCGCCCTAAACAACAGCAACCGCTTCCACGCCCCCAAACGCATTGAAGAATTGGCAGAAATGGCAAAACCATATCTTTCCTTAGGCAACGTCAGCGGAGAAGGTTGGTTTTTAACAGCAGAAATGGTAGAATTGCTCCATTCTGGCGTTCCAAACATCGTCTGCACCCAACCCTTCGCCTGCCTCCCCAACCACGTAACAGGCAAAGGCATGATAAAGGAGCTTAAAAAACACCACCCAACCGCCAACATCGTCCCCATAGACTACGACCCAGGCGCATCGGAAGTAAACCAACTAAATCGCATAAAACTAATGCTCGCAACCGCCCCTCTGCAATAAAAAAATATTTTTGCTTTATGCGAAATTTGTTCTTGACAAGCGCGGCAAGATTTTGTATAATAGAATTTGTTGTGGCACATCTAGCATGTGCCCTTGGATGGTTGTCCGAGTGGTCGAAGGAGGCGGTCTTGAAATACTGTTAGAAGTTAGCCACTCGACAAGCAAGAAGCCTTGGAATTATGAGGCTTGTAACAGGTAACATCAACTAAATATTTTTGATGTTTGCCCGATTTCCGAAAGAAATTTCGGTGAAGATTTTAGTTCTTTAGTTTCAAGATTGTTTGGAGGATTAGCGAAGTGGCCATAACGCGGTGGTCTTGAAATACTGTTAGAATAATACCCTTCGACAAGCAAGAAGTCTTGAAATTATAAGGTTTGTAACAGGTAACACCAACTTAATATTTTTGATGTTTGCCCTAAATGTTTGCCCGATTTCCGAAAGAAATTTCGGCAAACATTTAGGTAAATATATGGAGGATTAGCGAAGTGGCCATAACGCGGTGGTCTTGAAAACCATTTGGGAGCAATCCCACGGGGGTTCGAATCCCTCATCCTCCGCTCTGAAAGCCAGTAACCAAGCGGGTTGCTGGCTTTTTACTTTCCAAGAATTTGTTGCACTGGGCTGTTTTTATGGGTATATTTGGAAAATGTTTGCCCAAAATGAGCATTTTGTTTGCCGCCATACCCTGTAAATGGCTAAATCATGGGCTTATCTAGCCATGTGTTTTCTGATGCTGTTTGTGGGTTGGTTTTATAGGCTGTTTTCAACTTTGCCGCGTTGCATCAGCAGCTTTGTTGCGGTGCTTTCAGACTGCCGTCACTCCGCACCCGCTGCCGCCGCAAGAGATGTATCACCAATCCACGACATAGCACCAGCTGCCACCTTCTTATCAGAGAA
>WQSI01000159.1 GCA_009787945.1 Defluviitaleaceae bacterium
TTTGAAAGAAATATGACAATATGTAATCCATAAACTTTACAAGTTCTGTAAAGAATACCAGAATTTCATAATTATTCATAGCGCAACACCTCCCTTCCTAATTAGAGGTATTCACGCCAACCGCCTTGCTTCTTTTGATTGCCCTGTATTATTATATCGAATTTTAGATTTTTGTCAATAGGGTATTGCAAAAGTTTCTGCGTCATGTTATAATTATCTATAGAAATAAAAAAGGCAATCGCAAAGCGGTTGACGTTAATAAACGGGTCTAATATTACAAATAACCGCGTCTTTGTCGAGGGCGGTTATTTCTTTTGAAAGAAATATGACAATATGTAATCCATAAACTTTACAAGTTCTGTAAAGAATACCAGAATTTCATAATTATTCATAGCGCAACACCTCCCTTCCTAAAAAGGTGTTAACGCCAACCGCCTTGCTTCTTTTGATTGCCTTGTATTATTATATCGAATTTTAGATTTTTGTCAATAGATATTGCAAAAGTTTCTGTGCTGTGTTATAATTATTTATAGAAATAAAAAAGGCAATCGCGAAGCGGTTAGTGTCTTTATAAAAGGTCGTTATAAAATAACCGCACTTTTAGACGGGGCGGTTATTTCTTTGTAAAAGAAATATGACAAAAAGTAATCGACAAACTTTACAAATTTAGTCATTATACCACAACCGCCTGCCCCGTGTCAAAAAAATACATAATTTTTTCACCAACATCTTGCAAAAAAATCTTCTCCACAGCCTGATGATACAGCTCCATCTGCGGTCGATATTTTTCCACAACTTCTTGTAAATCCTCCTTCACCCGCTCTGTTTTGTAGTCCACAATCACCATTTTGCCGCCCTCTTCAAAGCAACAATCAATAACACCGTGGATTAGCATATCGCCCTCCACCCTGCGAAATGATGAATTTACCAGCCCCGCGGGCATGTTGATGGTGAAAGGGGTTTCCCGATATACTTTATTAGATTTCCGCATACGCAACCCCAGAGGACTGTTCAAAAACGCCACAATTGGGGCAATTTGCACGGCTTCTGCCTCCTCAGCCGTTAATAGAGATTTGCTTACCAATCGCGCAACCAAACTAGCCACATCTCCCGAAGTTGCGGCGTTTATGTCCATATGCTCAAGCAAGGTGTGCATTACAATGCCCCGCCCCGCAGCGTCAATTTTACCATTTTCTACCATAAAGCCAGGTGGGTTAAATTCCCGCTTTTCCCGCTTGTGCATGTCCTCACTGTCCAGCAAAAATTCATTAAAATACAGCCGTTTTATCTCTGAAACAGACATTTTAGCAGGCACAAATCTTGCGTCACCATGGTCATATTTGTAAACTAAATCAGCATGTGTGTACTCCTCGTATTTCAGATTATCGAATATACTCGTCAAACGCGTCTGTTTAGCAATTTCCATTTGACTAGCTTGGGCAGCATCAGTTTTTTGAATATCCCAAATCTTCTCATCAGGTTGCTCACCTAAAGCCATCAAAAGCCAATCCATATAAGAACGACCGCCAGAAACGTCATAAACCCTAGGCTTACCCCCCAAACTATGGTATTTATCAGGTTTTTTCGCCCCGCCAATTAATATAAGCTTTTCTTTTGCACGGGTCATAGCAACATACAAAATGCGCATCTCTTCAGATATTTGCGACACTTTCAACTTTTCCGCAATAGCAGCCCGAGGGAAGGTTTCGCTGATAATACGGGCATTTGGGTCAATGAGCCTAAGTCCGATACCCAGGTCATAATCCAACACCATTTTTTCCCCAACATCCCGTAAATTAAACCTTTTGCCCAGTTGGCAGACCAAAACCACAGGAAACTCCAACCCCTTACTTTTGTGAATTGTCATTATCCGCACAACATTAGCGTTTTCGCCTTCTGTCCGTGCCTTTTTTAAACCAAAGTTCGTTTTTTGAAGCTTCTCAATGTAGCGTATAAAGTTGAAAAGCCCGCGGGTACTGCCTTCTTCAAACTTTGCCGCCTTCTCAAATAAAAGGGTAAGGTTGGCGCGGCGCAGTTTGCCTCCTGGTAATAACCCAACAAAATTGTAATAATTTGTCATTTCATACAAAGCAAAAACCAGTTGGCTTATTGTCATAAAACCTGCCATTTCACGCCATTTGTTAAGGGTTTCAAGAAATTCTACAACGCGTCTTGACAGTTCGCAGTCACCCTCATCAGCAAAGCTAATAACGGCAGAATAAAAGTCACCAGACCCGCGGTTTTTAGACATCTGAACCAAATCTTCTGCCGAAAACCTAAAAATGTCGGAAAACAGAGCGGTTATCAGGGCTATGTCCTGCCGCGGGTTATCAATAATTTGCAAAATAGATAAAATTGTCATAACTTCCGTAGCGAGGAAATATTCATCATCATCTTCCCCGCTAAAGGCAGGAATATCGCGGCTTTTAAGCTGGTCGATAAACACCTGTGCCGCCTTTTTCGACCGCAGAAGAATAGCCACATCAGAATATCTAATGTCACGCTGAACACCCTCGTCAGACACCTGGAAACCATCAGCAAACAGCCCAGCGATATGCTCTGCCGCTGCCTGCGCCTCCATCTCCGCCTGGCTCAATTCCGCCAAAAGCTCACCTGCTTCGTCCTCATCCTCGTCGCTGTCCGCTCCAACAATATGCAAAATAGCCCGCAAATCTGCCGTTTTCTCTTCATCAAACTCGGCAGCGAACTCCAAACGGCTATCCTCGTCATAAGTGACACCACCAACCTTTTCTGACATAATTTTGTCAAAAATGTAGTTAACACTATCAATAATCCCTTGACGGCTTCGGAAATTTTCCACCAAAGGCAAAACTGTTCCCTTTGATAAGTTTTGCTGATATAAGGTATTTTTATCGCTGAAAATCCGCGGTTGCGCAAGACGAAACTGGTAAATACACTGCTTAACATCACCCACCATAAACCGCGTAATTCCGCCTGCTTCCGCCACAGCCGACAACAACGTCTCCTGCATCAAATTGCTATCTTGATATTCGTCTATATAAATTTCGTCAAAAGACGCGCCAATTTCTAGGGCTTCTGGGGTCAGCGCGCCATTTTCATCACGCAAAACCCGCAAAGCAAAATGCTCAAAATCGCTAAAATCCACTATATTGCGGGCTTTTTTCTCATCAGCAAATCGCCGCCCAAACTCTCGGACAAGCTCTATCAACACAGCAACAGATTTTCTAATTTCAACTGCATCCTCAGCGATTTTGTCCTCACCACCAGCCACCATTTTGCGCAAACCTTCAACGGTTTTTTTATAAGTATCCCGAATATTTTTGGCACGCTCCCGCAACCCCTTCGCCTCTTCGGAGCTGTCAGGATGTTTCCATGCCGCAAA
The DNA here is from genome assembly GCA_009787945.1 of Defluviitaleaceae bacterium. Lineage (GTDB taxonomy): Bacteria > Bacillota > Clostridia > Lachnospirales > WRAX01 > WRAX01. The sequence continues at coordinate 3,365 of WQSI01000159.1, forward strand.
TCTCCCGAAATCCCCAGAAACAGCGGTTTTCAGGCTAGACAATAACTCCAAATCTCCACCAAGCACATCCAAATATCGCTGGTCA
>WQSI01000160.1 GCA_009787945.1 Defluviitaleaceae bacterium
CCGTAAGGGCCGTACCCGTCATGCCGCATTTTTTGGTGTACTTGTTAAAAAAGTTCTGGAAGGTAATGGTTGCAAGGGTTTTGCTCTCCCGCTGAACCTTTACATTTTCTTTAGCCTCTATCGCCTGATGCAAGCCGTCAGAATAACGCCTACCAGGCATCATACGTCCTGTAAACTCATCAACAATAACAATTTCGCCTTCTGCAACAACATAATCTTTGTCAAGATGCATATTGTAATTGGCTTTAAGGGCATTGTTAACATGGTGTTGAATTTCCAAATTGTCAGGGTCGGAGAAGTTTTCAATGGCAAAAAAACGCTCTGCCTTTTCCGTGCCTTCTTGGGTTAGGGTTACGGTTTTTTGCTTTTCATCAACAACAAAATCCCCTTCTTCCTTAATTTCTTCCCTTTGCAGAGGGTTAAGGGCGGCATCTTCGTTTAAAATACGTCCTTTTTTAAGGGTTATGACAAAGCGATGGGCAATTTTATAAAGGTCTGTTGATTTGCCAGATGCACCAGAGATAATCAACGGCGTACGCGCCTCGTCAATTAAAATACTGTCAATCTCGTCGATAATGGCGAAGTTTAGCCCGCGCTGTTGCACCATATCCTTGCCATAAACCACCATATTATCACGAAGATAATCAAAACCAAGCTCGTTGTTTGTGGCGTAGGTTATGTCACATAAATAGGCTGCGCGCCTTTCATCTGGTTTCATGCTGTTGTAAATACAGCCTACGGTAAGCCCCAAGAAACGATGAATTGCCCCCATCCACTCCGAGTCACGCTTGGCAAGATATTCGTTAACCGTTACCACATGAACGCCTTTGCCTGCCAAAGCGTTAAGATAGGCTGGCAGGGTAGAGGTAAGGGTTTTACCTTCACCTGTGCGCATTTCTGCAATACGCCCTTGATGCAGAACAATGCCCCCCATAAGCTGCACTGGGTAATGCTCTTGCTCAAGAACCCGCACGGCAGCTTCCCGCACAACTGCATAGGCTTCTGGCAGAATATCGTCAAGGGTTTCACCTTTTGCTAAACGCCCTTTAAATTCCTCGGTTTTCCTTGTCAGCTGTTCGTCAGACAAACCTTTCATGGCGGTGCGAAACCCCTCAATCTTATCCACAAGGGGCTGCAAACGCCCAATTTCCTTTTCGCTGTAACTTTTAAACATTTTGCTGAAAATTCCCATTAAATTGCACCTCTTTATCTTCCTATTATCTTTAGGTTTTAAATTCCAAAAAAGTATCACCCCTAATTTTACCAGAACTTAGGGGGTATATGCAATACTTTTTTGCAATTTCCTTTAAAAGTAATTTGCTATTGACCTGTCAGGCAAAACATGCTATACTCTTTTTATAGTGATATTATTATAAAAGTGAGGGGGTAGTTTTTATGGATATAAAAATTGAACTTAAAATTTTAGCCGCTTTGGATGCTATACAAGGGGATATTAACGAAATCAAAGATGGGCAAAAGGAAACTAATCAGCGTTTAGATAGGGTTGAAACAAGGTTAGATAGCTTAGAAAATCGCATGGACAGTTTAGAAGGTCGTATGAATGGTTTAGAAGGTCGGATGGGCAAACTGGAAGAAAAAGTTGACAATTTAGATGGTATTTTACTGGGAGTGATACACCATCAAAACGAAGATTACCGCCTGCTAAACTCTGTCAATGAAAAAGTGGACCGCCTTGTTGAAGTCACCCAATCCCATGAAGATAAATTAAGACTAATATAAAATTTATATAGATTTCAAAAAAGCAAAAACCGCAGGTTCTGATGCCTGCGGTTTTTTGTATAACACTTTAAATGTTTTAGTTAGAAGCAGCATTAATAGCGTTATTTACAGCCTCCAAAACAGCAAAAGAGGTGTAAGTTGCGCCGCCGATTGTGTCAACATACAGGGTGTTTGGAAGCGGGTTGGTTGCCCCTACAATGCGAGAGGAAAGACCACCAGTTGCCATGCCCACCCATGGAGCGCCGTCGTTTGTGCTAACAACGCTGAAAGAAACAACAGCATCAGCAGAGAAAACAACTTCAACTACAAGTGGTCCTGGGCTGTATCCGCCTTCGTTATCAGCTCTATGAGAGTAGGTGTTGTTAGAAGTTCCAGTGAAAGTTCCTGGGGTGAAACGTCCAGCAGGTGCAGTTGGCTCATCAGCCGCTGGTGGAGGCTCGTCAGCAGGAGCTGGCTCGTCGTCAGGCTCAGTTGTTGGCTCTTCATCGCCATTTTCGTCCTCATATGGCTCTTCTTCATATGGCTCTTCTACAATTTCTGGAGCTACGAAGTTAAAGCGGTCAAGAATGGCTTGAACAGCCTCAATAACAGCTTCAGAAGTTACAGTAGCACCAGTAGAGGTGTTGATGCCTTCTGTTGACTGTCGCTCAATAATTTGGTTAACGATGCTTGGATGCATGAAGTTAACAAACATTTCAGTTTCCAAGTTAAAGTCAACTTCGATGCTTTCAATGCGCTCGTTGCCTGGGGCAAAGTTAACTTGTACAGCAATTGGCTGGTTGCCGCGGTCGGTCATGCCAGAGCCGCGTGGGTCTGGAGAATATGCCCAACCAGTGACAACTTCTACATTATCGCCAAAGCCAAATCTTGGCACAAAGTCATCTGGGTCAACGGCTTCTGGCTCTTCAACTGCGCCAACTGTGCCGATGCCTGCGGTTTCAAGAACCTGGTTAACAGCGTTAAGGAAGGCATTAGCGGACATGGTAGCACCAGTGCCAGATACAACGATGCCAGCGGTGCCTTGTCTTTCGATAACTTCGTTAACAATCCATCTGTTGGTTGGGGTGTAAATATTGTCTACAAAACCAACAATGTCCTCTTGGTTCCAATCAACAATAATGTCAACAATTCTGCCATCTTCAACGATAAGCTCTACACCAACCCAGTCATTAAAGCCTTGTGCAGTTGCGCTAAACTCTCCAACTTCTGGCGGTGGAACTGGTCTGGAACATGCAGCAACAACACCAAGGGCCGCAACTGCCATAAATGCTCCTAAAATTTTCTTTTTCATGTAATCTCTCCTTTTCTTGCTCTTTTTTAATTCTTTGCATAAATGCGTTAAAATATTATACCATTGTTTTAGGGAAAAGTAAAGCATTTTTGTCAAATTTCCCCATAAAAATTTTATGATAGTGCCATCAACACAGCTAAATGAGCGGGATAGAAGGCATAAAATCCGTATTGCAAGGCGGGATATTTTGGGCCTGGCTTTCCATTATATGTTAAAACGCATAGGCTTGCCACTGACGCAAACAAAAACGCTTCAATCTGGACATTTCTAAGGTATAAAAAGCCCATACCCAAAGCAACAATTACAGCCGACCAAAGCTTTTCACCCCGCCCAAGGGTATAAATGGCGAAAATGAACAATACGCCAAACCCGCCGTAATCTGTGGTTAAAAACTCTGCCAACCCC
>WQSI01000161.1 GCA_009787945.1 Defluviitaleaceae bacterium
TGACGGCTCTGGTTCTGGTTCAGGCTCTGGTTCAGGCTCTTCAATTATTTCCTCTTCAATTTCCTCAACGGGTATGTACTCTTCTTCCTCGCTCCCACAGGCAGAAAACACCGCCATAATCAGCAATAGGCAGAAGCATATAATTAATAATCCAAACTTTTTCATATTATCCCTCCTGCCTAATTATAACCTTTACCCGCTAAACAGTCAAGACAAAAAGAAAAACACCCCAAAATGTTTAGGGGTGTTTCAGATTGTAGACAAACTCCCTCTAACCGTCAATTACTATGATTTAGCGTAATGCAATCCGCTTTTTAAGCAAATAGAGAGTTAGAATAACCATAACGGCAGCGGCGGCCAAACTATAAACTATGGCGAAAATGTCTACAAAACCTCCACCCCAGCCTTCAAAGGGGATTCTGCCATATTGCAGCCCTACGAGAGGGGTGTATATGGTTTGTGACCAAAGGTCACCTCCGAAATTTATGGTTTCGGTTTCCATAAATCTATTGCTAAGACTTGAAAAGCCCCAGAAAAACAGGATGTGTAACACAATGGTGGCAAGGCCTGCAATTACTCCGTGGATTTTTTTGTTGAAAATCACACTATTAGCTAAGGTGATGCCCAGGAAAAGCATGGAAATCATAGCTATTGCAGGCAAAAAGATATTTACAATAAGCATTGTGACAAAATTGCCGTCTATGGTGTTTAGAATCGCCTGCCACAAATTGTCCGTAGGCGGTGCTAAAATGAATATCATTATTGGCACAGCAATCGCCATAAAAATAAACCAAACAAATGTTGTTATAAGTTTTGAAGCCAATTGGCGGCCGCGGCTTAAGGGCAGGGTTAGGGTTAAATAACCTTCTGCGCCGAAGAAACTGCGCTGATAAAACATCAGGATTTGGACATAAGAAGCCACAGCAACAGCCGTTCCCCCTGCACCTATTACAATCATCCGCAAAATATCTGACAGCATATCGGGCATGTCTGGCAAAATGTCCGCAACGCGAACAACAAGGCTAAGGGCGATAATCCCCGCAAACATGGTGAAAAAGGTTTTATAGCTAAACATAAAGTCATATTTAAGTTGCTTAGTAAACATTTTTGAAAACCTCCCTAAATAGTTGGTCAAGGGACTGCCCCTTTTCCTCTCGCACCTGGTCTGCCGCGCCGTCTAAAATCAATTCCCCTTCTTTGATGAACAACGCTCTGTCCAGGGCAGGCTCAATGTCGGCAATAATATGGGTGCTGATGAGCATAGAGCCTTCTTCATTAAAGTTTTTGAGGATTGTTTCGATGATAAACTCACGGCTTGCAGGGTCAACTGCCCCTATCGGCTCATCTAAAATATAAAGCTTGGCACGGCGGGACATAACCAAAGACAAGTTGACTTTTTCCTGCATACCGCGGGATAGTGCTTTCAGCTTCTTATCACGGGGGATTTTCATTTGGTCAAGCATATCTGCGGCGCGTCTTGCGTCAAAATCTTCATAAAAATCAGAAAAGAAGTTGATAGATTGGTTGACAGTAAGCCACCGCGGCACATNGGGCTGGTCTGGCAAATAAGAAATGTGCTTGTTTGCCGCGGGGCCTGGCTCAAGCCCTGTTATTTTAACGGTGCCTTCATAATCGCTCATAAGCCCCATAATCGTCTTTATCATGGTGGTTTTACCACTGCCGTTTGGGCCAAGCAACCCCACAATCTTCCCAGGCTCAATATCAAAGCTCATGTTACGCACAGCGGTAAAGTTGCCGTAATTTTTATTTAAATTCTTAATTTCCAATATTTTTTCCATTAACTTCCCTCTCTTCCACATATTTGGTTACAAAATTCGGTATTTCCTCGGAAATAACTCCCGCTAACAGCATCTCTTCAACATATTCTTTTGTAATGCGGATGGGAATTTCCTTGCGCAAAGCTTGAATTTTAGCCACATCTTCTGTGACAAAACGCCCGCTTGTGCGCTCGGTGTACAAAAAGCCCATATCCCCAAGCTTTTCCAAGGATTTTTGCATGGTGTTGGGGTTTACTTTATATTCAGCCGCCAAAACCCGCACTGCTGGCACTTTTGCCCCAGGGGCAAGGATGCCGCTTGCTATTTCGCTTAGCAAATGCTCCACAATCTGCTGAAAGATAGGCACAGAGCTATCAAAATCCCATTTATTATTTGCCAAATTTCCCTCCTCCTTGTACTGTTGCTTTATTGTTCTAGTAATATAATACAATACTACAAATCATTTGTCAAGGGTTTTTTGAAATTTCTTTAGAAATATTTTTGTAACTGGACAATGCTGTAAAAATATTGTATAATTATCGGTATTATAATAGGAAAGGTGAAAAATATGAAAGAAGAGGAAATGTTTCAGCTTCAGCTGGTGTAATCTTTTGGCAGAATATGGCGGCAGAATTTTGGATATGCTAGATTTTAACATTATGCTCATTTCCTACCAAAACAGCAACAATAACATTTACAAAATAGGAGGAAATTATGAAAAACACTTTAGTAACCCTTGCAATGTTTTTTGCTGTGGCGGCAGCCTATACAGGCACAGAGCCTGTCAGCGGAGAAATTAACCCTATTGTCATTTCTGACCAACAATGGGAAGAATGGATGCCCCTTTTTGTGTCTTGGGAGGTTTTTGACCCAGAAAACTTTCAAGCCCCGCCTAATTTGCTAGTGGAATTTTTATCACAATCCTTTGCGGGATTATATGCAAACGAATATAACTTCGATATAATCAGACTGCTGGAAGAGGCAGGTCATTCCGCCGATGTTTTTGCAAGGTATATCGAAAATATTGTAATTCAGCCTGACAACGCCAGGATTTACATTCAAGCTTTTGGCGCGTTGTGGCTGGAGCAGATGATTAACATGTTGCTCCAAGACTTGATGGAAGTTTATCATCTAGGCGGTATGGAGTATCTTGCGGGCTTTTTAGCCTTTATGGAAGTTTATGAACCAGGAGCGGAGCTGGAGCAGCCTCCCCGTCCAGTATGGGAATTTACACCTCCAACCCGCGAAGAAATTGAAACAGCGTTTATGGAAGCTTTAGACGCTCAAGGGCTTGATTTGGCAAGTCATTTGCAAGAAACCCGCGGACATGATTTAAGCTATTTTATGGAATATGTGGCTTTCTATGTGGGAGTGTCAGGTGAGTCTTTCGCCTTCCATTATGGCACCAACTGGCTGTCTATATTGGTTAACGAGCTTGTTCTTGATATGAGGGCGTTTCCAGAGGTTATGCAGTTGGTTGGGCTGCACTCTTCCGCCATTTCTGTGTTAGGGGTTGAAGAAGCTGTAAGGTTTTTCGATAGCTTTTTCGCCGAAACAATCGTAAGCGTCCAAAACCAGGGAGAAATGATTGCG
>WQSI01000162.1 GCA_009787945.1 Defluviitaleaceae bacterium
ATTGGGGGATGCCGCCTTTATGGGGAGCAACTTCGCCCTGGAACATATGGGGGATTTGGCTAGGCGCATTGGGGCAGAGGTTGGGGTGACGGTTTTCACCCCCCACGCCATGAACACATACCCCCGCTTTCCAGGTTTTACGGGCAATGTAAGCCACCGAAAAGCCCTTGCCTATTTGGCAGAGCTTGCCAGTTGCGCCATTTTTGAGGATAGGCAGGGCAATATCCATTTTATGGATTTGCTGACGGTGCAACAGCCGCCTTTGTCACCAGATTTATGCTTCCAGCAACAGTTTAAACCCCCAGAGATAAGCCAGAATCGCCATTATAACGGCATTTTGCTAACAGAGCGGATGATTAGCCTTGACGATGGGTGGCTTGCCAATGTGCGCCTTGACATTTCAGGGCATTTGGATGTGACCATACCCTACGACGCGCCAGTGTGGCTAAACCCCACAATTACGGCAACGGCGGGGTTTGCCCTGCAAAACATCCAGCGGCACACAATGTTTGCAACCATGCGCATTGTGGGCAATGGCAGCTGCGAGGTGCAGGTAAGGGGGTGGCGGTGCAGTTTGCTTGAAAACCAAACCTTTCACCCCGCCCCATGGAAGCGGGCAGAGGAAGAAGAACGGCCATATAATGCAGACTTGCCAATGTTTATCACCAACGCCGTCCACATCCAAAGCGTGCGGGATTGGTTTTTGGCGCGGAAGTTTGCAGTCCTAAGCAGGCTGATGAAATGCGACACCACATGGAGGCAAAACCCCACGACAGACCTTGGCGACAATGTGATGATACAAATTGACAAGGGCGGCAGGCAGGTGCGAGGGCGGGCATATGCCCAAGAAATGGACTTCGCAGGGGGCGTGCTGTCAGGCAATACAAAATTTGCTGTTTTAAGGGAATAATTTTGCTTGACAAATTGTCTTAGTCAACGTATAATAGAGATAATAAAAGAGAGAAGCCTTGGGAAGCTCCTCTCTACGCATAAGTCAGCAGGCTTTGCGGATTATATTACAATTTGTTACTTATTGGAACGCCGCTTAGCCTTGCTATGGGAGCGGCGTTCGCTTTTATCTTTCAACCTCTGCCTTACATATGTAGAAACAGTGACATAAGCCACAGCCACAAAAGACAAAGTGTAAAGAAATTCACGAACATAATACATAGCCTCACCTCCTTCCTGTCAGGTATTTTTCGACCCTCCTTTCAGGTGCAAAGCCCACCGCTCAAATGCGCAATAATCATTATACGACAAAATTTCCCAAATGTCAATACAATTTTATCTTGACAAATTGGAGCTGGTGGCTTATAATGAATACAATAAAAGAGAGGAGCTGTGAACTCCCCTCTTTGCGCATAAGTCAGCAGGCTTTGCGGTTTTTAGTGTTGATTATTTCTTAGAACGCCGCTCGGCCTTGCGTGGGGAGCGGCGTTCGCTTTTATCTTTCAACCTCTGCTTTACATATGTAGAAACAGTGACATAAGCCACAGCCACAAAAGACAAAGTATAAAGAAATTCACGAACATAATACATAGCCTCACCTCCCTTCGGTTGGATTTCTAATCCTCCCTTCAGGTGCAAAGCCCACCGCTCAAATGCGCAATCACTATTATACGACAAAATTTTCCAAAAGTCAAGCACCCATCAGCGAAGGTGCTTTTTTATTTTTCAAAAGAAAGGAGTTTTAGCATGACCATGCATATAATGAAGTCGGACGACTTTTTATCGTTAGAGATTTTACAGGATTTAAGCGAACTGCTTGTAGCGGCAGGGGCAGAACCCCTAGATTTGTCCATGGGGCTGGAAACCCTACCAACAGCAGACTTTATAAATGGAATAGAGGGCAGGATAAGCGCGCTGTCAGGGGGTTTGGCGCAAACAAAAACCTGGCACGGCGCAGATGCAGACAACCAATGGTTAGATTACAGAGATGTAAACCGCTGGTTTGACAACTTAAAAAACATAATTGGGGGAGTGTAAAATGGGCGGCGTTTTCATAAAAGGTTTAATGGGAGCAATAATCGGCGTTTCCACATATTTATTTGGGGCGGCAGACAATCTGATGCTGGCACTGATAGCCATGATGGGAATTGACTTTGTAACGGGCATCATCAAGGCGGCGGCGCTAAAAGAGGTAAACAGCAGAAAAATGTTTATCGGCGGCGCGCAAAAGGTGGGGGTGCTTTTAATTGTTGCCGTGGCAAATTTAATTGACGGCGTGTTGGAGCTTAACGGGGTTTTGCGCACAGTAACAATTTCATATTTCATCGCCAACGAAGGCATGAGCCTTCTGGAAAATTGGGCGCTTATGGGACTTCCCATCCCCGACAGACTGCGGGATGTCCTCGCCCAACTGCAAGGGCGGCATAAAGAAAAATAGCCAAAACCACGCCTATTTTTGGCGTGGTTTATTTTTTTATTCCGTTTTCATACGTTTGACAGCTACTTGGAAAATCAGGCTGTATAGCAGGGTGGGGTTTGCAAACCTGTTAAATATCCGCACTGCATCAAGCCGCGGCACAATCTCTGCGCCATATTCACTAAGGCAAGGAAACCTCAAATTGCTTCCATGAAAATTCACCATAATATAGTGCCTTTTGCCTGGTATTGTGATTGTGCCGCCTCTGTCATAATATGGATATTCCACGCGCAAATGCCTCACATATCTGTTAAGCAGCATACTCTCCCTAAACACATGAGCAACATATCCGCCTTCCATTTCAGTGACAAAAGCAACCAAACCGCCAAATTCCCCATAATCAAGAATGGTTTCAGACTGCATTTCGTTGTAAATGTCCGCCCTGATTAAAGGAAATAGGAAATGTCGCACTGGCAAAGTAATCACCATCAGCCCAGCGAAGAAAAGCATTAACCCCGCCACATATAGCGATACCAAAGCCAGTCTGTTCACAACGCACCTCCCTTAACAATAATCACGGCTTGACTATTTAGTTTCGGCTACTTCACTTCACTTTGCATCATCCACTGTAGGGGCGCATATTATGCGCCCCTACAGCCGTCATCCCGTGCTTGACACGGGAGCCCGTCAGTTCTAACAAGCCCCTACTATAGTGGGCTAGGAATGTCATATCGGATTGCGGGTCAAGCCCGCAATGACGGGGATGGATGGACGCGCAATGACGGGGATGGATGGACGCGCAATGACGGGGATGGATGGACGCGGTATGTCGGGTATGATGTTTATAAAACTCGTGTTATCCAGAAATATGAATGGCGGTGGCGGTGGCGTAGGACTTTTCGTGGGCGATGGTCAGCATGAAGCGGCTATTAGGCGGGGTTTTTATGTTGTTGTTTAAATTTACAAGGGGTTGCCCTGC
>WQSI01000163.1 GCA_009787945.1 Defluviitaleaceae bacterium
ACCGCCGCCAAAGAAGCCAGTGAGATGATTGAAAAATCCCTTAGCCGTGTGGATGACGGGGTTTTAAAGTCTGCTGAAACTTCCCAGGCTCTTAACACCATTGTGGAAATTACCGCAAGTGTGGCTGATGTGGTTGCCAACATATCCAACGCCTCAAATGAGCAGGTGGAAGAAATTAGCAAAATACAGACTAATATGGAAATAATTTACAACGCAACCCAGGACAATGCCAATTCTGTCCAGTCTAGCGCGTCTGTAAGTCAAGAATTGTCAAGCCAAGCAGATATGCTAGGGTCGTTGGTAGAGCAGTTTAAAATTAGAGAATAGTTTTTAGAGGAGGAACAAAATGAAAATAATAGCAATCAACGGAAGCCCTAACGAAAAGGGCGGCACTTACCATAGTTTAAGCCAAGTTTGCAAGGCCTTGGAAGAAAATGGGGTAGAAACGGAAATTTTGCATATCGGCGCGCACAACTTCCATGGTTGCAAGCACTGCGGTGGCTGTTTTAAAGCTCAAAACCGCGCTTGCGTCCTTAAAGATGATTTTAATGAATTTGCAGCCAAAATTTATGATGCAGACGGCATCATCCTTGGCTCTCCTGTCCATTTTGCAGGGATGAGCGGCATGATGAAAACCTTCTGCGACAGGCTGTTTTATGTGTCAACGGCAAACGGCAACCAATTTTATCAAAAAGTTGGGGCGGCAATCACCTCTGTGCGCCGTTCTGGCGGCGTCACCACCGTTGACAGCCTAAATCACTATTTGCAATATTCTGGTATGATGATGGCGGCAAGCAATTACTGGAATGTTGTCCATGGCAACGGCGGCGAGCAGGTTTTGCGGGATGTAGAAGGGATGCAGACCATGCACATGTTAGGGGAACAAATGGCGTGGATGTTGCGCATCAGCAAAGAAGGAAATCCTCCTGCTGCCCCCAAAAAAGTTTATATGAATTTTATTAGAGATTAATTTGTTATTGACAAGCAACAAAACTTTGGTTATACTTGGTAAATACTAAAAATTAGGAGATGGAACATGAGATTTTTTGAAGTTTATGGCGAAGATGCCGTGCAATTGGGAGGTGCAACCCAGGTGCAGCAGACGGCAGGCGAGGGTGGAGATGCCGCCCCTGCGGGAGGTCTGTTTGGCGGTGGTCCAATGATGCTCATTATCTGGGGCGTTGTTATTGTAGGTATGTGGTTTTTGCTAATCCGCCCTCAGCGCAAGCGGGAAAAAGAAGTGCGGGAGATGCAGTCTGCCCTTAAAGTTGGCGATAGCATCGTCACAACCAGCGGATTTTTCGGCAAAATTGTGAGCAGTGGCGCTGATGCCTTCCTTATCGAGTTTGGCGAGAATAAGAGCCTAAATGTTTGGGTGCGCAAAGGCGACATCGCAGGCATAAAAACCCCAACCACCACAGTGGACCGTAGCGAAACCCCTGCGGTTGAAACAAAAGAAGATAAGAAAAAAGCCAAGGAAGATAGATAAAAAACACGGGACAGCAATCGTTGTCCCGTGTTTTTTATTTTAGAATATTTATCAAGGCATCCGCCAAAGGATACATGGCGTTTGTGGCTTCTGTGAAGGTGCTTCGCTGGTCGCCCACCTCCACAAAAAGGGATTTTGGAAGGAAATGTGTGCTGAAGCGGAAGGCATTAAGGTAAATGCGGCGGTTTAGGGTGGGATGGGCTTCGTTTAAGGCAACTTGCATCTGGAGGGAGAAGGCAAGGTTTGTAGGCAGGTGGGGGTTTGGCAAATGGTCAATTGGCACAGCCACACCGTTTACATTGCGGGTTGACAAACCATTAACAAACATCAACCTTGCGGTAGGTCTGCCGTCAATTTCTGTTATTAGGCGCGGGGAAGTTTCTGGCAGCCCATCCCTATGTATGTCAATTATAATTTCTATGGTGGGGTTTTCCGCTAAAATACGCTGTATATACGGCTCTTGCCGCTCATACGCCCCCAGAATATGCGACTGCCCGTCAACCACGTCAAAACGGCGGTAATAGTGTATGGTGGGTATGCCTGCTTGGTTTAGCAGGCGGGTTAGGTAAGCCCCAACGCCAACAATCCCCGTGAACATGTCATAAGGGTTGCTGTCTGCAAACATTTCTGTGGTGTGGGTGTGGAAAATCAGCACCACAGGGGCATCCCCCCCAAGGTTATCGGGGTTTATGCGCAAATCTTTCGCCAACTTTGTGTCAACATCAAACATTTCTGGCAGAAAGATTGTGCGGGGGTCTACAATATACATAGCCCGTTGAAGAAAGGCGGGGTCACGCAAGTCTTGAAGGTTTGCAGGGTTTGCAAGAGGGGCAGGGGTGAAGGTTTCCACCGCCATTTCCACCGTGTCATAATTTGTTGAAAAATTTACTTCCACGTCACCAATGCCCACAATCCCGCTGCTTGTAGGGTTTATGTTTATGATAATTTCTTCTGTGGGAACTTGCCTAACAATGGGGTGGGCTATGTCCGTTTCCACCACCACCTCAACCTCTACAGGAAAGGGCAAATCTTCCTCCGACAACGCCAAAATATGCCCATAATGGGGCAGGGCATCGTATAAAAACATTTCTCCGAAAACACTATGGTTAAAAAACGAAATTACAAATAGCAAAAGCACAGAAATCACTAAACCCAAAGCGAGATTTTTTATGTAAAATCCCTGTTTATGTCTTTCTGGTTCGGTTCTTCTCATATGTATCCCCCTTAAAACGTGCTTTTGAATATTATGCACAATCCAAGGGTCTTAGAACGCTTGTCCGCTAAAATTTCGCTATAACGCCCAGGAAGGCTTCCCCATATCTATCTGCCTTCACCTGCCCCACACCGTCCACCTGCAAAAATTCGCTGATGGTTGCGGGCTTTTTGGCACAAATGTCAATTAATGTGGTGTTATGGAAAATGGTGTAAGCTGGCAAACCAAGCTCCTTTGCCAAATCTAGGCGCAAAACCTTTAAAGCGTCCAGCAATGTGGTATCCACGGTTTCTTCCGCGGTTGTTACCAAAGCTTTGCGCTCCCTAAGGGCTATGTAAAAATCCTTTTGTTTTATTTCCCCCGCGCGGCTGCCAAGCCTAACAACAGGGAATTGGTCGGTGGTTTTGCTTAGGAAGCCCTCCACAATCAAATGAGCGGCAATGGCGGTTAGGCGCGTTCCTGCGGTTTTAGAGATGCCGAAGGTAGGCAGCTGGTTAAGCCGCCACTGGCGCACCTTATCCGTGTTTTTGCCCCGCAAAACGTCCACTATGGTGGTTGTGCCGA
>WQSI01000164.1 GCA_009787945.1 Defluviitaleaceae bacterium
GGCTTCGGGATACGTGGTATCATCAAAATAATCTGCTATATTTTGAGTGGTTTCAGAATATGGCTCATCTTCACGGGTTTGCCCTGTTGGTTCAGGTTCTGCTGTGGTTTCATTATAAACCGAAACAAAATATGGCTCATCTCCAAGAAAATGAGCCAGAGCAAACCCTACAGCAAAAGCACCTATGGCAACCATTAAGGTTATTAAAATTTTACTTCGCACTATCTTTCTCCTCGGGGGCATCAATACGATAACCACACTCTTTGTCGTCACTACATGCTATCTTTTTGGCTTTTGTTCCCTTCTCTACGAGATATTTACCGCAATTCGGGCAATTTTGTCCTGTGGGCTTGTTCCAAGACATGAACTCACATTCGGGATTTTTTTCACACCCAAAGTAAATTCTGCCCTTTTTGGTTTTTTTAATCATCACTTTAGCTTTGCAGATTGGGCAGTCCACCCCTGCTTCTTCCAGCAAAGGCTTGGCGTTGCGGCAGTCTGGAAAGCCTGGGCAAGCCAAGAAACGACCATATCTGCCGAATTTTATAACCATTAGGCGGCCGCAATGTTCACAGGGTATGTCAGTTTCCTCGTCACGAATTTCCACTTCACCTATGTTTTCATCGGCGCGGGTGACGGTTTCGTTAAAGGGGTAGTAAAAGTTCCGCAAAATGTCCTTCCACGGCACTTCCCCTTCTTCCACAGCATCCAGGGTTTCTTCCATTTTGGCAGTAAACTCTATGTCAACAATTTGGTCGAAATGTTCGCTCATTATGCTGTTTACCACGTCACCAAGCTCGGTGGGATGAAGGTTTTTTTGCTCCTTGGAAACATAGCCGCGGGCAGTTATTGTAGCGATTGTCGGCGCGTAAGTGGATGGGCGACCAACACCGTTTTCTTCAAGGGTTTTGACCAAGGTAGCTTCAGAATACCTTGGAGGTGGCTGGGTAAAGTGTTGGTTTGGCGTTATTTTTACAAGAGTAAGTTTTTCACCCACGGCAATTTCAGGCAAACTGCCAGTTTCCTCTTCCTTATCCTCTTGGGTCATATAAACCTTTTTATAGCCTTCAAACTTCAAAATTGAGCCATTGGCGTGGAAAGTTTGCTCTTCTGCGGAAATTTTCACAGCAACCGTGTCAAAAACAGCAGGGGTCATCAAGCTGGCGATAAAGCGACGCCAAATAAGCCTATAAAGCTTCTGTTGGTCTTTTGAGAGGCTTATAATGGTTTCTTCTGGAGTGATATTAACATAGGTTGGGCGGATTGCTTCGTGGGCATCCTGGGTTCGGCGGGCAGACTTAACAGCTGGCTTTTCCTTGACGGCAAATTCTGCGCCAAAATGCTCTAAAATATGGGCTTTGCCCGCCTCAAAAGCCTCATCAGAAATCCTCACGCTGTCAGTACGGATATAGCTTACAAGACCAATGGTACCATGCCCTGCAACCTCCACACCTTCATATAATTGCTGGGCTATCATCATGGTTTTGCGGGTGGCAAAGCCAAGCTCGCGAGCCGCGTCCTGCTGTAGGGTTGAGGTGGTGAAAGGTGATTGAGGTCTGCGCTGTCTTTGGGATTTTTTTACATCCTTAACAACAAGTTCCGATTTGTTAACATCAGCAAGAACAGCATCAGCATCAGCTTTGCTTGTTAGTTTAGTTTTTCTGTCATTTTTGCCGTGGTAGCGGGCTTCAAACTTCTTTTTGGCATCACCAGACACCAAAGCCTCGATGCTCCAATATTCCTCTGGAATGAAATTCTCAATTTCTTCTTCACGGTCGCAGATGATTTTTAAGGCAACAGACTGGACACGCCCTGCCGACAAGCCTTTTTTAACCTTGCGCCAAAGCAATGGGCTGATTTTATAGCCCACCACCCTGTCAAGGGTTCGGCGGGCTTGCTGGGCATCCACAAGTTTCATGTCCAAAGGACGAGCGTTTTTGATGCTGTCTTTAACGGCTGTTTCGGTAATCTCGTTAAAGGTGATGCGGGCTGTTTTTTCTGGGTCAACCTTCAAAGCGTGGATAAGATGCCAGGAAATTGCCTCTCCTTCCCTATCAGGGTCAGTGGCTAGGTATACGGTTTTTGCCGCCTTTGCATCTTTGCGAAGCTTTGCAAGCAAATCGCCTTTACCGCGGATTGTAATATACTTTGGCTCGAAATCATCCTCCACGAAAATGCCCAGCTCACTTTTGGGCAAATCCCTCACATGCCCCATGCTAGCTTCAATCTTATAGCCAGACCCCAAAAACTTTTTTAAAGTTTTAGCCTTGGCGGGAGATTCCACAATAACCAGGTTTTTTGCCCTTGGGGCAGCCTTCTTTTTTGTTGTTGTCGCTGTTTTTGACAAACTTCACACCTCTATCTAAACTTTATTTACGTGCTTTTCATAAATTTTTCCACCTTCATTTGGCTCAATTTTACCTGTATCAATGTAATTTAATGATTTCCAAAAGAGGTCGTTATCAGCTATATCAGTTAAATAGATACTCCTTACGCCTAACTTTTTAAGCTCTTCCTCGGCTTTATTTACCATTGCCTTGCCAAGCCCATGCCCCCTCAATCGCCTGTCTGTGTATATTTCGGACATATGACCCCAACCTTCGTACCCGTCGGCATAACCACGTCTTTCATCTCCATCCACATGGAAAGTAACAAAACCGCCATATTCCCCGTCTGCCACACATATAAAAGTTGTTTTGCCACTAAAATACCTTTTAAAATAGGAAAAATTTTCGTCGAAATTATTCGGAGGAAAAATTTCTTCCAGCACTTCCTCGGAAATTTCGGATTCGTAGGTTTGGTAGAGGGGCAACAACTTCATCATCATAGCTTCATCTTTCATATCTAATTCAACGAATACCATAAAACCCCCTAAATCCTCATATATCTATTACCCGACATCTTCTTGACCATTCCATTAATTTCCAATTCTAACAAAATTCTGCTAATTTCTGAAATTCCAAGCCCTGTAGCTTGAATAATATATTCTATGGACATTGGTTCGTGATTTATACAAGAATACACCAAAGAAGCAGAGCTTGCAAGAGTCATTTTTGTTACAGAGCTTGAAAGTTGTTGTTTTTCGGGCTTTTGTAGTTTAAAAAATTTTTCCAGATGGCGTTGGGACTTTAGAGCAATGATTGCATCCAGGTAGCTTGTTATGGGTGTTGCTCCATCTTTAATCAGCTGGTTTGTGCCTTTGCTTTTGCGGCTGAAAATGTCACCAGGAACAGCCAGCACGTCTTTGCCTTGGTCAAGGGC
>WQSI01000165.1 GCA_009787945.1 Defluviitaleaceae bacterium
CGATTGCAAGGAACAAGGTTCCGTGCATACCCATAGGTATGTGCGGGTTCTTGTGACGCAGTCAATCGAGCAAAAAGACAAGTTTATTGTTGCTGTTTTGGTAGGGAATGAGTATACAGTCACATTTGTCGGACAGCGGGCGCATAATATGCGCCCCTACGGGGTGTTGCGGAAATTTATGCACAGTTACCATCTTTTAAAAGAATGTGGTGCAGATTGGTTTTTCCATGGTTTGGAACGCAGTGTTTAGGGAGCTTAGGTAATAATCATCCACAAGGCTTGCCTGACCGTACTTTATTAAGGACGAAAGGCTGTTGCAGCCCATAAGCAAGGAAGCCAGCTCTGCCACACCAATTGAAAGTTCCGCATCATGGGATTTGCCTTCTATTATGGACATTTTACCCTGGGCAAATTCCAAAAGCCAAGATTTGCTATTTTGCGGCATAAAGCTGTCATTTAGGTTAAGCTTCAAAACCATGTTAAGGTTGCCAAAATTCACATGGGCAACATCCTTCACAAAGCCCGTAAAGTCAACAATACGGTACATTATGCCCCGCCCTGTTTTTGCCGCCTCTTGGTTGGAAGAAAAGGTGTTTTCTGTATGGTTTCGGGCATCTGCAATGGTGTAGATAAACCCCTCGTCTTGGGTGTTAAAAATTATATAACGAATTTGGTCCGCTTGAGAGCGGCAAAACGCCATAAATTCAGCAAAAACGGTAGGGCTGTCAAAAAACATTTCGCTGACCAGCATGTCATTACACAAACGGTCAGTGGCACTGCCCCTTCGGAATGTAAAAACCATATAACCTTGTATAACGCCCCCATCTTCGTAAGCGAAAAGCTTCATTTGATGGTCTTTAAGGCGGGTTTCAAACTCTGACACAGCTTTGGTGATAAGCCCGTGGGTTGACAGCACTTTGGCGTTGTAATAATCTGCCAATGCCTGGGCATCAACCTCTTTAAGCCTGCGAATGTGGGTCTTACCTCCGCCTGCAAAGGGCAAATCGGCAGGTTTAAGGCGCATTTGATGCATTAATGTTCCAAAACCGAAGCCCATTTTGTAGTAAAATGCCGAATTGAAAGGGTATAACGCCGCAAAGTTGCGCCCCTGTTTGGGAAGCTCATTTAACCAGTGGTTCAAAAGCTCTTTGGCTATGCCCTGCTTTTTGTGGACAAGCCCCACAGCAACCGAGCCGATGCCCCCAGCCTTAATAGGCACACCGCGGAAATTAAGCTGTTCAAAATCCCACATATTATAACTGCCCACCACCACACCATCATCATTCTTAACGGTGTAATAGGTCACATCTGGGCGGTTGTGGTTGTTTCTAATCCGCTCTGTGTAGCTGTCTATGGTCATATCAATGCCTGGATAAGCCTCTATACCTATGTTAGCGACGGTATTTAAAAGCTCCTCTGTCATTTTTTCAAATTTGTACATTAGACCTCCACGGGAATTGGCTTTCGCCAGATTTTTGAGATAATTACCTATTTTGCAAGGAAGCGGGTTCCACCCATACCCATAGGTATGGGTGGGTTCTGTTGACACAGTCAAAATTGGGAATTAGCCAAAAAGATGGCGGAATGCAATTCCCGTGGAGGTCTATTGACCCTCCAATTTTATTTGCGATTGTCAAGCCATGTTGTAACAGCATCTGCTATGGCTTTAATATTTTCTGGTTGGAACGGAGTTGGCAAGCCCGCCTCTTCCACAAGCCCTAAGAAAGTTTTTGTTCCTGCCGCGCGAAGGAGCTTCATATATTTATCCCATGCCGCCAACCTGTCCTCTTGGGCTTCTGCCCAGAATTTGATTGCCATAAGTTGGGCAAGAACATAGTCGATATAATAAAAGGGGTAGGTGTATATATGAGCTTGGTTTTGCCACAATCTGCCATCTTCATAAAACTTAATGCCATCACAATTTAAAAATGGTCTGTACATAGCTTCCAATTTTGCCCAATGGGCGTGACGCTCCTCTTTGGTGGCGTTGTAATTTTCGTAAACCCAGTGCTGGAAATGGTCCACCATTGCGCCATAGGGCAAAAAGGTAACTGCGCCAGAAATGTGGCTATCGTAGTATTTTTCTGTTTGGTCGCCAAAGAACCCTTCCATCCAGGGCCATGCGAAAAATTCCATTGCCATTGAATGGATTTCTGCCGTGTCGTTAGAATATTCCGCAAGGTTAGAGGGCTTTATATCACGGGCTTCATAACCTGCAAGGGCATGACCCACCTCATGGGTAAGCACATCCACATCCCCTGCCGTTCCGTTAAAATTAGCAAATACAAAAGGTAGCCCATAAGCAGGAAGCCCATGGCAATATCCGCCGCCTTGCTTGCCTGGTCGGGTTATCACGTCAAAAAGCTCATTATCTACCAACACATCAATAAAATCTGCTGTGTCAGGTGACATCTCTTTGTACATTTTGCGCCCATGCGCCATAATCTCATCTGATGTGCCTTTTGGCATGGGGTTGCCGTCTAGATAGCTGAAAGCATTGTCATAAAGGCTTATTTTGTCCACTCCTATGCGCTTTGCCTGCTCTGCCTTAAAACGATTTACCAAAGGCACAATATGATTTTTTATACCTTCACGGAACTTGTCAACATCGGCTGCGGTGTAGCAATTGCGCCCCATGCGATAGTAGCCAAGCTCGATAAAATTCTTATATCCAAGGGTTTTAGCGATTTTGGTGCGCACTGCCACCATCTTATCATAAATTTCATCAAGCTTGTCACCGTTTTCGCTGTACCAACCAGCAACAGCGTCACGGGCAGAACGGCGGACAGCAGGGTCTGGATTTTCATGGTACGCGCCAAACTCTGACAAATTCAAAACCTTGCCGTCATAGGGGATTCGGGCAGACGCCTTTAGCTTGTCATGCTCGGTGCTAAGGGCGTTTTCAGCCTTTAAATCTTCAACAATTTCTGGCTTGAAGGTTTTCAGCTCTATTTCGGCATTTACAAACATAACATCACCCCACTTGCTCTCCAAATCCTTTCTAAAAGGACTTTCAAGAAGTGCCGCGGTAAAGGCGTTATTATCCTCTTCTAAAACGGGCCATGTTTCATCCCAAAAGTCTACCTCACCTTTGTAAAACTGGTCATTGGTGTCGATGCTGTGGCGGATATACGCCAAATTGCCGAAGTGGTTCACCTCTTTGTTTACATACTCATCATATGAAATGTAGATG
>WQSI01000166.1 GCA_009787945.1 Defluviitaleaceae bacterium
CCTACACGGTTAAGCCCGCCATTATGTGTGCCAATAATTTGCACAGTATGCTGGAAGTCTGGCAAATCAATATCTTCCACAATTTCTTCGAAAGCGGCACGGTCCATGGCTGTAAATGCCATATCCCCAAGGGATAAACCATTGTATGCCAAGGCATATTCAGAGATTATAACGGGGATTGGCGTTTGCAAAGTTTCGTCATAATACACAAAGTCCGCTGATGTGAGGCCTTCGGCAAAGGTGATTTCCAAGGGGAAAGTGTGGGACATTGGGCGGTCGCCAAAGTCTAAATTGAGGTCGTCTAATGCCCCTGCACCAAGACCCACGCCCCGCTCTTGCTCGCCATGTTCTTCCATCAGCCGCTCTAAATTATTGGTGGCAAAAAACGGGTGAAGGCGCAGGCGGATATTTCCATGGTTTACCCATAGCCAGTCAAAATATTCTTCCCAGAAGGTGCGCTCAGGGTCGGTGGGGGTCGGGAAGTTGCCATTTTCATCTGGAACAATAATGAAGTTCCATAGATAAGAGGCTTCGGCAAAATGGTCGCCAAAGAAACCTAGCTCTTCAACGGCATCAACAAATTCGCTTGGTATAAATTCCCCCATATCCATACCTATGGCATCCACCCCCATGATAGTGCGGGTTTGGGCAAGTGGGTTGGCAAAGCGAATGTCGCCTGATACAATTGTTGTGTTATACAAATGGTCAATGGAATCTTCAAGTTGATGGATTGCGCTGGTTAACAGGGCGAAGGCAGTTAGGAAAAAGGCGGCTGTAATGGCGGTTAGCGCGGATTTTGTCGGGTTTCGCCGTATGTGGTTAAAAACGAAGTTTACATTGGTAGGCGCAAGGTTGCGCGACAGCAACACAGGTGTGTAGGTTTTGGTTGACCGCTTTCTCTTGCGCTTGGTTTTGGTTGATACCCCTTGCAGCAGGGCAAGAAGCGGCAAACCAGCAGTTTTAGAAGCACCAAAGACCAGCAAAATGGACATTACCACGATTACAGCGGCAACTTGCAAAGGCAACCAGAAAATGGCGATTTCTGAAGGTTGGTCATATCCGTAAGTTAGTGGCGTTAAGACGCTTTCTGCTTCTGTCAGTGCCAAATGCCACCCGCCAATGCCCCCTGCTGTTGCCGCTATAATACCAGCCACAACCAAAGGCGCGCAGAGTGCTATCAAAGTCTGCCCTCCAGGCATACCTAGGGCGCGGGCGATTGCAAATTCCCGCCTTCGGCTTCGCAAATATAGAAAAGAAACAAGCCCAAGAACCACCAACAGCACAGCAGAAAACATGGCGGCATTAAGGGTGGTGGACTGCAAAACAGGGGCGGCGGCAAGCCAAAAATTTTCACTGCCTGACGGAATAATATTAAGACTTAGCCCAAGACCCTCCACCGCATCACGATATGCCGAGATAAACGCGGCCTCTTCCCTTGTGTCATTTAAAACGAAACTATAGCGCATATCCCACACTGGGTTTTGGTAACCTGCGTGGGTGTCTATCACTGTAAGGTCAGCTGGTATCAAGCTATCGGGGATGTATATGTAATTTATCCATTGAAGTCCGCTGCGGGGCATCCAGGTAGCCCACCAGGGCAAATCTGCAAACATATTAAAGACACCAACGATTGTTAGCTCCAAATTTTCCACAGCTAGGGGGCTGCCTGGCGGCGCTTCTGCTATCATGTCCATTATTCCGTTGCCAATGTCAAAAACAGATGTTAAAATTCCCATGTTGACAAAGTAGCCAGAAAAGTGAGCATCCACCACATATTGTTGGCTGGGAACGCTTATTGTGATGGTATCCCCTATGTCAAGCCCCCGTTGAAATGCGAAATTTGTGGGAATGACGACAACGGGATTTGCGTTGTCATAGTCCTCTCTAGTAATGGGACGACCTCGAACAATCCGCCCTAAATTAAATCCTTCTTGAAAAATTGGCATTGCAGACTGGTCAGCGGTTGTGCGAAGGTGGAAAGCGTGGTGGTTGTGTTGTTGCTGCCTAACACCTGCGTAAACGCCTGCCATTAAGGGGCTTTCCATGTTAAGATTGCCAAACTCTGGCGGGGCAGGCAAAAACCAAGTATTTGCACCGTCTAAAGACCTCATTATAAGCCCTGGGTCACGGCGGAACCGTTGCGAGCCGCGCAGGTCTGCCGCTGTTATGCCCGTGTTTGCCGTCACATCAAGAAAGTCATAAAGCCCCGCGCTAAGAAGGTATCTGCCGCCAATTTCCATGCCCTCCATCATGTTTTCGCCATAGACGAAAAAGTGTTCTGCAATTATAGTTTGTCCTGGTCTGACATGTTGGTCAAAAGACACGAGAACATCGTCTACGCTAAATAAAAAGCGGACAAAGGGTACAATGTGGTTTGTGCGCGCTCGGTATATGCCGAGAAAGGGGTCAAATATCTGGGGGAAGCCATCCTCACGTAGGAAATAGATACCCTCTAATGTGGCGTAAAAATATGCATATTGTTGGCGGTGATGGCGCACGGGATTGCCATGTATATTTCTGTCATCCACCCCGAAAAATTCTGCATTTTGCATATCAACCAGCAGACCATCAAAACCACGACGGTTGTCGGTGGCTTGGATGAAGGGGCTGTTTGCCAACATCTCTGTCCCTTCCTCAACATTTCCATAAGACCGTTGAGGAACTTGCAAAAAACCAATGGTGCGGTAGCTTGCGGCGGCGGTGTGTATGCCCTCTTGTATCACCATAAATTCCGTGGTGCGCAGAACGAAGGCGAAAGCGGCGGCGGCTATCAAAAGAAACAACAGCAACGAGCGTAAGGGTTGTCGCAAAGCGGCTCGGGTGAAAATTTTGGGCTTATTTTTCATGGCAAACACCTCTCTTGAAAAAATAAAAAGCACTTATTATTTCATTTTACACTTGTAAAATGAAAATGTCAAGCACTTTTTATTATTTTTTTGATAATTATATGTGTCTTTGTATAAATTCCCGCGTCAGCGTCAGCTTCGGCATTATTGTCCGTCGTAGGGGCGCATATTATGTGCCCGTTGCTGGACAAACGTATTCTGCATTATACTCATTCCCTACCAAAACAGTGACAAGAAACGCAGGATTTTTGTTCGATTGCAAGGAACAAGGTTCCGTGCATACCCATAGGTATGTG
>WQSI01000167.1 GCA_009787945.1 Defluviitaleaceae bacterium
CAACTCCCCCGCCCCCGCCCCAAGAATCCCCCCAATCCCCCGATGATGATGACGACAACGATGATGGCAATAATGGTAGCGGTAATGGTGGTAACGGCGGTGGTGGCAACGGAAGCGGTGGCGGGTCTGGCGGCGGTGGCGGCGAAAGCGACAACCCCCTAACCATGGACAATTTTGCCCTAGCTGGCTTAATCTTCTCCATTGTAGGCTTGGTGGCTTCCTCCGTCTTGCTACTCCTGTTAATTTTAAACCGCAGAATGAAAGAGAATGCAGAATAAAAATCAAGACGACCAAGCATTGAGGTCGTCTTGATTTTTATAAATTCTTTAATTTGAAACGGACAAAATGGCATGAGGGTTAACAATATCTCCATCATTATGCACATTAAATGTCAAATGATACCCAAGACCACCTGCAAAAATGCTAGGTTGCCCTACATTGCCAATAATTTGCCCGCGGCTAACCACATCCCCCACAGCAACAGCAACATCTGTCGCCAGCTGACGGTATGTAGTTGTCCAACCATTGCCATGGTCGATAACCACAACTTGTCCGAATTGAGGGGTTTGCTGTACCTGTTGCACACGGCCGTCAGCAGCAGCCCGCACTGCGTCACCAAGCCCTGCTGAAATGGAAATGCTGTCGTTGACCCGCCATTGGTCAAGGGTGGGGTCAAAAACATGGGAGTCCATTGAGAAGTCCATGACAATATCCCCTA
This sequence comes from Defluviitaleaceae bacterium, assembly GCA_009787945.1. Lineage (GTDB taxonomy): Bacteria > Bacillota > Clostridia > Lachnospirales > WRAX01 > WRAX01. The sequence goes on from WQSI01000167.1 coordinate 719, forward strand.
AAACTGGCCAATGCATGTCGTCGCTGTCATTAAAAGCCGTAAAGGTCTGGGCGGCAGGGTCAAAAACCTGTTGCACATTAAAATCCTCCAGCCAGTCTTGGACAAAATAGTCATCCCAGTTGTCAAGAACAACATCCAGCAATTCTTGCAGTGTAATTGGCTGCTCGGTTTCGCTAGGTGCAGGCTGTTGGTTGTCAGGGGCATTTTGTGCAGGTGGCGTTGCCTGTGCCTCTTGCTGGTTTTGCCCTTGGTTCTGCTGTTGGTTTTGCTGGTTTTGCCCAGGCTCATTAGGCACAGCAGGCTGATTAACCCCTCCTGGCAAAGGCACTGCATTTGTTGGCGGTTGCCCTTCTATGTTGCCAGGCAAAGGAACAGCCTCCGCTGGCGGCGTGCCTCCAGGCTGATTAGGTTGGTTGGGCTGACCTGGTTGGTTCGGCACACCCGTCTGCCCAGGCAAATGGGGCATACCGTCATCATAGGGATGCCCAGGCTCTGCCGCCTGCTGCCCAGTAGGGTGGGGAATGTTGACCACAGGCCTGTCATCAGTTCCGCTAACAGCCACACTGTCCTGACCATAATCCACCGAAACGGGCACTGTGGCGTAGTCCCCGCCCACATCAGGGCGCAGCAAGCTGTTGTAGCCTATCGCTACCGCCAGCACCAAAAGCCCCGCTAGGCCGCTATACATGGCGATATAGAAGCCCCTTCCTCTTGCTTTAGTGCCTGCTCCAGACACTTTAGTGTTGTTTGGTTTGTTTGCCATATCTTGTAAACACCTCCGTGACTTATTATTGCCCTGCCACGGATTTTATTATTCCAAAAATTTAAAAATTTTTCCAAAAAATTAATCCGCAACATATGTCACGGATTAATGGGTTGTAATGTTTACTGCACCATCCCTTGGGCAAGCCTCAACAAATGTTCTACCTGCTCTTTAGAAAAGCTGTCGGATAGTTCTTTGAGAGCCATTAAATGCTCCGTCCTGTCATCAGTAAGAACTCTTTTGTTTTCAATGCCTTGGAAAAACCAATCTGTGCTTACGCCAAAAAGCTCCCCAAGTTTAAACAAATCATAACTGGTAGCGGGCTTTTGACCTATCTCTATAATAGAAAGATGGGAAGGTCCGATGTCTGTAATTTCGCTCACTTGTGCAATGGTAAATCCTAATTCTTTGCGTTTTTTCCGTATGTTTGCACCAACAATTCTGCTAAATTGAAATTTGCTAATTTGTATGCTTTTAAAAAATTCATATTCATATTCTTCGGCATCCGCCTCTGTCATACGGTAAAGCTCATGTTCGCCCAGTTCCTTTAAGCGATAAAGACCATGGTTTACAAGGTCACTTTTTCGATAAAACAACCCTTTACGTACTTGCATGAGAGCCTTCTGGACTTCAAGCCCCATCTCTTCACATGCACTTAATGCCTTCTCTATGCAATCAGAAAACAATTTTTCTAATTCCTCAGAAGGGATTAGGTTTTCACTCTCAAAATACTTACCCCTTAATAAACGCAACGAGGAATTCATATAAACGGCAAGTTTGATAAAGGGGTAACGCTCTTCATGGGAATGGTCCTCTAATTTAACCAAAATCTTTTCTGCAAGATTACATACTTCAACACATGTTCCTGCGTAATCTATAACAGCCGCCAATATTCTAATGTCGAAGTATTCCCACGTGACATCACCAGATAGCAACCTGTCAAATATAGGTTCTGCAATCCTACAGCAAGCATCAAAGTCATTAGTTGAATTTTCTTCACGCCAAGTGTCAAGAATACGTAAGCCGTCCTCAATATGGCAATCGCTTCCATTAACTTCCAGATAGTTTAAAAGCTCTTTTCTTACGTTATCGTTATGACTTTCATTGTAACTTATGCCTAATTTAAATAAACTTTTCAGTAACCTGTATTTTTGCAAAACATATACAACTCCTTACAGCTTAACTAAATGAACTTTATGCCCAAATGTTCAATAAGCCAATCATATTTGTCGCACATTTGCGCAACTTGGTACAATAAGTATAACATAATTCGACCTCCCTTCACAATACTTTTATTTCAACAAATTATCCCCTTTTTCGACAAAATATACATAATTTATAATTTAACAATTACTTTAAATACAAAAATAATTTGTAAAAAAATCATATCACATTCGACAAAATTCGTCAAGCCTTTTTGTAAATTTTGTTAAATTTTTATTTCACCCCAATCCTTAACTGGTAGGGGCGGGCATTGCCCGCCCCAATCCGACAAACGTAACCTCAATATGGCAACTCATTACAGAAATGGGGCGAGCAATGCTCGCCCCTACCATGTTATTGTGCTTGCTGACATT
>WQSI01000168.1 GCA_009787945.1 Defluviitaleaceae bacterium
AATCACCAGAATCCAATCTTATCCCATAATTTTCTAATTTTCCATTGGACGCCAGCACCTCATCAAAAACCTTGATGGCGTTGGGGATGCCCGAATTTAGGGTGTCATAAGTGTCTACAAGCAAAATACACTTATCAGGGAAGGCTTCGGCATATTTGCGAAATGCCGTTAATTCGCAGTCAAAGGACATGACCCAAGAATGGGAATGAGTGCCGCGCAAAGGCAGACCAAACAGCTTGCCCGCCAACACATTGGAAGTTGCAGAACAACCGCCGATTATAGCCGCTCTTGCGCCTAAAACTGCCGCATCTGCCCCCTGTGCGCGGCGGCAACCAAATTCCAACACATCATCACCATCAGCGGCATGACAAACCCGTGCCGCTTTAGTCGCAATGAGGCTTTGATGGTTTAAAATATTGAGCATAGCGGTTTCGATATAATTTCCTTGAATTAGCGGAGCTTTAACGGTTATCACAGGTTCGCCAGGAAAAAATATAGACCCCTCTGCCATGGCGGAAATATCGCCAGTGAAGGAAAATTCACGAAGATATTCTAAAAATTTGGCATCAAAACCCCCTGTGGCGCGTAAATAGTCAATATCACCACCGTCAAATCCCAAATTGTCAATATATTCCACAAACTGAGCAAGCCCCGCAAAGACCGAAAAACCGTTGCCCCCAGGGTTTTCTCGGATAAACATGTCAAAAACAGCGGTTTGCTCCGCCTCTCCCGCTAAAAATCGGGCTTGCATCATGGTTAACTGGTAAAAATCCGTTAAAAGGCTGTGTTTATGCATTTTACATGCTCCTTTGTGTGTATGCTTTAAAAATGTCTTGCAATCTTGTGGAAAATTCGTCAAACTCCAATATATTTCTGGAGTATAGACGCAAGTTAAAGCCATATTTACGCCTAATTATAACTTTGCGCTCTCTTACGTCAATTTTAGCAATATCCTTAAAATCCAGCTGGGTAAACGCCCAACCAATGCGGATGCTTGCGCCTTTTGCGTAAATTTCACCAACAATATAGGTTGGCAAGAAAACCAATGCCAAAACATTAATTATGAGCAAGACAATGGTGACTACATGCACTGCCGCAAAATCCGAATTTATAATGCTCCAGAAATGCCCGAGCAATGCTAGGGAGGCTGGAAGCCAAGCCATCACTCGGGAAAACCTGTCATATGTAGGGCTTGGGCTTTCGATTGTATACTTATGAGCTCCAAATGTTTCCATGGCGATGACCCCCCAAAAAATATTATTATAATCATACAGCTTTTTGCTTGCAATGTCAACGATGTAATGGTAAAATAATAATGAGGTGATGTGATGGACACTTTATTTTTCATTTTTTTTGGCGTAGGAGCGGGCTTTGTGGTGCTTTCTGTTGTTTTGGGGCAGGCGTTTGGGGCTTCTGGAATGGATTTTGACACTGGAGTGGCTTCTGCCTTCAAGCCCATAATTATTGCAATGTTTTTGACTGCTCTTGGTGGGCTTGGGCTGATTTTTAACCCAATTTTTGGGCCATTTGGAGCGTGGGGCATTGGTGGCATTGGCGGACTTGGGCTGACTTTTCTTGTTTTGCGGTTTGTTTTGATACCCCTGCAACGACGGCAAAACACCAATACCCACGAAAAGCAGAGCATGATTGGTAAAACGGCAAAGGTGTCAGAAACCATTCTTCAAGGCGGCTTTGGCAAGATTACCTATGTTGTTAACGACAAAATTGTGTCAGGGCCTGCTAAAAGCGACAATGGCGCAGGGATTGAGCGTAATGCTCAAGTGGAAATTGTTTATATTGAAAAAAACACCTATCACGTTCGTGAGAAGGTGTAAAAAATAAGGAGGTAAAATTTATGCCAGAATGGATTACAGGTGATGCGCTAGTCATCATCGGCGTGATTTTAGGTGTTGTGTTGCTTGTTTTGTTCACGTTTCTTTCCTTTTGGAAGAAAGTTCCCCAAGACAAGGCAATGATTGTGACGGGCTTGCGAAAGCGGGTGATTTCAGGCGGAGGTGGCTTTGTTATCCCTGTTTTGGAACGTACCGACAAAATCTCCCTTGAAAACATGAAAATTGAGGTGCGCATCGCAGGAGCGATGACAAGCCAAGGTGTTGCCATTTCTGCTGACGGCGTTGCGGTTATCAAAATCAAAAGCGACAAAGAAAGCATCTTAGCGGCAATGGAGCAGTTTAACCGCGGCAGCGAATCCCGCACAATCTCTGTAATTGAGGAGATTTCACGTTATGTTTTGGAAGGTAAGCTCCGTGAAATCATTTCCATGTTGACGGTGGAAGAAATTTACAGGGATAGGACGAAATTCGCAAGCGAAGTCCAAGGCACAGCAGCACAAGATTTGACGGAAATGGGCTTGGAAATTAAAGCTTTTACAATCCGTGATATTTCTGATGAAAATGGCTACCTGTCTGCCCTTGGTAAAAAGCGTATTTCTGAGGTTAAGAGGGATGCCCAAATTGCTGAAGCTGAAGCGGCTAAGGAAACCAAAATCCGCACAGCAGAGGCAAGCCGCCTTGGTGAAGAGGCTCGCCTTGTGGCAGAAACCCAGGTTGCTGAAGCTCAAAAGGTGAAAGAGCTGAAAGTTCAGGCTTTCCGTAAAGAGCAGGAAACCTCTAAGGCAGTTGCCGACCTTGCCTACGAAATCGAAAGTAACAAGGTTAAAAAAGAGGTTACAGAAACCAATATGCAAGTTGAAATTATCCAGAAAGAAAAGGAGATTGAACTTGCAGAGCAGGAAGCCAAGCGTAAAGAGCGCGAGCTTGAAGCAACCATCATCAAGCAGGCAGATGCGGAAAAATATCGTCTTGAAAAAGAGGCGGATGTGTCAAAATACCGCGAAATTGCTACAGCTCAAGCCCGAGCTGAATCCATTCGTTTGGAAGGTTCTTCCAGGGCGGAAGCAAAGCGTTTGGAAGGTATGGCAGAGGTGGAAATTATCCGCGAACAAGGT
>WQSI01000169.1 GCA_009787945.1 Defluviitaleaceae bacterium
ATATAGCCCCCATTAACCGTAGCCGCCGCCGACCGCATAAGCTGCAAAGGTGTTATTTGAAAGCTTTGCCCAAAACTCATAACAGCAAGCTCTACAGGGCCAATTTTGTCCACAGGAAACATAATGCCCACGGCTTCCCCAGGCAAATCAACCCCTGTACGCTCTGTAAACCCAAAAATCCCCATATATTCGTGAAAAGTTTCCGCCCCCAGCCGCTCACCAATCTCCATAAAAACTGGATTGCAACTGTGCTGAACCCCTTCTATAAAATTAAGCGAACCATGGGAGCGAGGTCTGCGCCAACAACCAATTTGCCGCCCGCCAACTGTACGCGAGCCTGTGCAGACAAACATGCTATCCACACCAATAACCCCTTCCTCCAACCCCGCTGCCGAGGTTAGGATTTTGAAGGTTGACCCAGGCTCAAAGGTGTCATTAATGGTGAAGTTGCGCCACATGGCGTTAAGGTGGTTCATTCGCTCTTCTCCTGGCAGTTGCGCCCAAATTTCGGCTAAATCTGCATTGTTGATTGTGAAGGGTTCGTTTAGGTCGAAGCTCGGCACATTTGCCATTGCTAAAATCTCGCCAGTTTGGGGGTTCATTACGATGATTGCCCCGCGGATGGCTTGTTTTGCTTCCACTGCTTTTTCAATGGTTTGCTGTGCAAATTGCTGGACAACCGCGTCTAAAGTGGTAACTAAATTATGCCCGTCAACAGGGTCAATGCGGATTGTTTGGCTGTCTATAAACTCCCGCCCGCGGGCATCGGTTTCTGTTAGAATTTTACCTTGCTGCCCTGCTAAATGGCTGTCAAATCTGGCTTCTAGCCCTATGATGCCTTGGTTGTCAATCCCCACAAAGCCAATGACCTGTGCCGCCAAGTCATTAAAGGGGTAAACCCGCTCCACATCTTCGTCGATAATTATGCCAGGAATTGATAATCTGCGCAATTCCTCTGCAATTTCTATGTCAACATGGCTTTGGATGCGCTCTAAAGCCACCCTGCGCCCAATCTTCTCCCGAATGGTGTCCAAGTCCATTTCAAGAGCCTCCGCCAAGGTTGTTGCCACAAGGTCTGCATCCTCAATTTGTGAGCGGATGACGCTGACGGTGGCAACGGTGCGGGTTACAGCAAGCCCGACCCCGTTGCGGTCATAAATATTCCCGCGGTCTGGTCGGATAAGCCTATCCCGCGTGTGCTGTTCATAAGCCCGCGCCTGCAACATTTCCCCATGGACAGTTTGTATATAGAGTATTCTAGCCCCCAAAATTAAAAGCATGGCTGCCATAACTCCCATAACCATCAATATTTTTTTGCGCATAACCATTGTTGGTTTACCCATATAAAATCACCTCTTTATAACTTTACGGGGTTTTGCCCAAGCTTATACCAGATTATGGGTATCACGAAAAAATATAGCAGTTATGAAAAAAGCGTTCTGGACGTGAGGGAAACGCTGTGGTATAATCTAATAAAAAAGCTTTTGGAGGAATTCAAATGACAAACAACTTTAATAGGCTGAGAGAGTTTTTGGATGAAGCAATTGAGAAGCATAAAATGCCAGGAATTGATGTTATAGTGTGGCAGAACCACCAGGAGATTTTTCGGCATCAGACTGGGTATATGGACATGGAAAACAAGATAAAGCCGCAACCAGGTGCTTTGTACAATATCTATTCTGCAACTAAGATGATTGCCTGCGCGGCAGTGCTGCAATTGGTGGAACAAGGGCGGTTGTTATTGGCAGACCCCCTCCACAAATATTTGCCAGAGTATGAAAATATGCAGGTTAGATATGGAACATGGGCTTTTGCCCCTGCCAGAAACAAAATTACTATTTTGCAAATGCTTAATATGACGGCAGGGCTTTCTTACGATGCCTTTAACCCATCCCTTAACAAGTTGAGAGAGGAAACGGGAAACGACTACACCACAAGGCAGTTTGCAGAGGCTTTAGCGAAAGAACCCCTTTTGTTTGAACCTGGTGAGGGTTGGAATTATGGCTATTGCCATGAGGTGCTGGGTGCTGTGGTAGAAATTGTAAGTGGTAAATCTTTCGGGGAGTATTTAGAGGAGAATATTTTCGCGCCTTTGGGCATTAAAGAATCAGGCTTTTTTGTGCCAGAGGAGCGCAAGCACCGCATTGCCCCACAATATAACTACAACGCACTTACCAAGGAGATAACCCCCACAACAACCGATTGTTTAGGGCACAATGCCAACGCTGGCTTGCGTTATCAAAGCGGGGGAGGTGGGCTTGTAATGCCATCAGAAGATTTTATTGTGTTTTTAGATGCAATGGCATGCGGCGGCGTGGGTGCTAATGGTGCTAGAATTTTATCAAAACCTATGATGGAATTGATGAAGAAAAACCACATAAGCGGCAAGGCTTTAGACGCTTATAGGGTGAGCAATAACACGCCAGAAGGTTATGGATACGGGCTTGGCTCTGCTGTTGTTTATGATGCAGGCAAATGCCTTAGCCTGCGGCCAGAAGGCACATTTGCTTGGGGCGGCTTGGGCGGTGTGCAAAATGTGGCAGACCCTGTTAATAAAGTTTCATTTTATCTGGCGCAACACCTTATTGGAAGTCCCAAACATGTGTACATTCCCCACGCTCTTAATATTTTGTGGTCTAGCATATAATAAAAAATCCCCCTGATGGGGGGTTTTTATTTAGAAATTTCTTCCACAACAAAATCAAAAAACGGGTCGTTGTTATTTATCCAGTGGTATATGGTGTATTCTATCAGCACATGGGGGCGGAAAATGCCATCGGAGGGCTGTCGCCCATGGAAGATTTGGGATGACCAAGATGTAGGCGGCGGAGTTATCTCTAAACCAGAATAATCCAGAAAAAGTTGGGATTCCCCGCTGCCAAACCAATAAAATTCGGAGTTTTGCGCAAGGGGCTGACCCAGGA
>WQSI01000170.1 GCA_009787945.1 Defluviitaleaceae bacterium
GGGTTCGCCAGCCAGAAATTTATGGCACGGTCACATTTTCGGACATAACCGCCCAAATTGATAGGTTGGCGGCAGATTTGCAAATTACCCTAACCCAATTTCAAAGCAACCACGAAGGGGAGATTATCGACCGCATACAGGCTTGCCACACAGACGGCACAACGGGGATTGTGATAAACCCTGGGGCATTTACCCATTACAGCTATGCCGTGGCAGATGCCATTTCTGCCGTGGACATTCCCGCTGTGGAGGTGCATTTGTCCAATATCCACGGAAGGGAAGAGTTCCGTAGAAAATCCGTGGTTGCCCCTTATTGCATCGGGCAAATTTCTGGCTTTGGTGCAGAGGGTTACATTATGGCTATTAAATTTTTGGTAAATTATAGGAGGTAATACAATGGTTTCAGCAGGTGATTTCAAAAATGGTTTGACCATCGAATATGAAGGTTCGATTTACAGGATTGTAGAATTTCAGCATGTTAAGCCTGGTAAGGGCGCGGCTTTTGTGCGCTCTAAGCTAAAAAACATCATTACAGGGGCTGTGGTGGAAAAAACCTTCCGCCCCCAGGAAAAGATGCCCCGCGCCCAAATTGACGCTGTAGACATGCAATATTTGTATCAAGACGGCACTGTGCTTTATTTTATGGACATGGAAAGTTTTGAGCAAATGGGCGTAAACGAGGACACCGTGGGGGATGCCCTTAAATTTGTGCGGGAAAATGACATGGTTAAGGTTTTGAGCCACAATGGCAATGTTTTTGCTATTGAGCCTGAAATTATCGCTAAGCTGGCGGTTACGGAAACCGAGCCTGGTTTTGCAGGCAATACATCCTCCGGGGCAACAAAGCCCGCCACCTTAGAAACTGGCGTTACCATTAATGTGCCGCTGTTTATTAACATTGGGGATATTTTGGAAATTGACACCCGCACAGGGGAGTATAGAGGGCGCGCCTAATGGATGGTTTGCGGGAAAAGTATAACCGCGTTGCCACCCTGCCCAGATATGAAGAGCGGCTGGCAGAAACCCAAGGCGTTCTGGCAAATATTGACAGCGACATTGCCAGCCTTTTGCGGAAGTATGAAAGAGAAAAGCGGGATGTGGAGCGCATGGAGCGGGATGGGCTGTCCGCTTTCTTGTTGCGCCTTGTTGGGCGTTATGAAGATAAGCTTGAAAAGGAGCAGCAACAGGAGATTGAAGCCAAGTTGGCTTACGACAAGGCAAAAGCCCGCAGGGTTCACCTTCTGGAAGAAGAACAGAACCTTAGCAAGCGCATCTACGAACTAAAGGCAGAACAGGCAACCTTGCAGGCAGAATTTGACGCAAGGCGGAAAAAGCTGGCAGGACGTGCCACAGAGCATTGTGATGTTGTAAGCCAAATGGCAGAGGCACAGGATGCCAAAAACGCCATAAAACACATAGAGGTCACTGTCAGGAATGTTATTCGGTCTTTGGATTCTGCTAGGGGTTGGGCAACTTTTGACATGTTCACCCGCGGGGGCATTTTATCCCACATAGCAAAATATTCCCATTTAGATGAGGCAGAGGAGGCATTTTACACCCTGTCTGCCCAAATGAAAGACCTGGCAGGGCGGCTGGAAGGTATGCTTTACCTTTCCGTGCCAAGCTTTAACGCCATTTGCAGAACCGAGCGCATGGTGGATTTTTGGTTTGATAATATTTTTACGGATATGTCGGTGAAAGGTCAAATTTCTGACAATTTAAATGTTGTGGAAAATTTGGAGCGGGATTTGCATGATGCTTATAATTCCTTAACCAACAGGCTTTCGGAATTAGAAAAACAGGAGGAAGAAATCCTCCTGTCTATGGGTTGTTTGTAGGGTGAATGTTAAATTTTGGTAACTGTATGCAACTTTACATAAACCCCGCATCTGTGTATTATCTGCTTGGCTTGCGTAGGGGCGCATATTATGCGCCCGATGTCGGGCAAAGGTACTCTTCATTAACATCACATTTGTCAGACAGCGGGCGCATAATATGCGCCCCTACGGGGTGGTTATATAATCTTTTATAGAAAGTGATAAGTAATTAACGCCACAACGGCGATGCCAGTTAAAATTAGCCCCATGTTCAAGAAGCTATCAAGCTTCTTGTTTTTTTGTGGGGTTGCGGTTGTGCCAGGTTTTTTCTGCGCAATTTGCGCTGTTGTTGCGGCGGGTATATAGGCGGGGGGCGTTGTGTAATTATATTTATCCGCCAAAATATTCTGTAAACCGCGCCCGTTTATAATTCTCTCTGCTTCTTTAATGCAGTCCATCTCTCCCTGCACCGCCCCTTCCTTTAGAATAAAAATCGCTTGCTCGTACCATTTATCCCTGGTTCCTTTTAACATTACAACTTTACGGTTGCTGTCACTTTGCATAATAATGCCCCCAATCTCTCGCTATTTCCAATATATGGTAAAAGCTTGGGTATTTTTTCCATTTTTTAAACATATACAGGCAATAATTTTGTTTAAAACATATAATATAAGTAAGGAGGTGGGAAAATGGATAAAGTTGAAATTATGGTAGAAGCCGCTCAAAATCCAGAACAGGAAGGGAAAATTGCCGCAATTGCAAAAATAAAATATCGCCTGCCCGCCATTGGGCTGTATGTGGTGGAAGTGTGCCAAAACCGCCTAAATTGCCTTAAAGCGGTGGAAGGTGTAGGAAAAATTCGCACCAATTCTGTCCTTTCAACCCAGATTATTTAAATCTGGGTTGTTTTTTGTTGGATACTGATGTATAATTATTTTGAAGGGTTTAGGGTGATTTTATGAAGCGTCTGTGGCTTGGGGTTTTGGGGTTTGTGGTGGCGATGGCTGCCGCCATTTTTGCTATGCCTGAGGCTTTGGGGCTT
>WQSI01000171.1 GCA_009787945.1 Defluviitaleaceae bacterium
ACAAATGTTTCGCCGCTTCTTCATCTAAAATAATAGTAACATTTTGGTGCAGTTGCAAAACCGACCCTGGCACTTGCGGGTCAATATTGCCACAAATAACAGCTTTAGCAATATCCGCCTTGCCCGCCCCGCTGATTAATGTAACAATTTTCCGAGCGTTCATAATCGTGCCGATTCCCATGGTTAGGGCGTGTTTTGGCACATCATCCAAACTGTCAAACAATCGGGAATTTGCGTCAATGGTACTTTGGTCTAAAGCTACATGGTGGGTTGCCTTGGAAAAGTGGCTGTCTGGCTCATTAAAACCAATATGCCCGTTGTTGCCCAAACCAAGCAACTGTAAGTCAATTCCACCCAACCCCTTAATGGCGTTTTCATAACGCTGACACTCGGCAACAGGGTCGCTGGCTTCTCCATTTGGTATATCAAAATTTCCTTTTAAAATGTTCACATGGTTAAATAAATTTTCATTCATAAAGTGGTAATAGCTTTGGTTGTTAGACTGCGCCAATGGGTAATATTCATCAAGATTAAAGGCACGGATGCCGCTGAAATCAAGCCCTGCGCCAACCAAATATTTATAAGTGCCAATAGGAGTTGACCCCGTGGCAAGACCAAGTACAGAATCTGGCTTGGTCTTAATTTGCTCCGCCATAATTTTTCCTGCCACCTCTGACATTTCGTCATAATTTCTGACAACAATCACATTAATATTGCCAACCTTAAATTCTTTCACAAAATCCCCCTATTCCAGCTCTTCAATCATCAAATGGCGGGCATCCCCCCAAAGCTTCTCCAGGCGGTAAAATTCCCTTTCCTCTTTGTGAAAAAGATGCACAATAATACATCCGAAATCCATTAAAATCCAGCGGGCAGATTGAGTGCCTTCCACGTGGCGCGTGGTAATACCCAGGGGGTGCAACGCCTCGTCCACCGCCTCCGCCATGGCTTTCAACAGGTTGCTGTTACCTGCGCTGGCGATGATGAAATAGTCCGCAAGGGGCGAAATGGAGCTGATGTCAAGCACCATAATGTCCTCGCCCTGCTTGTCGTCCACGGCTTTATACGCCGCCTTAACCCCTGCAAAAATGTTTTCTTTTTCAGTATTTTTAATCTCGCTCATTTCGCTCCTCCAAATAATCAAGTGCCTCTTTGGACGCGGTATAAATCATCCGCCCAAGGCTTTCATTTCGTTCAATGGTTAATTTTAGCACAAAAATCATCGCCTTGTCAATGTTTTTATAGGCAAGCTCCCTGGCGGCAGTTCGAGCCTGGTTTTTCGGGCGCGTTGGCTCAAAAAAGTCAGCTAGATAGATTATTTTGTCAATAAATGACATATTTGCCTTGCCAAAGGTGTGGCAGGCAATGGCAGACTGGATTTCGGGGTCTGAAACCCCATAAACCTCCCCTGAAAGCACCGCACCCATGTAGCCGTGGGCAAGGGTGGGGGATTTTTCAAAAAAACCAGGCAAATCGTAACCGCCGCGGGCGCAAACTTTGGCAATTTCGGCATAGGGCAGCTCTTCACAAAGGTTTTTGGCACAGTCGTGCAAAAGCCCTGCAATTTCAATCTTTTCAAGGGTTTCATCATCTGCGCCATGAAACTTTCCAAGGGCAATTGCCTCCTTCTTCACCGCTAAGGAGTGCTGAAACCGAGGCCTGCTAAGCTCGGCAGCCAAAGCATCCTCCAAAGTTGCCATTTCGCCTTTGTAAAGCCCATTTTGCTCGATATATGCTGCAACACCATCAGGCACAAGATAACGGACAGACTTACCCTCTTCCAAATCCTTACGAATTTGCGTGGAAGAAATATCCAATTGTGTAATTTCCACCCAATGGAAATCCCAGTCTGTTTCGGGCTTTTCTTCCCAATCCCTGGCAACTACCACCAGCTGGCAATTTTCCAAAATCTTCTCATAACCCCGCCATTTGTGGAAATATTTTGCCGCGTCCGTTCCCACAATAAAATACAGCTCGTCATTGGGATAAAGCCCGCGCCACTCCAAAACCGTATCAACAGTATATGTGATACCCGCCCGCCTTATTTCCAGCTCGTTAACAGAAAAATGCGGGTTGTTGGTGGTTGCCAAAACACACATATTAAGCCTGTCCAGAGCGTGAGTAATGTCCTTGCCTTGCTTTAAAACGGGGTTTCCCGCAGGCATGAAGGTTATTTCGTCAAGCCCGAGAGCCTCCCGAACCTCTTCTGCCGCCCGCAGATGCCCGTTGTGTATAGGGTCGAAAGTTCCGCCCATAATTCCAATTTTTTTCATAATATTAGACCTCCCCGTTAGCCCCCATAATCAAAATAAACCTAATTCATCAAAGCGAGCCATCCCCCACTATGGTGAATCAGATTTAACATTCTCAGTCAATTTAAAACGGAATTTGAAGTGCCAAACTTTGTAAAATAGGCGTTAGCACTATTATTAAAATAAAAACAACGATAAAAGAGAAGTCAATCATACCCCCGCCTAAAGGGGATTTTTGTATCAACCTGCGGACAGGCCCAACAAAAGGCTCTGTAATAAATGACAAAATTTTGTCAAGAATACTGCCGCGTAATTGAGGTATCCAAGACATTAAGGCGCGAATTAACATGGAATAACGCAAAATTTGCGAAAACCAAAAAATTGCTGTTTCGATAGCTACATTCATACGACCTACCTATCTGTTGCGGGAAAAAGGTTTAAACTTGCCCCCTGGCAAAAGCCCGTTTTTAGCCAAAGTGTCCTTGTGGGCATCGGTTAGCACCATACCCTTTGGGGTTAGCATGAAAACGCGG
>WQSI01000172.1 GCA_009787945.1 Defluviitaleaceae bacterium
CATTTTGATAATCCAGAGTTTTTTGTGTACGAAGATGAGGGTTTTTCGGGCGGAAACACCGACCGCCCAATGTTTAAACAGCTAATAAAAGACATTGCCAAGAAAAAATTTGATGTTCTGGTGTGCTATCGTTTGGACAGGATAAGCCGCAATGTGGCTAACTTTGCAGAAACTCTTGAAATTTTAGAAAAGCATAATGTTGGCTTTGTGTCCATTAAAGAGCAATTTAATACCACAACACCTATGGGTAAAGCTATGATGTATATATCCTCGGTTTTTGCCCAATTGGAGCGGGATACAATTGCAGAACGTGTTTCAGACAACCTTTCCGCCCTCGCCAAAACAGGACGTTATTTAAGTGGTAAAACTCCCCAGGGCTACAAAAAAGAAGAAAGAAAAACTGATGAAGGAAAAAAATATAATATTTTAGTTATAGATGATGATGAAATTGGTCAAATCAAAGACATTTTCAATAAATACCTTGACTGGCAAAGCATTAGTAGAATTGAAAAAGATTATGCAATAAATGATATTCGCACACGTGGCGGGTATCGTTATAAATGTGTTTCTTTTCACAGGATTTTGACGCACCCAATCTATGCCGCCGCTGATAGGCATACATATGAATATTTTAAGCAGTTAGGCTCGCAGGTGTATGATGAGGTTGAAAAATGGGATGGGTCAAAGGGAATTGCTGTTTTTCGTAAAACCAAGCATCCACCTAAGGACTGGCTGATTGGCGTCGGAACTCACGAACCCATCATTTCAGGAGCGAAATGGATACAAGTACAAAACATAATTGATGAGCGCAAAAGGCATACACGCCGCAGACCAATAGGTAAATGGGGAATTTTAAGCGGGGTGCTTCGTTGTAAGAAATGTGGCGACTACATGCGACCGTTTTGTGTTAAAGCTGACGATGAAAAGTTTTACTATATTTGCCGCACCAAGGAAATTACTAAAAAGCACCAATGCGACACAAAAAATGTTCGAGGCGACATACTCGACAAAGATATTGTTGACACAATTTGTAATTTGTTGAGTAGTGACGCAGGACTGTTAGAGCAGTTAGAAACAAAAAAAGTCATATCCCTTGATAAAATTGAACAGTCCAAAAAAGAAGCCACCAAACACAAACAAGAGATAAGTAAAAATGAAGCCGCAATTAAAAATTTAGTGATGAAACTAGCAGAGTCCAAAAATCCAACCATCAGCAAATATGCAACCAAGCAAATCGAGGATTTAGATGCCCGAAACACTTTCCTGCGCCAAGAATTGATGCGCCAAGAAGGACAAAAGGATGGATTAGACGACGAAATTATGAACCTAGAAATACTACGGGAAGCCGCCGATAAAATTAAAGCTAGCGACTTCATGGGTGGCGATTACGCCATACGCCGAAACATAATAAAAACCCTCGTAAACAAAATCGAATGGAACGGCGAAAGTTTCGCCGTGACCTTTAATTAAATTTTACCACTTTCTAACCAACAGCACAACCATCGACCAGCAGTACACCCATGGCGGAACGATTGGCGCGCGCATATCCGCCATTGTAGACAGGATTTTTAACAACTATTTGGCGGTTGTTGGTCATCAAGAGCCGTTTTTGGCACTTTATAATGACGGGGTGGTGGCGAACTTCCCTGGTCGTTTATCTCAGTGGGGCTCTTTCTATGATGGGCGCGACAGAGGGATGAACGCCTGGCAAATCATCACTAAATACTACAGACAAAATTTGGAGCTTAGGGAAAGCAACAATTTTACGGGGGCTTTGGAGTCCTGGCCAGGGAATAACCTTTCCATGGGTTCTTCGGGGGAATATGTGCGCACCATGCAGCGGTATCTTAACCGCATTTTAGGGCGTTACACAAATATCATCATCAACCCCACAGACGGGGTTTTTGGGGCAAGCACCCAAAACAGCGTCCGTGTGTTTCAGCAGATTTATAATCTGCCCCAAACTGGTGTGATAGACCGCGCAACCTGGTTTCAAATAAGCCGAATTTATGCCGTTGAGAAAGGTTTATGGGAGATGGACAGCGAAGGCATACGCATTGGAATCGGCACAACGCCCCCAACCCAAATTATACGCGAGGGCAACACAGGCAGACTGGTTACAGAACTCCAGTTTCTGCTAGACTTCATTGGTATGTATTATGACGACATTCCTTTCGTAGCAGACACAAGCCGCTTTGACAGCCTTACAACCGCTGCCGTCCGCGCCTTCCAGCAACATTTCGGCTTGAATGCAGATGGCGTGGTTGGTCCAATCACTTGGCGCAAAATTTACGAAGTGTACTGGGGCATACGCCAAAACGCTGAACATCCTCAGCCAACCCCGCCGCCAGAAAGCCCGCCAGGTATGCCCACATATCCAGGCACTGCCCTTCGCCTTGGCTCTTCTGGCGAAAATGTCCGCAGGGTGCAGGAAGCCCTTAGAAGGCTTTCTCATTCCATTCCTGGCATACCAGAAGTGACCGTTGACGGCAACTTTGGAGCAACAACAGAAGAAGCCGTTCGTGCCTTCCAGAGGATTTTTGGGCTTAATGCAGATGGTGTGGTTGGTCCAATCACTTGGGAGAGGTTGTTTAGGGAATATTTAGACCTGCAACCAGGGGGGCAGGTTACACCTCCTACGCCGCCGCCAACGCCAGGTTTGCCGCCCTTCCCAGGCACGCCTATTCGTCAGGG
>WQSI01000173.1 GCA_009787945.1 Defluviitaleaceae bacterium
AAACCGCGTAAACACAAAGGATAACACCCCCGCCATAATATATTATGAAATTGTGCCTGGGGATAAACTCCACATAACCGTCAGCCCTAAAGGGTTTGGAAGCGAAAATATGTCACGCCTTACCATGCTTGTTCCGTCAGATGGCATAGAGCGGGTGAAGGATTTCGTGGTGGAAACCGTTGTTTTAGCGGATTCCAACGCCTGCCCGCCAATTATTGTTGGCGTTGGCGTTGGCGGCAGCTTTGATAAGTCTGCAATGATGGCAAAACGCGCTCTATTGCGTCCTTTGGGCAAGCCAAATCCAGACAGATATTGGGCAGAGGTGGAAAAAGAGCTTTTACAGCGCATCAACGCCACAGGCATTGGGCCATCGGGGCTTGGGGGCAAAACCACGGCAATGGCGGTGCATATCAACACTTTTGCAACCCATATTGCGGGCTTGCCCGTGGCCGTTAACCTTGGTTGCCACGTAAACCGACACGAGGAGGCGATTTTATGATTAAGGAAATCTTCACGCCCCTAAGTGACCAAATCATCAACGGGCTGTCCGTAGGCGACATGGTACATATAACTGGGGAAATTTACACAGCCAGGGACGCCGCCCACATTCGTATGATAGAGCTGTTAGACGAGGGGTATCCACTGCCATTTAATGTAAATGGAGCAATTGTATTCTACGCAGGGCCTTGCCCAGCCCCCGAAGGCATAGTCATCGGCTCCATTGGTCCAACCACTGCAGGACGTATGGACTTGCACTCTCCAAAGCTCATCTCCCACGGCTTAAAAGCCATGGTGGGCAAGGGTTTGCGTTGTGAAAAGGTGCGCAATGCCATCGTCAATTATCACGGGGTTTATTTTGCTGGTGCAGGCGGGGTCGCCGCCCTAATGAGCAAGTCTGTCAAATCCGTGGAAGTGGTTGCCTTTGCAGATTTAGGAACAGAAGCCATCCGCCGCCTAACCGTCGAAAAATTCCCCGTTATAGTGGCAATCGACAGCAAAGGCCGTTGCATCTACGACCGAGAGCGAAAAAACCCGCCTCCGTCTAGTTGGTTATAATTTCTAGAAACTTTTACAAAAAAATACTTGACAGGTGACTTCCTTTGCTGTATAATAAAGCAATTTGTGCATGGAATTTTGTGGTTCATTGCGCAAAAATAAAGTTCTAAGGGAGATGTTTTTATGCGTCATGTTTTAGGTTCGGAGCAGTTTTGCCGTGAGGAATTGGACAAGCTTTTCAAACTTACAGACCATATTCGCGAGAATGAAAGGTCTTACAGCTCTGCCATAGCGGATAAGGTGGTTGCTACGATTTTTTATGAGCCAAGCACCCGCACCCGTCTGTCTTTTGAGGCGGCGATTTTGCGCCTAGGAGGCAAAAACATTTCCACGGAAAATGCCTTGGAAATGTCATCTGCTATTAAAGGGGAAACGTTGGAGGACACCATTCGTGTAATGGATGCCTATTCTGACTGTATTGTTATGCGTCATCCTGATAAGGATTCTGCCGAGCGAGCCGCGAAGGTGTCGGGCGCACCAATTTTAAACGCTGGTGCAGGTTCTGGCGAGCATCCAACTCAAGCTCTGCTTGACACCTACACAATCTACAAAAACAAAGGTCGCCTTGACAATATCTCTGTAGCGATTTTAGGAGATTTGTTATATGGGCGCACCATCCACTCCCTAATCAAAATGCTTTCTTTATACGAAAATGTCACGGTTTACGGCTTGTCCATTCCCCAGCTGGCTCTTGGGCAAGAATATATTGACTACATAACAGAGCGGGGCGTAAAATACATAAAAGTTGACAAAATAACCGATTTGCCAAAGGATTTGGATGTTATTTACCAAACCCGCACCCAAACCGAGCGTTTTGAAAAAGAAGGCATCCAGGTGGAAGAAATTGTAATTGACATGGAAGCCATGAACCATTTTGGACCAAACCTTATTGTTCTTCACCCTCTGCCACGCCGTCACGAAATTGCGACTGAGGTTGACAATGACCCGAGGGCAAAATATTTTGAGCAATCTCTTAACGGCATGTATGTAAGAATGGGGCTTTTGTACGAAGTTTTGGTAAATGGGAAATAGATATTAAAAGACCTTGTATTTAGGTCGGATAGTGTAAGAAAGCAGAACGAAAACAGGACACTGGTACGATGAGTGTCCTGTTTTTGATTTTAGGGGCTATGCTTCCCAACGAGCAGATTATAGAAAAGCCACAAGCATCTCTTGTCGTGTTCAATTGCCGACAATATGCTCAACGGTGGCAGGTAAATTCAACAGCTTCTCCGTGTAAAACGAAGGATACGCTGTATAGTTTTGCAACTCGTCAATAGGAATCCATTTTACAAACTCTTTGCCATCAGGCGTTTCACTTTTGCAATTAACCTCTCGGCTGCCTCGCGGCTTCATTAAGAAATAAAATGCTATTTCATGGCATTGTTTACCTTTGGAAACCCCTTCGTGCATGACAAAAAAGTTTTCATGTACGAACGCCAATCTATCAATTTCATATTGAACACCTGTTTCTTCAAAAACCTCACGAATGACAGCCTGCTCCGCCGTTTCGCCATGACGCACCCCTCCGCCAATGGAGTATAGGAAGCTTACACCTTCATTGCCCGCCATT
>WQSI01000174.1 GCA_009787945.1 Defluviitaleaceae bacterium
TGCCGAAGTGGTTCACCTCTTTGTTTACATACTCATCATATGAAATGTAGATGTCCATAGCCTCCTGGGCTGAGGATGCCTCCTTGAACTTGCTCAAAAAGCTCTGAATGTTTGTCTGCACCTGAGATAGCTCTGGTCTTTCGTACTTCATTTGGGAAAACTTCATAATCATAACCTCCTAATTTATGTTCCATAGCAGGCGGGTTTGGGCGCACGAAACCGCCGCTTGCCGCTTGAACCCAATCCCGCTTGGTTTGGTTTATCATTTGGATGAAAAGCTGGGTTAATTCGTTGCCGCCTAAGGCTTCCTTCAGCTCTTCCAAAGCGTTAAGATATGTGCGCAAAAGCCCTGCAATTTGGTTGTTGTCTGCAAAAAATATGCGCATCAAAAATGCGGATTTTATGGACAGGTCAATTGCGCCGTGTTGCATCCAGTCCTCAAATTCGGACTGCCCTGTGTAAGTTATAGAATACACCCGCTTATTGGGTTTTTCCTCTTGCAACACCCGCTCGCTTGACAGCCAGCCCGTTTTTTCCATGGTGTCAAGCTCTCTGTAAATTTGACTGGTTTTAGCTTGCCAAAAACTGCCTAATAATGCGTTAAATTGCTTATCAAGCTCATAACCCGTCTTAGGTGACTGGCTTAAAAGCCCCAGTAAACCATGCTTTAATGACAAAATAAAACCCCTTTCTGTAATCTCAACAATAATCAACATGTTGAATATATCACAGATTGGGGGTCGTGTCAAGGGTTAATTTGCCGCTTTTTGGCTATCGCTTCATTAAAGAGCCTGGCTTTCCCTTGATATACGCTAATGTCACTTCAATATGCCCTTCCCTTGCAGCAATGTATTTTTGTTGGCTGTCAGTTTCTTCCAACATGCCTTTTATTATGGCTTCCTCGTATGTAAGATGTTCCTTAGCTGCCAATATTGCCCCTTGGCTAAGGTTGGGCGCGTGTCTTTCAAGCCAAGCTCTTACCAGCTTCTTTTTAACAGCAGATGTTGTTGCCATAAAAATCCCTCCTATCGGGTTTTGTTTTTAGCATATAGTAATACCGCTTCAAAACAGTAACAGAAAACGCAGGATTTTTGTTCGATTGCAAGGAACAAGGTTCTGTGCGTACCCATAGGTACGTGCAGGTTCTTGTGACGCAGTCAATCGGGCAAAAAGACCAGTTTGGTGTTACTGTTTTGGAGTGGTATTACTATAACATTATACAAGCTCCGTTGTCAAGGGGAAAAGGCTTGCAAATAAAAAATAATTGGTGTATAATTATCCCATGGAATATTCAGTTATTATAATTGGCGGCGGCGCAGCAGGAATGATGGCTTCTGCAACCATTGGCAGAGGGGCGTTGCTTTTAGAAAAGAATAGCAGACTGGGCGTAAAGGTTGGAATTACAGGCAATGGGCGGTGCAACATAACCAATGACTGTGACGTGGAAGGGTTGATTGAGAAAACCCTGCGCAACCCCTATTTTTTGTACAGTGCTTTTTATGCCTTCCCGCCCAGTGACGTTATCGCGCTGTTTAACGACCTTGGGGTTGCCACGAAAGTGGAGGTCGGAGGCAAGGTTTTTCCTGTTTCTGACAAATCTTCTGACGTGATTGATGCCCTTTCACGCCACATAAGGGAGCAGGGGGCAGAATTGCGCCTAAATTCTGATGTTACCTGCATCACAAAGGATGATGACGGGGTTTTTTGCGTGGAATTGTCAGACGGTAAAGTTTTTCGGGCTAATAAAGTAATTTTAGCCACGGGAGGGCTTAGTTACCCCAATACAGGCTCAACGGGGGCGGGGTTTAAATTTGCCCGCGGTTTTGGTCATACAGTGGCGGCAACTCAGCCCACTCTTGCCCCTTTGGTCTGCACAGAACCTTGGATTGAGAGCCTCATGGGCGTTTCTCTATCCCGTGTAGAGCTTACGGCAAGGGGTTTCCGTGGTGTGGGTGACGTAATTTTCACTCATTACGGCATTTCTGGACCTCTGGCAATCACCGCAAGCGCGTATATAGGGGGCGGCAAAATCACTTTAAACCTAGCCCCTGACCTGGATTTGTTAGCAGAATTTAACAAAAATACTAACCGTGATATAAAAAACACCTTGGGTTCTATACTCACAAAGGCAATAATCCCTGTAATTTTGCAGCTTGCGGGCATACCTGCGGACAAAAAAGTCAACAGCATCACAAAAGAAGAGCGAACCCGCCTAATCACGCAAATTAAAGGTCTGACGCTAACCGTCGCAGGCAACCGCGGCTACAAAGAAGCCGTGATAACCGCTGGTGGTGTTTGCGTAGATGAAATTGACCCCTCTACAATGCAATCTAAACTTGTGGAAGGGCTGTATTTCGCGGGGGAGATGATAGATGTCCACGCCTTGACGGGGGGGTATAACCTGCAAATTGCTTTCAGCACGGGCTATTTGGCGGGGTTGTCCACAAAACTTTAAATTGAGGGTCGTTGCCCATAATCCCTAATTCGGCTTAGAAGCTCTGCATCTAAGCCTATTTTTTCGCATATATCCAAAGCATTGCGGGGGATTGGCTCGTTTATACCTGCGGGGTGCAGGGTGTAGTCCATTGCCCCTGTTTCGGTGATGCCTGCCACCCGATAATG